>NZ_AWGW01000025.1:0-307236 GCF_000477535.1 Segatella salivae F0493
CGCCAACCCCGGGCTATCAAAAGAACAACTCGTACCGAGTTGCGTGGTTGTAACATTCACCATGAGCGATGTGTTCATTAGGATATTGGCGCATTTTGCTATTTATTTATTCATATGTTGGTATTAATTGTATTATAAAATGAACGTTTCAACGCCGTAAGTGTTGCGCTTTTGATAGCCCAGGGTTGCCAAACGATAGTGCAGGCTACCCTGGGTTAGCGTATGGTTTGTGGGAAACAACGCCGTAGGTGTTGCGCTTTTTTTGATTAATTTGCCATAAAATGTTTCATTATAAGCGTGCCTTCGTGGAAAAAGCTCAACACCTATGGCGTTGAATCTCCTTGCGAACGTTGACCCGGGGTAGGCTCGTTCCTCGCCAACCCCGGGCTATCAAAAGAACAACTCGTACCGAGTTGCGTGGTGAGAGTATTCAGGGCGGCAGATACATTCATTGTAATATTGGCATAGCACCTGTGGCGTTGCGCGCTGTAACAATATTCATTGGCATAAAATTTTTATTGCATGACAATTCCAAATGATTTTTATTATTCATTCAACGATAATTCATTATAAAATCGTTTGACGCAAATGGGCGCACGATTTGGTGCATTTCACCATGCAAAATATAGCGAATCACACGATAATATGACTCAAATCATTTTGCCATCTAAAATAAACTGCATAGACACCTCTGATGAAATCCAATATCACCAGAAAGATACCGCACAGACTAAGGTTGCACACTGCATGGGCACCTCTAATGAAATCCATTAGCATCCCCTTTATTTCTGAGGTCAATTTCTCTCCTCCCTCTTCGATGAATCATTGGTTGCTGTTTGTGAAACCTATGAAACGGAGAGCGCAAGGGGCTGGAAATGGGATGCGAAAAGGCGAAGAACCCAGCACGAAATGGGAGTGGGCACAGCTTCGTTTCCCTTCTTCCATTATGCTTTTTTACGCTTTTCTTTTCGTGTTATTCATTGATTATCATTACCTTTGCAGGCAACTTTGAGGGAGTTGGGGTTAAATATAGATAATCAACTCCCATGTATTTAGGAGGAATTGCGCCCAAATTAAATGGCTGGGAGGGCGTTGTATCTCCACATTTAATAAGGAAAAAGATTGAAAACATTTGAAGAATTAGGCGTGAACGAGAACATTCGACGCGCCATTGAGGAATTAGGCTTCGAACATCCGATGCCTGTTCAGGAAGAAGTTATCCCCTATTTGTTGGGTAACAAAAATGATGTTATCGCATTAGCACAGACGGGTACGGGCAAGACGGCAGCCTTTGGACTTCCCCTTTTGCAGAAGGTCAACGCACAAGATCGTGCCACCCAGGCTATTGTTCTTAGTCCAACACGCGAACTTTGCGTTCAGATTGCCGACGACTTGAAAGACTTTAGCAAATATATCGACGGCATGCACATCGTGCCTGTATATGGAGGGGCGGACATACGGCCGCAGATTCGTGCGATAAAACATGGCACTCAAGTCATTGTTGCGACGCCCGGCAGACTCGTAGATCTAATTAATCGCGGTGTGATGGAACTCGAAAAGGTCAACAATGTCGTTCTTGACGAGGCCGATGAGATGCTAAACATGGGATTTTCTGATAGTATCAACGCCATCTTTGAACAGCTTCCAGAAGACCGCAACACCCTACTCTTCTCGGCAACGATGAGCCGTGAGGTGGAGAAAGTGGCCAAAAGCTATCTCCACGACTATAAGGAGATCGTCGTAGGAAGCCGTAATGAGGGTGCCGAACACGTCAACCACATTTATTATCTCGTACATTCTAAGGACAAATATCTGGCACTTAAACGCATCGTTGATTTCCATCCACGCATCTTTGCCATTATCTTCTGCCGCACAAAAGCCGAAACTCAGGAGGTGGCCGATAAGCTAATCAAAGACGGTTATAATGCCGAAGCCTTGCATGGCGACTTGAGTCAGCAGCAACGCGACCTCACTATGCAGAAGTTTCGCCAGCATACGGTGCAATTACTTGTAGCTACTGACGTTGCCGCTCGTGGGCTTGACGTAGACGATTTGACGCATGTCATCAACTACGGACTGCCTGACGACATCGAAAGCTATACGCATCGAAGTGGTAGAACGGGTCGCGCGGGGAAGAAAGGAACTTCAATCAGCATCATACATATAAAGGAAAAGTGGAAGGTTAGACAGATAGAGAAGCAAATAGGCAAAGACTTTATCGATGGAGAACTGCCAAAGTCTGAAGAGATTTGCAAGAAACAGCTTTTCAAAGTGATGGACGACATCATGAAAACCGATGTTGACGAGGACCAGATTGCCCCCTACATGGCCGATATTATGCGTCAGTTTGAGTATGTAGATAAGGAGGATATTATCAAGAAAATGGTAACCGTTACCTTCGGACGCTTCTTAGATTACTATCAGCATGCACCCGAAATAGAGAAGCCTGTGGCTGGAAAAGGAAGCCGAAGTGAGCGTGGTGAGCGCAACACACGGGGCAAAGTGGGCAACGGACGACGTCAACACGTGGCCGAAGAAGGCTTCCGTCGTCTCTTCATTAACCTTGGAAAGAGTGATGGTTTCTATCCCGGTGAGATCATGCAATACCTCAACAAGCACGTTCATGGACGTCAAGAGGTGGGACACATTGACTTATTGCAGAAGTTCTCTTATATCGAAGTGCCCGAAGACGATGCACAAAAGGTGATGAAAGCCCTTAATGGTACCACGTATAAAGGGCGCGAAGTGAGATGTAACGACGCTGACGAAACCGGACACGGACGCAGTAACGGCCGCATGAGTAGAGGCGAACGCGGAGACAAAACAACGCGAACAAGCCGTAGAAATAACGGCGAACGACAAGGTCGCGGACGTCGAAACACGCACGAAGATGAAACCGATTGGCGCAGTCTTATTGGCGGAAAACCATTTAGATTCAAAGGAGAAGAGCCCGATTTCAACGAAGAAGGCTGGGCAAGAAGACGCCCGAAGAAGAAATAAAAATACTTAAAATAAAGGTGAAGGATAACATTTCTAACACCTTTATTTTATATTTTTGCGTAAGATATGCCTCATCCTCGACGATGAAGGCTTTCGTTTGGACAACATAACAACATTAAACAAAGGGATATGAAGAAAACAATTGCAGCATTATCACTATTGTTTGCCGCGCAAGGAGCCTTTGCAGCAGACGATGTTTTCACGCTGAAGGGCGAACTAAAAGACTTTGGTGACACAGTAGTGGCCATGATTCCAAATGGTTTTGAGTTTCAACGCGACACAATACTCGTAAAGAATGGCAAGTTCACTACTACGATTAAGGTAGACGAACCGAAAGATATCTACTTGGTATCTATGAGCACTTTGCACCGGAAAGACAACAAACAACTCAAGATTGTGGCTGTACCGGGGGAGACAGCTGAACTGAAAGGCGACGCCGTTACAGACTATCAGATAAGTGGAACAAAGTTCTATCAGCAGCTCGGTCAACTCAATCGACAGCTCGCATCGACTCAAAAGGAGTTGGATACCTTTACAGAAAGTCTTTCAAAACGCCTCAAAGCAGGTGAAGAACGCTCAAAGCTGATGGACGAATATGAGGCAAAAGCGCCTGTATATGAAAAGAAAATCAACGACGCTATCTTTGACTTCATCAAGAAACATGCCAGTTGGGAGGCCAGCGCTGTAGCCGCTGTGACGCTCGGAAAGGACCAGATTGAAGAGGGAATCTCCTATCTTTCCAACACCGTTAAGAACGGACGAATGAAGAACTACTATCAAAAGGTGGTCAAAGCCTATAAAGATGAGGCTGAGGCTGAAGCCAAATCAAAGGCTGCTCAGGCTAAAGGTGTCGTGGCACCTAACTTTACCCTCAACGACATCAATGGCAAACCACTCTCTTTGGCAAGTCTAAAAGGCAAATATGTGCTATTGGATTTCTGGGGCTCATGGTGCATTTGGTGCATCCGTGGCATTCCGAAGATGAAGGAATATTATAAGAAATATGACGGAAAGTTTGAGATTTTAGGCATCGATTGCAATGATACTGAAGCCAAATGGAAAGAAGCTGTGAAGAAATATGAGTTGCCTTGGCTCCACGTTTATAACCCAAGAGGCGGTAAAGTGCTTGCCGACTATGGCATACAAGGCTTCCCCACCAAGATACTTATAGGCCCTGATGGCAAGATTGTGAAGACAATCGTTGGCGAAGATGAATCATTCTATAAGTTCTTGGATGATACTTTTGGAAAAAAATAAGTTTGCATCATAATCTTTTTTGTCTGTAAACAAGACATAAAATCAAAGCGAAAGCCTCCGCTACACACGTTGTAGTCGGGGTTTTCTGCATTTTTTAGCACCATCATCCGCCCTACATCGTGAGTCAAAAACGGCCTTTATCTATTGCTTAATAAATTTTTTCGATTGGAGAAATCATTCTAATTCACTAACTTTGCAACAGAAAAAGAATCCCAAACGGGATGATGAAAGGAGATTATTAATAGTAAGAAACATTTAAAAGACAAAGACATGATGAAAATAGAAATGCCAAAATTGGCGTATGCAACAACGGCTTTAGAGCCTGTTATCAGCGAACAAACAATTAATTTCCACTATGGTAAGCACCTGCAGAACTACGTAAATACACTTGGTTCGCTTGTAAAGGACACCGAATGGGAAGGTAAGAGTGTTGAAGAAATCGTTGAAGGAGCCCCTGAAGGCCCTCTGTTCAACAATGCAGGACAGGTATTAAACCACGCCCTCTATTTCGATCAGTTCCGTGCACCACGTCAAAACAACTTGCCAACAGGTAAGATTCTCGACGCTATCAACGACACTTTCGGTAGCTTCGACAACTTCAAGGCACAGTTTACTCAGGCAGCTACAACGCTGTTTGGTTCGGGTTGGGCTTGGCTTTCACAGCAAACGAACGGCAAACTCGTTATCACTAAGGAAGCAAACGGCAGCAATCCATTGCGCCAAGGCCTTACACCTCTCTATGGACTTGACGTGTGGGAACATGCTTATTACCTTGATTTCCAGAACCGACGCGTTGATCATATCGCTGCAAGTTGGGACATTATAGACTGGGAAAAGGTCGAGGCAAGGTTGAAGTAAAGCCTCACCCCCAGCCCCTCTCCAAGGAGAGGGGAGCGCTAAAAGTGAGGAAATGGAGGAGGAATTACAATTCATTATGAAGAAAAAAGATATTGATTTTTGTGTAGAAAAATAGATTAGGAGAGTTATCTTGCTTTAAGTTTTTTCATAAAAACATAGTTACTGAAGTTGATATAGACCGAGAAGGGGAACCATTTTCAATGGTTTCCCTTTCTTGTTTTTTATAGATGGCATGAAAAAAAGTGGGAAAAAGTGGAACAGTTCAGTCACTTTTTCATCATGAAAAGCGTTATATCTATGAACCGGTTCAATGAAAACAGAATGTATAACAATTAAAACATAAAACTATGAACAATGTAACTTCAGCTTATCAGATGATATTTATGATCGCGATTTGCGTCTTGCTGCCTATCACAATGGCCTCTCTTCGTTATAAAAACAAGCAATATGAAACGCAAAAGAAAAGCGATATACTCATGGCAGCCATAGAGAAGAATGCGGATATCAACGTGCAAGACTTCCTCAACAAGTTTAATCCACCACGCAAATCCTTTGAAGAGAAAATGAAAACAATGCTGCATCTCGAACTGCTTTGGGGCGCAATACTCCTCATTTTGGGGCTACTTTGCATGCTTTGTTTCATCGGATTATGCAGCTTTGAAGGCTTCGACACGGAGTATATGACGCTTGGAATTATCTTCGGTATTATTCCAATAGGCATAGGAGCAGGCCTACTCGTAGCTCATTCCAACGGGAAGAAGACCATGGAAAGGAACAAAGCGCAGTCATAAGATGATGACAAGAGACCAATTCGTCAGGCAAATTAGTCAGGAACAAGCTGCATTGCGGCGGTTCCTAACAGCCTTATGTTGTGGTAACAGCACGACAGCTGACGACATGGCTCAAGACACATTGCTGAAAGCCTACATGCAGTTGTCACAATATGATGAACGCAAACGGTTTGCTTCGTGGCTGATGAAGATAGCCTACCACGTATTCATTGACGATCGGCGAAAGCTGAAAAGCCATGCAGAAGAACCGATAACAAGTGCTAAATTCATTCAAGATGCGCAGCAAACCGACAACACCTTTCGCTATCAAGCCCTATACCTTGCGTTAGAATCTCTATCAGAAAAGGTGCGGATAACAATGCTATTACATTACATGCAAGGCTATCAAGTGAAAGAAATAGCCGAAATAACCGATGCCACAGAGAGTGCCGTCAAGAAGCAACTCTCACGGGGTCGCGAGGAACTTAAAAAGAGATTGAAAAATGAATGAGAATAAGTTTTTCAAAGATATGTTAGCAAATTATCGTCCACAACTGTCAGACGACAACGCTTTCATGCAAAAACTGCAACGGCAGATGACGCTTATCGACGAGGTGAAAGCCTATCAGCAGGCACAGAAACAGAAGAACATGCGCATAGCCTCCTTTACATTCGCTGTGGGCTTGTTATTGGGTTGCATCGCAACATTAGTCATCTTTGCACTTCCAACGCCTGTAGAGGGCCTTATTTTCGGTGCAAAAACAACGCTGATGACATTCTTGTTACAGAACATTCTGTATATAGGTTTGGCTATCGGTGCTATCACAATAGGTGGCTCCTGGTGGCTTTCCAAGAGAGCAGAAGCCTGGAGTTTCAGCTTCTGAACATTGAGATTTAGGAATGTGTTGATGCTCGTCTACAGCCTTTACAAATGCCCTTGCACAACTCGCAAATTCAAAAATAGTTCTCCCTTAGCCCAAAATACGCGAGTTTTGAGGATGTTTTGCAATGCATTGACTATCAAACGATTATCTCATTTGCTTGGGATGAATGTGCATTTTGACGTTAAAGATATTGTCATTTGCGTCAGATTAGGCAGTGATTTAAGTCATTTTCTCATGTGATTCCATTCACTTTACGCGGTCATTTGGTGCAAATGGCGCGGTAAAGTGGCGTGGATTGCGCGACTGAGGAGTGCAAACGCCAATGGACATTCATTCGCACTAAAAAACAAAAAGAGGGAACCCATGTGTGGATTCCCTCTTTTTTATGCTTTATTTTGCCTCAGAACATGAGACAGAAAACACTTAATCACTGAGTTTTGCCTTGATAAACTCGCGGTTCAGACGAGCAATGTTGGCAATCTTTTCATTCTTAGGACAAACTGCTTCGCATGCACGTGTGTTCGTACAGTTACCAAATCCGAGTTCATCCATACGCAAAACCATAGCTTTAGCGCGGCGAGCTGCCTCAGGTTTACCTTGTGGAAGCAAAGCCAACTGGCTCACCTTAGAGCTTACAAACAGCATTGCTGAGCCGTTCTTGCAGGCAGCTACGCAGGCACCGCAACCGATACAAGTAGCACAGTCCATAGCTTCGTCGGCATTATCCTTAGCAATGAGGATTGCGTTTGCATCCTGAGCCTGACCTGTTCTGATGGAAGTATAGCCGCCCGCTTGAATGATTTTATCGAATGCAGAGCGGTCAACCATGCAGTCTTTGATTACAGGGAAGCCTGCGGAACGCCAGGGTTCAACGGTGATAATGTCGCCATCGTTGAAACGACGCATGTAAAGTTGGCAGGTTGTTGCACCTCGTTCGGTCTTTCCATGAGGTGTTCCGTTGATGTAAAGTGAACACATACCGCAGATGCCTTCGCGGCAATCGTGGTCGAAAACGAAGGGTTCTTCACCGCCAGCGATAAGTTCTTCATTCAGAATATCAAGCATTTCAAGGAATGAAGTATCATCTGGAATGTTCTTCATCTCGTGTGTATCGAAATGTCCTTGGTCTTGAGGACCATTCTGTTTCCAATACTTTATTGTGAAAGATATACTCTTTGCCATGATGTTATGTTTTTAAACGTTGACATGTAAACAAGTAAACAAGTAGACAGAGTTATTTGTCTAATGACTTAATCAAAGCTGCTAACATCTTGATTATATTCTGAACATCATTCGTTAACTGCTCAACTATATTCAAAGGCATATAACCTAAGTCCTTAGAAAGGAGCAACTGAGTCTCCAATTCACAAGCAGAGCCTAATGCGATACTAAGGAAATTTCCCGTCTGGCGTGTATAACAACGACCATATCCCTCTGCAATATTAGAAGGAATTGATATAGCTGCCCTACGCATTTGAGAGGTAAGTCCGAATGTTTCCTCACGAGGAAACGTCTTGGTTGCTTTATAAACATCCGAGACTAAACTCATTGCTCTTTGCCAAACGACTAAATCCTTATGCGTATTCATACATCAGTTTAAACAAAATGCACTTGTTTATTTTTGTCTTAATTATTAATTAAATCTATTTGAAGCACAACAAGCAAACAACTTGTTAACTCGTTAACTTGTCAGCTCGTTCACTACGTCTCGTTAACTAATTCTTATAGTTACGTGTTTGAACTTTAATAGCCTCGTATTCGAGAGGTTCTTTGATCAACTCTGGAGCCTTAGTATCGTCTCCTTGGTATTCCCAGCAGCCGACATAGAAGAAGTTTTGGTCGTCACGTTTAGCCTCTCCTTCTTCTGTTTGATGCTCTTCGCGGAAGTGACCACCACAACTTTCCTCACGATGTAGGGCGTCATAAGCGATAAGTTCGCCCATCAAGATGAAGTCACGCAAGTGGATTGCCTTGTCAAGCTCAATGTTAAGACCCTCTTTCTTGCCTGGAATAAAGAGGTTGGTATTAAACTCTTCGCGAATCTGTTTGAGTTGTTTCAGACCCTCTTCAAGGCCTTCTTTCGTGCGACCCATACCCACATGTTCCCACATAATGTGGCCAAGTTCTTTGTGAATAGAGTCAACAGAGCGCTTACCTTGAATGCCCATGAGGCGATCTATCTCTTTCTTTACGCCCTCTTCTGCCTCAGCAAATTCAGCGCGGTCGGTTGAAACCTTACCCCATAGCGACTGATCTGCGAGATAATTCTGAATGGTATATGGCAAAACGAAATAGCCGTCAGCCAGTCCTTGCATTAAAGCAGAAGCACCAAGTCGGTTAGCTCCGTGGTCAGAGAAGTTGCACTCACCGATAGAGAACAAGCCCGGCACGGTGGTCATCAACTCATAATCTACCCAGATACCACCCATTGTATAGTGGATAGCAGGGAAGATCATCATTGGATTATAGTATTTCACGCCGTTAATCTCATTGGCAATTTCGCCAGGATTGACGTCGGTAATCTCTTCATACATATCAAAGAGGTTTCCATAACGCTGGAGAATCGTGTCGATTCCGAGGCGATTGATTGACTCAGAGAAGTCGAGGAATACCGCTAATCCCGTATTATTTACGCCGTAACCCTTGTCACATCGTTCCTTAGCTGCACGTGAAGCGACGTCGCGAGGAACAAGATTTCCGAAGGCAGGATAACGTCTTTCGAGGTAGTAATCACGGTCTTCTTCTGGGATATCTGAACCCTTTTTAGTTCCTTCTTGCAGTGCTTTTGCGTCCTCAAGTTTCTTTGGAACCCAGATGCGTCCATCGTTACGGAGAGACTCTGACATAAGGGTTAGCTTAGATTGCTTATCACCATGCACTGGAATACAGGTCGGGTGGATCTGTACATAAGAAGGATTGGCCATGTAAGCACCCTTACGATAGCACTGAACGGCTGCGGTACAGTTACATCCCATAGCATTGGTTGAGAGGAAATATGTGTTTCCGTAACCACCCGTTGCAATGACAACAGCATTTGCAGTGAAGCGTTCGAGCTCACCGGTAATTAGGTTTTTCGCAATGATTCCACGTGCATGTCCGTCGACAATCACTACATCTTCCATCTCATAACGCGTGTAAAGCTTCACCTTTCCAGTTTGAATCTGGCGGCTTAATGAAGAATATGCGCCAAGAAGTAGCTGCTGACCAGTCTGTCCTTTGGCATAGAATGTACGGCTAACTTGCGCTCCTCCGAATGAGCGATTGGCCAACATACCACCATATTCACGTGCAAAAGGAACACCTTGTGCCACACACTGGTCGATGATATCATTTGAAACCTCGGCTAAACGATAAACGTTGGCCTCGCGAGCACGGTAATCTCCGCCCTTAACGGTATCGTAAAAGAGACGATAAACAGAGTCGCCGTCGTTCTGATAGTTCTTTGCTGCGTTAATACCTCCTTGCGCAGCAATAGAGTGAGCGCGTCGAGGTGAGTCTTGAATACAGAAGTTTAACACGTTGAAACCCATCTCACCAAGAGATGCAGCAGCACTGGCGCCGGCCAAACCTGTACCAACAACGATCACGTCTAATTTCAATTTATTCTTTGGATTGACCAAACGCTGGTGAGCCTTATAGTTGGTCCACTTCTCAGCTACTGGTCCTTCAGGTATTCTGGAGTTTAATGTCTTCGTCATGATTGTTCTTAATTAAATATTCATTTGAAATCACTAATAATGCAAAATCAGTTTATGCAGCACAATGAAGGCTTGGTGCACAACCGAAAGCAAAGGCTAATACTACGACAAGGAAAGCCAACATCAATAATGTTACATAAACAGTGCCGATAACTTTCCAGCGATTAAACCACACCTTACCATTGATTCCGATCGTCTGCATAGCGCTCCAGAAACCGTGAGAGAGGTGATACCACAACGCAACTATCCAAATAACATAGAGTATAACGTATACTTTGTTCTGGAAAGTTGCACGAATCAAGCCGAAGCCATCTGTTGGTTCAAGCACTGTACGCATGCCAACGAGCTCGGCAAACATCATGTTATACCAGAAGTTAAACAAGTGAAGAGCAAGTCCTAAGAGCACGATGATACCAAGAACCAACATGTTTTGGCTGGCCCACTCTACCTTTTCAGGCTTCGCAGTGACCTCATAACGGTTGGCACCACGGGCACTTCGGTTCTGTGCGGTAAGGATAAAAGCATAAACAATGTGGCAAACTGCCAAAGCACCAAGTGCTACAGTTGCCGCAACAGCATACCAGTTAGACCCCAAAAGCTCACAAATGATATTGTAAGCTCTTCCAGAGAAGAGCGCAACAACATTCATACAGCAGTGGAAAGTCATGAATAGAATCAATGCAATGCCCGTTAAAGACATCACAACCTTTCTACCAATAGATGAGTTGATTAACCACATAAATGATTGATTTTTAATTATTTAATATTTGATAATATACAATCGACACCGCATAACAGAACAAATCATGCCCTCAAAGAGCACGCTCACTACCTCATATTAGGTAGTATTACCCCATATTTTTAGTGAGTTACCCTTTAAAATGCAATGCAAAAATACTATATTTTGATGATAAATCAAAGCTAATCCATAAAAAAACCAATTTTATTTCTTACTTTTGCGAAAAATAAAAAGATTCTCAATGTATTTTAATTATGACGTAATTGTTATCGGAGGTGGCCATGCTGGTTGTGAAGCCGCTGTGGCATCAGCTCGCATGGGGGCTAAAACCTGCCTGATAACAATGGACATGAACAAGGTTGGTCAAATGAGTTGTAATCCTGCTGTGGGTGGAATTGCAAAGGGACAAATCGTTAGAGAAATCGATGCTTTGGGTGGACAGATGGGCAGAGTAACTGATAAAACCGCCATACAATTCCGCATGTTGAACATCGGAAAGGGTCCCGCGGTGTGGAGTCCACGGGCACAATGCGACCGAGGTAAGTTCATTTGGGAGTGGAGAACAACGCTCGACAACACTGACAATCTTGACATTTGGCAAGACGAAGTCAATGAACTCATCGTTAAAAATCACGAGGTAATTGGAGTTAAAACGATATGGGACGTGGAGTTTTATGCCAAGAGTGTCGTCGTCACCGCAGGCACTTTTCTTAATGGATTGATGCACATCGGCCACAAAATGATAGAAGGTGGCCGTTGCGCCGAACCCGCTGTGCACCACTTTACGGAAAGTATCACCCGATGGGGCATTACATCTTCGCGCATGAAAACAGGCACTCCAGTGAGAATTGACAAGCGAAGTGTCGACTTCAATGCCATGGAAGAGCAGCAAGGCGACCATGATTTTCATCAGTTTAGTTACTTAAACGAGCACCGAACCTTACGCCAATTGCCGTGTTGGACAACGTATACCAACGCTGCCGTTCATGAGGAATTGCAAAAAGGATTGGCTGATTCTCCTTTATTTAATGGACAGATTCAGAGCACGGGTCCACGCTATTGTCCGTCAATTGAGACTAAACTTGTCACCTTCCCCGACAAACATCAGCACCCACTCTTCCTCGAACCAGAAGGAGAAAACACAAACGAGATGTACTTAAACGGGTTTTCTTCAAGCATGCCGATGGACGTTCAGCTGGCTGCTTTGCATAAGATTCCGGCCTTAAGAGAGGCAAAAATATACCGACCAGGCTATGCAATAGAATACGATTACTTTGATCCTACACAACTAAAACACTCGTTGGAATCGAAGATTCTTAGTGGTTTATTCTTTGCCGGACAAGTAAACGGAACGACAGGTTACGAGGAAGCAGGAGGTCAAGGCATAGTAGCGGGCATCAATGCTGCCTTGAAATGCAGCGGAAGTGAACCCTTTGTGATGCAAAGAGACCAAAGCTATATCGGCGTACTCATCGATGATTTGACCACAAAAGGCGTTGATGAACCCTACCGAATGTTTACTTCTCGTGCGGAATATCGCATCTTATTACGCCAAGATGACGCTGATGCGCGCCTCACAGAAAAGGCATACGAGTTAGGCATTGCATCCAGAGAGCGTTACGATTGGTGGCTACAGAAGAAAGAAGCTGTCCAGCGTTTGATTGATTTTTGCAAGGATTTTCCGATTAAAGCGCAAGAAATCAATTCAAAACTTGAGGCCTTAGGCACCACTCCCCTACGCGCTGGATGTAAACTTTCCGATTTAATCGCGCGACCACATCTAACACTTCAAAACCTTTCTGAAATCATTCCTGCACTCAAAGAGGCTATAAACTTGTCTGAAAACAGGAAAGAAGAAATTGCCGAAGCTGCCGAAATACAACTCAAATATCAAGGATATATCGAACGAGAAAAGTTGATTGCCGACAAGATGCACCGCTTAGAGAATATCAAAATCAAAGGAAGATTCAAGTATAGTGAGCTTCATGAGATTTCAACGGAAGGCCGTCAAAAACTCGAAAAGATTAATCCCGAGACCTTAGCACAGGCAAGTAGAATACCAGGAGTATCTCCGAGTGACATCAACGTATTGCTTGTTTTACTAGGAAGATAAACCTTTCGCGAGCAAGAAGGAAGCGACTCGTAAAGCAAACCAATGTTTCACGTGAAACAGAAACATACATATCTTATTGGTTTTTAGTCCATTAGGTGTTAAACAAAAACGTGAAACTGAAAACAAAATGAATGAAATCATCGAACGATTTGCGTCATTTCGTCTTGCAATATGAGTCAAATTGTGCGGTAAAATCATACAAACGAAAACGAATAAAAACATAACATACAACATGAACAAACAAGTATTATTAGACAATCTGCGTTGCATCCCCGACTGGCCCATTCAAGGTGTGAACTTCAGAGACGTGACTACCCTATTCAAAAGCGCCGAAGCACTCAAAGAAATCACTGAAGAGATGTGCGATATCTACGCAGATAAGGGAATAACTAAAATCGTAGGAATAGAAAGCCGAGGCTTTGTGATGTCGTCAGCTGTTGCTGTTCGTTTGGGCGCCGGCGTTGTTTTATGCCGCAAACCCGGTAAACTCCCTTGCGAAACCGTACAGGAAAGTTACGCAAAAGAATATGGTATAGACACCATAGAGATTCATAAGGATGCCATAAACAAAAATGATGTCGTGCTGCTTCACGACGATTTACTCGCTACAGGAGGTACAATGAAGGCAGCTTGTAACTTAGTAAAGAAATTCAAACCAAAGAAAATATATTGTAATTTCATTATAGAATTGAACTCAGAGTTCCCTAACAGCCGTGCGCTTTTCGACAAAGATATAGAGATTTCCTCTTTACTTCAATTCTAAAATCAATGGAGAAGATTTATGTTTCACGTGAAACAAGAATCTTCTCTTTTACTTTATATAAAGGGAGTTCACGCCTATGACACACGAAGAAAACGAGAAGCGTCTGGCCTATCTTAAGAACATAGTTCTCAATATGCCTGAGAAGCCAGGCAGTTATCAGTTCTATGATGAAAACCATACTATCATTTATGTGGGTAAGGCCAAGCGACTCAAGCAACGTGTTTCTTCATATTTCCACAAAGAAGTAGACAGATTCAAGACTAAAGTGTTGGTATCTAAGATAAGAGATATCAGTTATACAGTAGTTAAAACGGAGGAAGATGCACTGTTATTAGAGAATAGTCTCATCAAGAAATATAACCCCCGATACAATGTTTTGTTGAAAGACGGGAAGACTTATCCAAGTATTTGCATCACCAACGAATATTTTCCACGCATCTTTAAGACGCGAACCATCAACAAACACTACGGCACTTTCTATGGTCCCTACCCTCATGTGGGCAGCATGAATGCTATTCTCGACATCATCAAACGCCTTTACAAGCCTCGCACTTGCCGTCTATCTCTGACAAAAGAAGGCATCGCCCAGGGAAAGTTTAAGCCTTGCTTGGAGTACCATATCCATAATTGTGGTGGCCCATGTATTAATAAACAGAGCTATGAAGAGTATCAAGAGAACATGAACCAAGCGCGAGAGATTCTGAAAGGCAACACGCGTGAGGTTTCAAAGCGACTCTATCGATTGATGATGAAGAATGCAGAGTTGCTGAAATTTGAGGTTGCCGAAGATCTCAAAAACAAGATTTCATTGCTCAACGACTTTGTAAGTAAGAGCGAAGTTGTTAGCTATACTATCGACGATGTGGATGTATTTACCATCATAGATGACGATAACAACCGCAACGCTTACATTAATTATATACACGTGCGCAAGGGAACCATCAATCAAAGTTTTACGTTTGAGTATAAGCGTAAACTTGATGAGCGTGATGAAGAGCTGCTTATCACAGCCATCCCTGACATTCGTGAGCGCTTCAAGAGCCATGCAAAAGAGATTATTGTGCCTTTTGAGATGGAGTGGAAGATGAAGGAAGCCACGTTCGTTATACCGCAACGTGGGGATAAAAAGCATCTTCTTGAGCTGTCAGAAATGAATGGAAAGCAGTATAAATTCGACCGTTTGAAGCAGGCAGAGAAGCTAAATCCTGAGCAGAAACAAACGCGATTGATGAAAGAATTGCAAGAGAAATTAAGACTACCTAAGTTACCTTATCAGATAGAATGCTTCGATAACAGCAACATTTCGGGTACCGATGCCGTGGCAGGATGTATCGTTTACAAGGGCATGAAGCCCTCACGAAAAGACTATCGCAAGTATAACATCAAGACAGTTGAGGGACCTGACGACTACGCCTCTATGCAAGAGGTGGTTCGTCGACGTTATTCGCGCATGAAAGAAGAGCATCTTCCCCTGCCCGATCTCATCATTACAGATGGTGGAAAAGGGCAAATGGACGTCGTAAAAGAGGTGGTTGTCGACGAACTTCAACTTGATATACCGATTGCCGGCCTTGCAAAAGACGACCGACATCGCACTAACGAGCTGCTCTATGGCTTTCCCCCACAGACCGTTGGCCTTGATATAAAGAGTGAACTCTTTAAGGTGTTGACACAAATACAGGATGAAGTTCACCGCTTTGCTATCACTTTCCATCGCGACAAGCGTTCAAAGCACGCCCTACATAGCGAACTTGACGACATCAAAGGACTCGGACCGAAGGGTAAAGAGGCTTTACTGAAGCGCTTAAAGACTGTAAAAGGCATCAAAGATGCTGATTATCAGGAGATTGTTAGCATCCTTGGACAAGCAAAAGGGACTTTAGTTTATAAACATTTTCACCCAGATTCGACCACAACAGAATAATTTTTAGTATATTTGCCCTATGAGAATTATCATTCAACGCTGTGCAAACGCCTCAGTAACGATTAATGATTGCGTGAAAGCCGCTATCAATAAGGGTTATCTTATCCTGTTAGGCATCGAAGAAAGTGATACAAAAGACGACGCCAACTGGCTGATACACAAGGCAATAAACCTAAGAATCTTTGATGATGAACAAGGAGTTATGAACAAATCTATCATGGAAATAGGAGGTGAAATCCTTGTTATCTCGCAGTTTACGCTCTTTGCAAGCTATAAGAAAGGCAATAGACCATCGTGGCTTCGGGCTGCAAAACATGAGATATCTGTACCTCTCTACGAGTATTTTTGCAACGAACTATCGAATAAACTCGGTCGACCAGTAGGCACAGGTGAGTTTGGTGCCGACATGAAAGTGGCGCTTATAAACGATGGACCGGTAACAATTTGCATGGATAGTAAGGCAAAAGAGTAAGGCATCTCCCATAAACCACCTCATCAAAAGCCCCACCCCTATCCATGGAAAGATTTAGAGCATAAAGCGCTTTCATTCAAACAATTAGATAATATACAACAATGACCCTTCAAGAAGCACAGCAATCCGTAGACGAATGGATTAAAACTTATGGCGTTCGCTACTTTAACGAACTCACGAATATGGCCTGTCTCACCGAAGAAGTGGGTGAGTTGGCACGCGTCATTGCCCGCAAATACGGCGAGCAGAGTTTCAAACCGAGTGATAAAGCCAATCTTGGCGAGGAGATGGCCGACGTACTTTGGGTGCTCCTTTGCCTTGCCAATCAAACCGGAGTGGACCTCACGACCGAGTTACAAAAGAGTTTTGACAAGAAAACTCGCCGTGATCACGACCGCCATTTGAATAATAACAAACTGAAATAAGTAGCTTTTCTTGCGCTGAGAGCACTTGAGAAGCGAAAACAGCTGAATCATTATAAACTGAAAATAAATCCTTAACAAAGCAACATTATGGCATATACAAAGACCATTTTGCCTGAAAACGGAGGCAAAAACATGAAGAATGACGACAAGAGTAAATATGAAGAAGCTCTTGAACAGTATGACACTACCCTCAACGATGCCGATGTTCAGGCCGCTGTAAAGCAGATTATCGAAGAAAAAGTGCCTCAAAATGACACACGAGACATCAAGAAATTCCTCTTCGGAAGCATCGAACTCACCACCCTTAGCACCACCGACACCGAGGAAAAGGTGCTGCGTATGGTGGAGAAAGTTAATCAATTCGACCGCGAATACCCTGATATCCCCCACGTAGCTGCCGTTTGTGTCTATCCCGTCTTTACCGAACTCGTGGCCAATAGCCTTGAAGTTGACGGCGTACAGATTACTAATGTCTGTGGCAATTTCCCCTCTTCACAGGCTCGAATGGAAGTAAAAGTGGCTGAAACTCAGCTTGCTGTGGCCGACGGCGCTACCGAAATAGACATCGTTATGCCTGTAGGCAAGTTCTTAAGTGACGATTATGAGGGCATGTGCGACGACATTTCAGAGATGAAACAGGCTTGCGGAAACGTGCCAATGAAGGTGATTTTGGAGACTGGCGACCTGCAATCATGCAGTAATATCAAGAAAGCTGCCCTGCTTTCTATGTATGCCGGTGCCGACTATATCAAGACTTCTACGGGCAAAGAAAAGGTAAGTGCCACGCCAGAAGCAGCATATGTAATGTGCAAGGCTATCAAAGAATACTATGATAAGACTGGCATACAGATAGGTTTTAAGCCCGCTGGCGGCATTAACTCGGTCATGGATGCCATTATCTACTATACAATCGTTAAAGAGGTCTTAGGCGAAAAATGGCTCACTAATCAGTGGTTCCGCATGGGAACAAGTCGATTGGCTAACCTCTTGCTTAGTGAAATCCTCGAAAAAGAGACCAAATTCTTCTAAGACATCGTTCAAAACGCCTCGCTTTCTGTAATGAGAAAGCAAGGCGTTTGCATTTAATATTACTATATAACACCCCACTCTATTCCACGTTTCCAAATGATGAGAAAGACTATCACCCTCTTTTTATTGCTTTTCACCCTATCGACGATGAGTCTAAATGCCCAGATTGGCGTTGCACTCTACCTTGAAAAAGCCAGTATCTGCAAACAAACCAATGGTAAATTCAGCCTCAACGACTTCCACAAGAAGCCCATTATCGCCGATGCCGACACTATATTTAGCACCCATTTCGGTTGCTTTATAGTAAGTAAAGCGGGGCAAAAAGGGCTATACGATGCTGAAGGAAAGTGCATGCTTCCTATCACATTTAATAACATTTCCTTCGATAACGGCCGCTATTGGCTCGTCAACAAGGACGGGAAACAAGGTCTTTATTCGCACATGGGCAAAGAAATTCTGCCGCCACGCTATGATAGTATAGAGGTAGCCTGCAGCTTCTGTACCACTGCAAGCAACTATTTCATCGTGAAAAAAGGCTTATATGGCCTCTGTAATAACGAGGGAAAATTTATTGTCGACCCACAATACACCGCCATAAAATATAGATATTTGAGGTTTTTTAAGCTGACAAAAGGGGACAGTTGCCATTATCTCTTCAACTATAAAGACATCATTAAAGACATCACATTAGACGATGCTATGCCCATTACAATGCAAAGAAACGAACAAAAACTCTTCTATTTCAATTATAAACAGGGCAAAGCATGGGGACTTCTACGTGAAGATGGACAGCCAATCATCGCTGTTCAGTATGACAAACCATTAGAGAAAGTTGGCTATATCCACTCAGACAGCACCGCTTATTTCATCGCTTGCAAAGACAATCTATTTGGACTCATTGACATAAACAACAAGATTGTGCTCCCCTTTCAATACAAAAACATCCAACCTACCTATCTCTACAACACCATAGAACTTACTACCGACGAGGGGAAACAACTCTATAACATGACTAAAAAGCAATTAGCGCTCAACCTTTTCTATGACAACAGCAGTGTTTCTGACCGCTATCTATACCTCAAAAGAAATGGCCTTGAAACAGCTGTTGACTGCAAGCATATGCAACTCCTCTTCCCTTTTAAATACAATTCCATATTCAGTCTCGATGATAATGAGCACTTTATCGTCACCACAGACGGCAAAACAGCAGTTGTCAACCGCCAAGATAAGCAGCTGATCCCCTATGGTTACGATGAAATTAAAGTCACAAACAAGCCCAATCTCTTTATCATCAAGAAAGAAAATCAATATGGTATCGTCAACTTAAAGAACGAATTGGTCTATGGAATGACGCCTTACCATATAGAAGCTTATAATGATCACATAGAACTCACCGACATTTCAACGTGGGAAACCATTAAAAAATTGGACTATAACCTCAAAGAAATCAAATAAAAACCATACATTATAAAACCATATCCTTATGAAAAAACTTGCCTTCCTCCTACTTTTCATGGCATGTTCAACCATGATTGGTCATGCACAAGAGACATCTGACTTTTTGACTCCACATCAAAAGCAAAATATAATTGTTCAATCCAACGGCAAATATCGTATATTCAATGACAACGATAAACCCGTAGCAGTCGATATAGATACGGTTCAAAGAGTCCGAGATGGGTTCATTAAAGTGAGAAAAGGAGGAAAAGTTGGGCTTTTGTTCCAGAATGGAACACCATGTATTCCACTCAATTACGATGATATAGATGCGTATACTGGCACTTTTTGGATTGTAACAAAAGGAAAGTATAAAGGGATATTCAACTATGATGGCAAGCAGATACTCCCCCCTGTCTATCAGGAAATCACTGTTGAATGGCAAAACAACTATGACAAGCCGCCTCACTTCATCGTGAAAAAAGAAAAATATGGTCTTTTTGACAGCAAAGGAAACATGGTTGTTCCAACCGAGTATACAAAAATTGAAGCAAAAGATGACCATTGGAAACTCACGAAAGGCTACCCTTTTGAATATATTTTCAATAACGGAAATACTGTAAAAGATGCTACCCTTGCAGATGAAATAAATGGTATTTGCTATCGGAAAGATGATGATTTAATAGTCTATTATCCATACGAAAAAAATGGACTATGGGGACTTATGGATGGGAATGGGCACACGATAATTACGCCACAATATGATCAACAGCTGAGTTTAATCAAATATGAAGCTGAAAATCAACCTATCAAGCTCTTGGCCTGCAAAGATAATTACTATGGCATTATCGAAACAGACAATAGTATTGTTATCCCTTTTCAATATAAAGAAATCACACGAAAGAACTATAAAGGCTTGTTAGAACTTGAAACTAAAGAGGGGAAAAGACTATACAGTCTTGCAAAAAAATGCTTTCTCACCGATTTCAACTATGAAAAGATAGAGAATAAAGGCCATTATTATATCCTTACAAAAGACTACTTAAAAACAATATTTGATGCAGATACTGAACTGGTTCTTTTCCCTTTCAAATACACTTCTATAGACTGTGCCTATGAAGGTGATTTCTTCATTGTAGAGAAAGACCAACAAGAAGGTGTCGTTAACAGCAAAGATGAAGTATGTATCCCACTTGATTACCAGTATATTGACCCTACCTGCAATCCCAATCTGTTCATTATTGAACGTGATAATAAGTATGGAATCGTCAACACAAAGAATGAAACGGTATATCCTTTCAGCAATAACAACATTGTTAATGAATATGATCGTATAGAAATCCATGATGCCTCAACCGACAAAATCATCAAGGTTCTTGATAATAATCTTAAGGAAATCAAATAAAAATCATACATTATAAAACCATATCCTTATGAAAAAACTTGCCTCCCTCCTACTTTTCATGGCATATTCAACCATGATTAGTCATGCAATATCCAATATAAGCCAAGTACAATAGCCCACAAAAATAGCTGTCAAAGGCTAAAATGAAGCATAGGAAAAGACTATACAATATCCTAAAATACACTGTGCAGCATCGCAACTCGGTAGGAGTTGTGCCTCTGAAAACCCCACGTTGGCGAATAAAATGAGATACGTGGGGAATAAATAGACGAAAGATTGTCAGCATAATTCGTGTTATACAACATCACAAACGTATTGTGTGGCGTCGCAACTCGGTACGAGTTGTGCCTCTGATAGCCCCACGTTGGCGAATGAAATGAGATACGTGGGGAATAAATAAGCGTGTAGAATGAACCCGGAACGGGTTCAGCTTTTTCGCATCCGCTACGTAATTGGAAGAAGCAAAACCCGTACCGGGTTTGAAAACCACCTGTTATCACATACCCGAGGTAGGCTCGCTCCTCGCCAACCACGGGCTTTCAAAAGCACAACTCGTACCGAGTTGACCGTACTCCCCTACTTCAAAAAGAGACACAATACCCATCATGATCGTATAATCAAAGGCTTTCAAAAGCATAATTGCCACGCAATAACTACATGAAAAACATCTCATCGCACGACACAACATCCATCATCATCGTATAATAACAGATAATCCGTAAAACAATTTATACCCAATCATCTGACAATTTCTATTAAATCATAGAATAACTTGCACAAATTACCTTGTAACTTGCATCACTTTACACTGTAATGACTATATCAAGCATTGCAACTCGGTACGAGTCGTGCCTCTGAAAACCCCACGTTGGTGAATGAAATGAACCTACGTGGGGGATAAACAGACGAAAGATTGTCTTGCAATTCGCACTATATTACATCACAAACGCACTGTGTGGCGTCGCAACTCGGTACGAGTTGTGCCTCTGATAGCCCCACGTTGGTGAATAAAATGAGCCTACGTGGGGATTAAATGAACGCATGGAATGAACCCAATATGGGTTCTGCTTTTTCCAAATAATAGGAGTTATACTCCATAAATCTCTGATTTCGTATAACAAAATCGTAAAAACATGGGGGCGAAAAGCATCAACAACTGAAGATTTCGCTATCTTTGCAAAAACCAATTCATAATCTTATGCCACAATATCTCAATCAAATTCTGGTGCATTGCGTATTTCATAAACACGCAAAAGCCGTCAATATTCAAGCACAAGACCAATTACCGCTGAATCAGTTTGTTATGCAAACTTGTCACTTTTTACATTGTCCATGTCTCATTGCCAATGGTGTTGCCGACCATCTACACTTCTTATTGGTGCTTGCTACCAACACATCAGTAGCTGATGTGGTGAAAGAGGTGAAACGAAAAGCCACACTCTTCCTGAAAGAACGCAATCCGTCTTATTATCATTCCTTTTGTTGGCAAGGTGGATATGGTGCATTCAGCGTTTCAATTAAGCACAAAGATAGTGTGTATCAATATATTTATCAACAGCAAGAACACCATAAAAAGATTTCAGCAAAAGATGAGTTTGAGGCATTGTTACGCAATGCAGGCATCACAAAATACGATGAAAAATTTTATTGGAGCACGTGAATGGGGAAAAGGCTAAACCCATACTGGGTTTATTCGGCACACACATTTTACCCCACGTAGGCTCATTTCATTCGCCAACGTGGGGCTTTCAAAAGCACAACTCGTACCGAGTTGATTGTACTCCCCGCCTTCAAGAAGAAAATCATGAGTGATATTTTAGTACAATATCATACAACGTTAAACCCAAACCGCCCAATTTCAAGGAGGAATCTGTGAAAGATTGTCAGCATAATTCGTGTTATACAACATCACAAACGCGTTGTGTGACATTGCAACTCGGTACGAATCGTGCTTTTGAAAACTCCTCGTTGGCGAATGAAATGAGCCTACGTGGGGATAAATAGACGAAAGATTGTCTTACGATTCGTGCTATATAGCATCGTAAATACGCTGTGCAGCATCGCAACTCGTACCGAGTTGCGATGCTTACTATAGTCATTTTACGGCGTAAAGTGATGTAAGTTACCCTATAAGTTAATAGAGATTGTCAGATGAGTGGGTATAAATTATTCTACGGATTATCTGTTATTATACAATGACAATGAGTATTATGTCGTGCGATGAGTACCATACTGAACTATTTTGGCTTTCATGTCTATGAATGACAATAGGCGTTGTGTCATGTGATGAGGCGTTTCTCATGTAGTAACTGCGTAGCAGTTATGCTTTTGAAAGCCCGTGGTTGGCGAGGAACGAGCCTACCTCGGGTGAGCGATAACATGTGGTTTTCAAACCCGGTACGGGTTTTGCTTCGTCCAATTACGTTGAGAATGCGAAAAAGCTAAACCCATACTGGGTTTATTCGGCACACACATTTCACCCCACGTAGGCTCATTTCATTCACCAACGTGGGGCTATCAAAAGCACAACTCGTACCGAGTTGATTGTACTCCCCGCCTTCAAGAAGAAAATCATGAGTGGTATTTTAGCACAATGCCATACAACGCTGGAGCCAAACCGCCCAATTTCAAGGAGAAAACTGCATAAAATAGTTTGTGAAATGTGCACAGAGCAGCCCTAAAACCACTCAAATTAAAGAGGAAACCTGCATATAATTTTTAGCAAAATGCGCATGGAATTCCCCTCAAAACACAGCTATACAAGGAGGAATCTATGGAAGATTGTCAGCATAATTCGTGTTATACAACATCACAAACGCATTATGTACCATCACAACTCGGTACGAGTTGTGCCTCTGATAGCCCCACGTTGGTGAATGAAATGAGCCTACGTGGGGAATAAATGAACGCATGGAATGAACCCGGAACGGGTTCAGTTTTTTCGCATCTGCCACGTAATTGGAAAAAGCTAAACCCATACTGGGTTTATTCGGCACACACATTTTACCCCACGTAGGCTCATTTCATTCGCCAACGTGGGGCTTTCAAAAGCACAACTCGTACCGAGTTGGCCGTACTCCCCGCCTTCAAGAAGAGACACAATACCCACCATCATCGTATAATGAAGGGCTTTCAATAGCATAATTGCCACGCAATAACTACATGAAAAACATCTCATCGCGCAACACAACATCCACCATCATCGTATAATCAAAGGCTTTCAAAAGCATAATTGCCACGCAATAACTACATGAAAAACACCTCAGCGCGCAACACAACATCAACCATCATCGCATAATAACAGACTATCCGTAGAACAATTTATACCCAATCATCTGACAATCTCTATTAAATCATAGGGTAATTTGACATACGTTGCAAGGTAAAACAAGGCATTTTGTAACGCTACTCCATAGTATACAACAAGACATTGATAATCAATGGATTATCAACATATTATATTCTGTCTTGAAAGAAAAATCTCAAGGATGCATTCCTTTCCCTTAAGAAAGGACTGGGATGGGGTTAGATAGGGCCTCTTTACTAAATCTTTCGCTCTATCACAAAGTCAAGATAGGCTTTCAATGCTGCTTTTATGGTGCTATCCCCTACCCTTTCATCTATAAACCGCATGCAAGCGGCATGGAATTTCCACATTTGTTGCTCGGCATACTCAATGCCACCACTCTCTTTAGTGAAGGCCACAAGCTGATTGATTTCACTCTGTTTCACCTCGCGGGCTTTCACTTTGCGGGCAAGTGTCATCATCTCTGCGTTGCCGGTAGACTTTAATGCATAGATGACGGGCAGCGTTAGTTTGCCTTCAAGCATATCATTGCCCGTAGGTTTCCCTATCTCTTTTGAGTCGTAATAGTCGAAAATGTCATCACGAATCTGGAAGATGATGCCAAGATTTTGGCCAAACAATCGCGCGGCTTCTACATCGTCATCGCTCGCTCCAGCACTTTCTGCACCAATAGCAGCACAAGATTCGAAGAGCGCGGCAGTCTTTCGCTTGATGATTTCGTAATAGGCTGTCTCAGAAATTGCTTCTTTTTGGATGTTCGTGAGCTGTAGAATCTCGCCATCAGAGAGTGTGCGTCCGAGTTCAGAAAGCCTTCTAACAATCACTTCCGAGTGGGTTTTTGAGACGTAAAGCAGGGCAGTAGAAAGAATGAAATCGCCCACTAATACACTCACTTTATTGTCATATAAGGCATTAACGCTGGCCTGTCCACGCCGCTCACTGCTTTCATCTACGACATCATCATGCACAAGGCTCGCCGTGTGGAGCAACTCAAGACCTACCGCTGCGTGCTGGGTTACGGAAGAAACACAACCGAAATTTTTCGCCATCAGAAGAATAAGCATCGGTCGCATGCGTTTACCTCCGCGCTGACGAATGTGCATCAGCACCTGAGCCAACAATCCGTTATCGTGTGATAACGACTGATTAAAAAGAGAGATAAAATCATCTAATTCAGCAGAAATCGGCTGTTTGATAAGTGATAAATAGTCCATTCTTCCTTGTATTTGTTACAAAAATAAGCATTTTTTATGGTAATGATAGTATAAAATAAGGATTAATGCTTATTTTTTTGTAATTTTACAGCAAATAAAACAACTATGAACAAATTATTTCTCTTAGATGCTTTCGCGTTGATATTTAGGTCGTATTATGCTCTTATCCGTGCTCCGCGCATCAATTCAAAGGGACTTAACACGTCGGCTATCCTTGGATTTGTCAACACGCTGCATGAGATTATCACGAAAGAAAACCCCGAATATCTCGGTGTTGCATTCGATGCAGGCAAGACTTTCCGTCATGAGGCCTTCCCACCCTATAAGGCTCAACGCCAAGAACCGCCTGAAGATATCGCGTTAAGTGTGCCTATCATCAAGGAAATTCTACATGCGTTTCACATCCCTATCCTTGAAGTTGAGGGCTTTGAAGCCGATGATGTCATCGGAACTTTAGCCACTAAGGCTGGTAATGAGGGTGTAGAGACCTATATGCTCACGCCTGATAAGGACTATGGACAACTCATTCGAAAGAATGTTTTCATGTATCGTCCACGCCATGGAGGTGGATATGACATTGTGGGCGAACAGGAAATTGCTGAGAAATATGGTATCAACAAGCCCGAGCAAGTTATCGACTTACTGGCATTAATGGGTGACTCGGCCGACAATTTTCCTGGTTGTCCCGGCGTAGGAGAGAAGACAGCTGTGAAACTTATCAATGAGTTTGGCTCGATAGATGGGCTTCTTGAGCACACCGATCAACTGAAAGGTAAGATGAGAGAAAAGGTAGAAGGTGCCGTCGAAGATATCAAAATGTCGAAGTTTCTCGCAACAATTCGTACCGACGTTCCTATCGAATTAAATCTTGAAGCATTGCGATTGCAACAACCAGATGAACAAAAACTCTCCGAAATCTTTGCCGACTTGGAATTTAAAACGCTTGCAAACAAGATTCTGAACAAAACAGAACAAAAGCAAAAAAGCGTTAATGTAGAACGCGATTTATTTGCCGATATTCCGATCAACAGCCAAGTTAGTTCAGAAAACGCGAGTTTTGAGAGCCTTAAAACTATCAAACATGAATATAAACTGATTGATAATCAAGAGGAAGCACAAAGAATTTGTGACTTTTTCAAGACAAAACAATTTCTCAGTTTAGATACAGAGACAACATCAACTGATGCAATCGAGGCAGAATTGGTAGGCTTATGCTTCGCTGTTGAGGAACATAAAGCGTTTTATGTAGCAATTCCTAACGACCATGAACAAGCCTTACGATATGTTAATATCTTTAAGTCGGTCTATGAAGACCCGTCAATTTTGAAGATTGGTCAAAACATTAAATACGACTATGAGGTGCTAAAGAACTATGGAGTAACCCTCCAAGGCAAGATGTTTGACACCATGTTAGCGCATTATGTGCTTCAACCCGAGTTGCGACATAACATGGACTATATGGCCGAAACATTGCTAAACTATAAGACAATCCATATAGAAGAGCTTATCGGTGCACCTGGAAAGCATCAAAAGTCGATGCGCGACATTGCTCCAGAAGACGCTTATGAGTATGGCGCGGAGGATGCAGATATCACCCTTCAGCTACGAAACGTGCTCGAACCAAAGTTAAAAGAGGTCGCCATGGAAGCCCTTTTCTGGGACATTGAGACGCCACTTATCCCCGTACTTGCCGACATGGAACTCAATGGAGTGCGTGTAGACACGGCCACACTCCATGATACTGCCGAGATCTTTACAGAGCGAATGAACCGCCTTGAGCGTCATATCTACGAAGAAGCAGGCGAGACTTTCAACATTGCCAGCCCTAAACAAGTGGGTGATATCCTTTTCGGTAAGCTGCAAATCATGGAGAAACCGAAGAAAACTAAGACCGGACAATATGTCACTAACGAGGAAGTGTTGCAGTCACTACGGGCAAAGAATCCCATTGTTGAAGACATTTTAGCCCACCGAGGACTAAAGAAACTACTCGGCACTTATGTCGAAGCACTCCCCAAACTGATTCATAAGCGCACCCAACATATACACACTTCGTTCAACCAAGCCCTTACGGCCACAGGACGATTATCGTCGAGTGACCCCAACTTACAAAACATTCCAGTGAGAAGTGAGGACGGAAAAGAGATACGAAAGTGCTTTGTTCCCGAGCCAGGATGCCTGTTTTTCTCAGCTGATTACTCACAGATTGAACTACGAATCATGGCTCATCTCAGTGGTGATGAGAATATGATTGAGGCCTTCCGCGAGGGCTTTGACATCCACGCGGCTACCGCTGCGAAGATATGGCACAAGCAGATTGCCGACGTAACTCCTGAAGAACGCAAGAAGGCCAAGCAGGCAAACTTCGGTATTATCTATGGCATCACCACCTATGGACTGGCACAACGCATGGGAATTGATAACAAAGAAGCTCGTATGCTCATAGAAGATTACTTCACAACCTTCCCGAAAGTGAAGGCTTATATGGAACAAGCGAAAGAAGAAGCACGCCAAAAAGGTTACGCCGAAACCCTCTTTGGGCGCCGTCGTTACCTGCCAGATATCAACTCAAAGAATGGTACTGTGCGTGGCTTTGCAGAGCGAAATGCCATCAATGCGCCTATACAAGGCTCGGAAGCCGATATCATCAAGATTGCCATGATACGCATCTGGCAACGCTTTAAGGCTGAAAACATCCGTTCAAAAATGATTCTTCAAGTGCACGATGAACTCAACTTCTCTGTTTATCCAGAGGAAAAAGAGCGCGTAGAAAAGATTGTTCTCGAAGAAATGCAAGGCGCATGCCAGCTGAAAGTGCCTCTAACAGCCGATGCAGGTTGGGGAAATAACTGGCTCGAAGCACACTAAAAGGGGAGAGAAATAACTATCCTCCCCCTTCAATCTCTATAAATTATCCAACGTAACAGGGATTTCTTTGCGCTTTTTCTGCGCCATTTGTTTCCCTTTCATCGCCTTTATCGCGGTAGAATCTACTTGTGCTGGCGGTTCAATGGCATAGCTTTGCCACTTCTTTACATGGCGTTCGCTGCGGTCAGAGAGCTTTCCTGTGAGGTATTTTTCAAGGATAATAGCGGCGAGAGGAGCAGCAAGATCGGCGCCAAATCCACCGTTATCAATATACACAGAGATAGCAATCTTCGGATTGCTCATAGGAGCAAAGCCGATAAACACCGAGTGATCATCGCCTATATTCTCTGCCGTTCCCGTCTTACCACATATCTGATAGGTCGGTGTATTGATGCTTGCGCACGTGCCATTTGTTACCGCTGAGCGCATGCCGGCAATGACTTCTTCAATCGCTTTCGGTGTACCTTTAATGTTATGACGCACGGTGAACTGCTCATCGAGTGGCTTTTTGGCCGTAGGTTTGTGCACATGTGGCGTATAGAAAAACCCGCGATTGGCTATGATAGCCGCAAGATTGCAGAGTTGCAGCGGTGTAGTCTTCACCTCACCCTGCCCCATTCCGAGCCACATTATCGTCTGGGCATTCCACCGATTGCCAAAAGTGTGTTGACAATAAGAGGCATCTGGAACAAAACCTCCTTGCTCATTGGGGAGATCTATGCCAAGCGGCATCCCAAGACCCATGCTGGTCATGTAGTCATACCAAGTGTTCAGTGCCTGCGACTGCCCTTTATACTGCGTGCGGTTCTCTATCATTGCCATGAAAGCCTTGCAGAAATAAGCGTTACACGAGGTGCTAAGTGCGCCCGTAAGTGCACGTGGTGAGCTATGTTTATGACATCCGATGTGAATCTTATCACGCCAAAAGCCCTCATTACACGTATATTTTGTGTTATGGTTAATGATATTTTCGGAGACGAAAGCAATGGTATTAGCGAGCTTAAACGTAGAACCTGGCGAATAAACTGTTTCGATGGCATGGTTGACCTCATCATTTTCGTGAGACGAACTCGCCATACACAACACCTCACCTGTAGCTGGTTCGATGGCCACAATACTCCCTTGCTTGCCCTCTAAAAGCTTGTTGGCTAACTTTTGCAAGCCCTGATTAACCGTGAGATGCTTATCTTTCGGCAGAATATGACCTTGAATGGTCAGCGAAAATACAAATAAAGAGACGATTATCCCTAATTTTCTCATGTTTCGTTTTGATTGTTTTGCAAACAGACACATCGTCTTTTGCCGCATGTTCTCTAATTTTTTGTTGTGCCCCATGTGCCCTCTCTCCTTGTGAAAGCCATGCTTTAACGTGCACAAACTCACTGATTTAGCGCTATGAAAACTCCCTTTTACACCATAAAAAGAAGCCGTTTCTCAGCTATTACTTGCAAACTTACGAAAAAAAACTAAAAATTGGGATAGAAAAACAAAAATAAACGAGGACCTCCCCCAGCCGATTGCTGGCCGGTAAGCATTATTGTCATATAAAAGTTAAAGTCAGAATTCCATGCTTCCGTGCGACACTTTGGGGCTAAAAATCTCTTTTTAGCCTTTCTGCAATGTGCAGAAGCATGAAATATCTCTTTTTGGCCTTTCTGCAGTGTGCAGAAGCATGAAAAACTTCTTTTTAGCCTTTCTGCAGTGTGCAGAAGCATGAAAAATCTCTTTTTTATCTTTCTGCAGTGTGCAGTAGCATGAAAAACCTCTTTTTAGCCTTTCTGCAGTGTGCAGAAGCATGGAAAACTTCATTTTGGCCTTTCTGAAATGTTCAGAAGCACGAAAAACCTCATTTGTTAGATTTTTCCTTGTCTCTCACCCTCCCTTATCCCGTTAGGCCCCCCCTCCCCTTTACTTCCCTTCGGTCAGTGACCGTTGGTTCGGGGAGGGATTTCTTTGAAGGCGACACCTATGAAGGGGCAAGCGCGAGGACTACTGAAGCGCCTCCGCCCTGAAGCCGGAGCGGCGGTAGTTGACGCTCACGGTGACGCCACTACTGTAGGGGTACATGTAGTACGCGAAGCCACTGCCCCATGGGTCAGCACTTGACGACCAATAGTAGCCAACGTTGCCAACACTGACCAGCTGACCAGAGTCGTAGTAACCCAAGGCGGGCAGGTAGAAGTAATTACCTGCATCAGCCGCATCGGGGAGAGTCTGAGATACAGACCAGCCTTGTCCTTTGCTATTTGTTCGCCAATCGTTTCCGTCTACAGCTTTGTTAGCGTCAAATCCGCTTATATTCGCCTTCTTCTTAAACCACATACCACCTTTATATAAATGACCCATGGTTGTCCAAAGTTCGTCTGCGTCCCAACGTGGTTCGCCCTTGGCGGCGTACCAGGTCATCTCGTTAGCATTTGGAAGACCTGCGCAACTATGAGTTGCATCGAAGCGACTTGAACCGCCGCCCTCATGGTACCAACGAGACACATCACTGTTACTCTGCGCGTAATTAGAGGAATAATCATAGTTTAGTGTCGGCTGGCCTGTGAATCCAGGCAAGTGCTTTGTCCATTCATAACCATACCAATATTGCTGCTGTGCATCCCACATGTAGTAATGGTCGCCGTCATAATCATACGGATTAAGATTAGAAGTTATATCATTGATTGAACCTGCCGTACAGTTAAGTGTTACAATTTTAGAAACTGTTCCTTCTATTGCTCCTCCTGGATTGTCCGTTGTATTGCGAAGCCAGTAACGAATACGGAAAGTATGGGTGCCTGGAGCAACAACTGCATAAGTAGCATTCTTGCTCATATCATCAGCAGAGTTGTCTATATCAAAGCCCGAACCAGTTGTTACCGTAATTGTCTTTGAACCACCCGAAGCGAGGGTAAGAGCTCCATTAGCTGCTATGTCGTAAGTTCCGGCAATATCATCGTCGCTCATAATCTCAACCTTAATCAACTTGCTGCGCTTTACATATTCGTTACTTGTGCGAGGAATGAAACAGAGATAAGAAGCTTTATGATTAAGGGTGAATTTATAAACATTACCAGCCTTGCTGCCTGTAGCGATTCCGCAATCTCCTGACTCACCAGCATGGTCAAAGTTGTTTGGGGCAGACTGTGTTTGTGCTGCCTTTATCTCTACTTGCGGTTGCGTTCCTGTCACAGCCATGTTTGTATATAGAATGTCGTGTGAAGCACCAGTATAAGCACCCGAAAGGGTAAACTTTCCTTCCGCCTTATTAGTAGCAAAGGGGAATGTTACAGCTCCACTCTGCTGCCAATTTCCTCCATCGTCCTTTACCCATATCTTATCCGTGCTACTCCAATTTACGGAAGCACCTGCGCCCTTTGTATGGTTGAGAATTGCTGTACGCGTTGTAGCATCTGGCTGGGACGTACCTGTAAATACGGTTGTACCCACTGGAATGTTATCTTTCTTCTGCTTTTCGTCCTGTGTAACGTTATCATTCGCACAGCTGGCAGCAAACAATAAGGCTGTGAAACCATAACACATACCTCGCATTACTGAACCGATAGTCGTTCTATTCATAAACTTATTCATTTTCGTTTCCTTTCTGATAATCTTTATTTCTTTTCTGTGTCGTCCCAAGAAAAGCCTTCCTGATCTTCATCATTAAAGAAGTTACGTTTGGCATCACCCGCTGTTGTTCCAGGTTGAATCGTTCCTGCATTACCGCTGCCATGAACCAGTAGGGATTCCGCCTCAGTGCAAATGATGTTGCATTGAGGTTTTTGATAAATCTTTCTTTCAATTACTATCATTTCATTTAATTTTTAGGGGATACGAAGTCAGCGCATCCTGTTTATATTGATTAAAATAATTGTTATTTCATTCTTATTTTGTTCTAAATCTAGTTTGCAAACGGGCATAAAAAAGCGAACAAAGGAAACTCCGAAAAGTCCTTTGTTTACAAGGGTTACGGCACGCTTCGCGCGCGCGTATGCGAGAAGAAAAAATGTCTTAGTGACGCTAGGTGCGAATGTGTGTGTGTGTGTGTGTGTGTGTTAGCAAATTATTTGGATTGACCAAAGATAAAGTGCAAAAAGTTGCAAAGAATCGGATAATTCTTTGCAGTACTTCGTTCACTTGATATGTCATTGCTAATTGTTTCACGGCGGCAAAGGTATAACATCTTCTTAGAATATGCAAGAAAATCATAACTATTTAGCAGTATTGACCAGTCTGTATTCTTTCTTCTATAGTCTTCGTATAAAGATGCTCGTCTTTCTTGAACTTCATTCGATTGTAGAAACAGCGAAGAAGCACGACAAACCTCCATATAATGCAATTCAAACCTTATTTAAGGTTTGACAAATTGATATGCACTGTATATATTGGTTACCGCTGAATAGTTACATTTGCCCTTAAAGAACATAAAAAAGGATAATTCTTTCGGGTATTCCAAAAGATTGCGTTAATTTTGCAAGAACAACTGAATGAGAAGACAATGAGTTTGACAAGCATCGCAGGAAAGTTGTTCCTGCCACGACAAAAAGATTTGGAACGCTATGCCACAGAGGCCGTGAAGATGCAGCAAAAGGTGCTAAAGCGTCTTGTTGAACATGGCCGTCATACCGAGTATGGGCGCAAGTTTGGCATGCAAAGCAGTCGTTATGAAGACTTTGCACAAGGTATTCCTGTTGTCAGCTACGAGGAACTGAAAGGCGATATCGACCGCATGCGCCACGGAGAAGCCAATGTTCTATGGCCCGGTCGTGTCAAATGGTATGCAAAATCATCAGGAACAACCAACGACAAGAGCAAGTTTATCCCTGTCTCTAAAGACGGATTGAACCATATTCACTATGCCGGTGGCGTAGATGTTGTAGCGCTTTACCTGCGTAATAACCCTCAAAGCAGACTCTTTGATGGCCGTAGTCTCATCCTCGGAGGTAGTCATTCACCCAACTATAATGTGGCAAATTCTCTCGTCGGAGACCTCAGTGCTATCCTCATTGAGAATATAAACCCATTAGCAAATCTCGTCAGAGTGCCTAAGAAATCGACTGCTTTGTTGAGCGATTTTGAATTAAAACGCGACCTCATTGCACGTGAATGTCTTCATAAAAACGTGACAAACATCTCTGGAGTTCCAAGCTGGATGTTAAGTGTTTTGGTGCGTGTTATGGAACTATCGGGCAAGAAACACCTTGAAGAAGTGTGGCCAAACCTCGAAGTTTTCTTTCATGGTGGCATTGCGTTTACACCTTATCGACCGCAATATGAGATGCTCATCACGAGCCAAAAGATGCACTATATGGAGACGTATAATGCCAGTGAAGGCTTCTTTGGCATTCAAAGCGACTTCCAAGATAAGAGTCTTTTGCTGATGACCGACTATGATGTGTTCTATGAATTCATTCCTATGGATGAGTTTGGCACCGACAATCCAACGATTGTCCCACTCGAAGGGGTGCAAACAGGCATCAACTATGCCATGGTAATCACCACGAGTTGCGGTCTGTGGCGCTACGTTATTGGCGACACAGTGAGCTTCACGAGCACGAATCCCTATAAGTTTGTCATCACCGGTCGCACCAAATACTTCATCAATGCCTTTGGCGAAGAGCTCATCATGGACAATGCTGAGAAGGGTTTGGCTTATGCTTGTGCGCAGACTGGGGCTGAAATCAGCGAATACACTGCAGCACCTGTCTTCATGGATAGCAAGGCAAAGTGTCGCCATCAGTGGCTCATCGAGTTTGCAAAAGCACCTGATTCTCTTGAACGCTTTGCCACTTTGCTTGACAAAAAGCTACAAGAAATCAACAGCGACTATGAGGCTAAGCGCTTTCATGACATCACTTTGCAACCGCTTGAAGTGGTTCTTGCACGCCCAGGACAATTCAACAACTGGCTCAAAGCAAAGGGAAAGCTTGGCGGACAACATAAAATTCCGAGATTAAGCAATAGCAGAAAGGTTATCGAAGAGGTGATGAACATCTCTCCTTCGCCCTCTCTGGGAGAGGAACGCCTATCCAATTGAGCCTTATCTCATGAAAGAAAACAAGAGCGCTATGTGGAAATATATCAAGAAAATCAAGCTGTTCACAAATCGTTTACAGCTTGGATATCCTGGTTTAACAAAAGAAAAACGGAGTCAAAATACAGCTCAAGTTAGCCCGTCTCTATGGGTTCTCCCCTCCTTGAAAGGGATAGGGGGAGGTCTCTCCCTGCTGTTGACGGTTATTATCGGGGGAGTTTTCACCTCGTGTGCACGCATGGGAAACCCTGATGGAGGCTGGTATGACGAGACACCCCCTAAGGTTTTGGGGGCCACGCCTGCCGACAAAGCCACTGAGGTGAAGGTACAGAAGGTGAAAATCAGCTTTGATGAGTTTGTAAAAATCGACAATCCAACAGAAAATGTGATTGTCTCTCCACCCCAATTACAGGCTCCTGAGATTAAGGCTACAGGCAAATCTATCGAAGTTAAGCTGCTCGATTCGTTGAAAGCCAACACCACTTATACCATTGATTTCAGTGATGCTATCAGCGATAACAACGAGGGTAACCCCCTCGGTAACTACACTTATAGCTTCTCTACGGGTGCAGAAATCGACACGATGGAGGTCTCTGGTTATGTCGTTGCAGCCGAAAACCTCGAACCAGTGAAAGGAATCCTTGTCGGTCTCTATGCAAATCTGGCTGACTCGGCCTTTGAAAAACAACCCATGTTGCGTGTAAGTCGCACGGATAGTCGTGGTCATTTCGTCATCAAAGGCGTCAAACGTGGCACCTATCGCGTATATGCCTTGCAGGATGTTGACGGAAACTATCAGTTCAATCAAAAGAGTGAGATGATTGCTTTCAATCATGAGCTCATCAAACCCTCGGTGATGGACGACACCAGACAAGACACTTTATGGTCTGATTCCCTGCATATTGCCGACATCAAACGCGTGGGATATGCACATTTTCTGCCCGATAACATCACGCTGTGTGCCTTTCATGAGGTGCTCACAAGCCGCTATCTGCTAAGTGTTACGCGCAATGAAGCCAACCATTTTGCCGTGAATTTCAGTTATGGTAATCCCAAATTGCCTCAAATAAAAGGTCTGAATTTCAACGCACATGATGCCTTTATCGCCATTCCTAACGCCAAACGCGACACCATCGACTATTGGTTGCGCGACACAGCCTTGGTCAATCAAGACACCTTGCGCATGGAAATGACTTATCTGATGACCGATTCGGCGGGCCAACTCGTCAGTCAAACCGACACCCTTGAGGTGTTGTCGAAACAGCCTTACGAGCGAAGAATGAAACAACTCAAGGCTACCTATGAGAAATGGCAAAAGCAACAGGAGAAATTGAAAAAGAAAGGAGAGCCTTATCAGACGGAGATGCCACGACCAACGCTGGCTATTCGCATGCAAAACACCAATGAAATAGATCCCGAAAAGCGACTGCAGTTGCAGTTTGAAACGCCAATTTCTGCCATCGACACCACGAAAGTACACCTCTATACAAAGGTAGACTCGCTGTGGTATCGTGCCAACTACCAACTGCTGCCTGCCGCCCGACGCAATGCCGAGGGGCACTTTGTGCGGCCTGACTCGCTGAAATATGGCATGAACTATGAGATTTCGGCCGATTGGAAGCCCGGACAAGACTATAGTTTTGAAACCGACAGCACAGCCTTTACCGACATCTATGGGGCTGTTACGCCGAAATATAAACAAGGATTCAAGGTGAAGGGCGACGACGAATTTGGCTCTTTGGTCATCACGCTAACGGGCTTGGATGGCCAACCCAGCATCGTTCAACTGCTCGACCGCAACGACAAAGTGATTAAAGAGGTTGCAGCCGAACACCAACAGGCCGAATTCTATTATCTCAAACCCGAGACTTACTACCTGCGTCTCTTTGTAGATAGTAACCACAATGGCATCTGGGACACGGGCGACTATGCCAAAGACCGCCAGCCTGAGGCTGTATACTACTACCCGGGAAAGATTGAATGTAAGGCGAAATGGGACTTGACGGAAAGTTGGAACCCCACTTCCACCCCACTCTATCAGCAAAAACCTGGCGCTATCACAAAGCAAAAGGCCGACAAACAAAAGACTATCAGACGACGGAATGCCGAGCGTGCGAAGCAAATGGGCCTTCCCTATACGCCTGAAACCAACCCACGCTAAGTAAAAAAAGAAAGGAAAGAAAGGAAAGAAAAGATGAAACAACAACGTAAACTCCTACTGCAGGCAGCCTCAACACTGCGCCGCTGTGCCCTCGTGGCCTTGCTTTTGTGCAGTGCAACGATAGTGACCAATGCCCAAGAAGGGCCATGTGCCTTCCGAAACACCGCGTTTAAATCGGGCGAGTTCCTCACCTACAACCTCTATTACAACTGGAAATTCGTGTGGGTGAAAGCCGGAACAGCCAGCATGTACACCGTGCAGAGCCGCTATGAAGGCAAGAATGCCTATCGCTGTAGCCTCACTACACGCGGCAATGGCAAGCTCGATAACTTCTTTGTACTGCGAGATACGCTGCTCTGTTATAACAGTTTAAACATGGAACCGCTGTATTTTCGCAAGGGCGCACGCGAGGGAAAGCGCTACACAGTGGATGAAGTCTTCTACAATTACAACGGAGGAAAGGCCAATGTTCGCCAGCACCGACTCCACAACGACGGCTCAAACACGTGGGTGAAACATAGTTATAGCGACTGCGTCTACGACATGTTGAGCATCTTTATGCGTGCCCGCTCCTTTGATCCGATAAACTGGAAGAAGGGAACGGCTATCAGTTTCCCTATCGTTGACGGCGATGATCGTACCCCAGCTGAATTGCGTTTCGACGGAAAGGCTACGATAAAGGCGGATAACGACGTTAAATACAACTGCTTGAAATTGGCTTATCTCGAACTCGATGACGGCAAATATAAACGTATTGTCGACTTCTATGTGACCGATGATGCCAATCATGTGCCTGTGCGTCTTGACATGTATCTGCGCTTTGGGGCTGCAAAGGCGTTCTTGGTCGGTGCAAAAGGACTCAGAAATTAACGCTGTGGCGCGTTTGCATCCATAGCAACGATTTACACAGCGATACAAAATAAGCCGCTTATACGCAACGATAAGCGGCTTATTTTGATTCTTTTCGTGTACAGGGCTGCCGAACTTTGTCAACCGAGCGAAAACGCGTTGCAATATCCTTTCACGCAAACCAGCTTTTGAACTGCCGTTAATCAGGCGGTGATTCCTCTCATTTCATCGCGCAATGTTCGTTGAATTGCGCCACCTTTTGCACCAAATTTCAAACCTCCTCTATATCAAGCGCTTAGCCATACACGGCCACACGTCCCACCTCCGCATTTATTCTTCGCACCATGCACATGGCCTTGGCGAGCCGTTTAGTCCATGATTTAGCGACCAGCATAGCCCAACGAAAGCACACTGATTGTCACCTCGCCTGCCCGCGCCAATTCTTTCGCACAGGCAAGCATTGTGGCTCCTGTCGTGATAACATCGTCGATGAGCAACACATGATGTCCGCGCACTCGTTCAGGATGATGTAATTGAAATGCGCCCTTAACGTTTTCGCGCCGCCATTCAATGGTTTGCTGCGTCTGACTGCCATTATAATGCAGGCGGGTTAAAATGTGTTCGTCAATCGCTATGGAAGTAACGTGAGCAATTCCCTCGGCAATCAACAGACTCTGATTATAGCCACGCTCACGACATCTGCCGCGGGTCAGTGGCACAGGCACTATAAAATCGATGCCTTCAAAAAAGCCTTCAGCCTTCAATTCAGTGGCCATGAGTTCGCCAAGTCGCTGTCCGATGGTGGCTTGATGCCTGTATTTCAGTGCATAAATGGCCTTACTGACAGGGGCATGCGCGGCATAAACAACCCAAGAGGCACCGCGTTCAATCGGCACCTGCTTCCAAAACAGGCGACAAACGGGATTGTCGCGCGCCTCAACGCCATAGTGAGTGCGTGGCAGATGACGGTTGCAGGTGGTGCAAACCGCGTGTTCGGTGGGCGCCAACCGATGCTGACAAATCACACAGGCGCGTGGTTTGACAACCTCTTTCACATGCCGTAACAGGCTAATCATCCAAGCTTTCGCCAATTTCTTCTATGCAAAGTCGAACCAATCGCATGTCAAATCCCCGCCCCAAAGCATACTTCATGAGCTTCATTGAGCGTTCATAGTCGTTGCGACCCTTTATCGTTGGCCACTTATGTTGAATGAGAGGGCGAAGTTTTTCTAAATACATCTCGTCGGGAATCTCCTCAAAGAAGGGGTCGGAAAGGCTTCGCGGAATGCCTTTTAGATAAAGCGCCTGCTCCACTTTTCGCCGTCCCCAGCCATTAAATTCTATCTTGTCTTTGATAAACGCCTCACAAAAGCGGGCATCATCCACAAAGTGATGGGTTGTGAGATAGGCCATGATACGCGCTTGCGCCTCATCATCAATCTCCCACTTCCGAAGTTTTTCGAGCATCTCTTGTGTGCAATGTTCTCCTTTTGCACATAGCGTTGCCAATCTACTTTGAGCTTGTTGTTCTGTCATAAGAATGAAAAGCGTTCACCTCCTCCGACACTTCCCAAGCCGAAAAGGTAGAAATGGAGGAATATTATCTTATTTTTTTAAACTTACTTTTTGATAGATGGTGATGTGTAGTGTTGTTTGTTCATCTGCTGCCACCTATATATGGTGACGTGCAGCGTTGTTTACTATCTTGCAACTCCTATCACTACCCTCTCCTTTCCATATTGGTCGGTCTTCACTTCCACCTGCTCATAGCCCTTGCTTTCCAACAATTCGCACATTTCTTTGGCAAAAAGAGGATTGATTTCAAACGCCAAAAGACCATGAGGATTGAGGTGAGTTGTGCCATAATCTGCAATGGCACGATAGAACAATAGCGGGTCATTGTCGGGCACGAAAAGGGCAGTGTGAGGCTCATGTGCCAAGACCTGTTCGGTCATGTCCTTGCGCTCGCTGTCACAAACATACGGAGGATTGGACACGATGATATCAAACGGCGTGGCCGCGAGTGCTGCTTCATCGAGCGAAAGCACGTCATGCCACTCAAAATTCACCTGAGCTTGCAAGCGATGTGCATTCTCTCGTGCCGTGAGTAGGGCTTCGCCACTGATATCCCAGGCTGAAACACTGCTGTTCCAAAGGTCGAGTGCGAGGGTGACGGCAATACATCCACTACCTGTTCCAATGTCTAACACACGCAGGGGCACAGGCGGTTGCAACGCACAATAAGATTGGTTATATGCCGAAAGAATTGTTTTGCAGAGCACTTCTGTTTCAGGTCGTGGGATAAGTACATGGGGATTGACCACGTAATCACGCCCAAAGAAGCGTGCCGTTCCCGTGACATATTGCACCGGAATGCCTGCTTCCAACTGCTGAAGTGACGTTTCCAAACGCTGTTGTTCGGCAGTAGTGAGGTTGTCAAGACCGCCAGCATAGAGGTCGGTCAGCGTCAGTTGGAACAGTTCTTCCACGAGCGTTCTGACAACAGCTTTGGCTTCTCGCTCATCATAATGAGGCAACAAACGCTGCCATAAGTTACTATAAGTCATTGATTTCATTAAGTTTTTGAATAAAATTCATGCGTGCCTGTCTCACCTCTTCTTTCGCCTTGTCGTCAAACAACGCATTAAGGTCCAGATAATTATTCTTATGTCGGTCGGCCGAAGCATTATCCAAGAGTTCTACAATGTGGCCCATGCGCAGATGGTCTAAGCTTAGTGCCGGCTGATAACGCTCGTCTTCATCCTTGGAAGTGGCAACCACCGTAACGAGTTTCACACGTTCCAACCGCATCAAAGCATCGCTAACAAGGCGCACAGGGACTCCCGTGAGCTGCTTTAATGCCAAGACTGTCAGTGCAGGCTGGCCCTCGCTGAATCGCTTTGTGATATGTTTCATCACGAGCAAAGCAATCTTTCGTCGGTTGGCCTCACTGATATCGTGTGGACTTATCATGTATTCGTAGTAGTCAAAATACTGGTTCATGTAACACAATTCGGCACAAAACAGGCAGATATACCACGATATTTGCATCCATAACATGAATAGAGGCAGCGCGGCAAGTGACCCATATACCGCGTTATATCCAGAGAGAAAGAGTTGTCCATGCACGTAACCCCACTGCACAAGAAGCATGGCAATAGCGGCCAAGATGGCTGGACCGACAACGGCAGTGAACTTCACTCGCGTGTTGGGCATCACCATAAAGAGTGCCACAAAGATAAGCGTCAGCACAACAAACGGCAGTAAGCTCACCACAACGCGGGCGATTGGACCCAGAAGAAAGAAGGCTTGCAGGTGCTCAGTAGTAGTGTTTGCAATAATACTTACGCCTGACATGACGATGATAATCACGGGTACAAGGAACATCATTGCAAGGTTATCAGAGAGGAATCTGCCGATAGATCGCTTCGTGTTTACTTGCCAAATGATGTTGAAAACGCTTTCAACGTTATAGATAAGACTTAGTACACTGTAGAGCATAAATAGCAAACCTATGCCTATAAACAAGCCTGTTTGCGCGTGCTGTAAATAGGAATCAGCCAAGGCAATGATAGAGTTGGCGGCCTCAGGCTGGCTACCTAACGATGTGCGCAGCCACGTTTCGATGTATTGAGAGAGGCCAAAGCCGCGACCAATCGCAAAGATAAGGGCGAAGATGGGCACGATAGCGAGAATCGTACTGAATGAAAGTTGGGTGGCATAGTCCACATGTCCGCGCTCAATAAATAGCTTGACAGCCATATAAATCTTGCGAATGACATTCATTCCGATGCGTTTCCATCGGCTATTTTCATGGTCATCCTGTCGCCAGGTGCCAAAAACCATGAAATATTTGAGTTTAGATCGTTTATTCATGCAGTTGCAAATTTAAGGAAATAAAGTTAGGTTTGCAATGAAATGGGATTCAAATTTTTCGTTCTTCTGCCTCAACCTCGCTGATGAAACCATGCGATGCTGCCCACGTAGGCATGCTTTCGGCGCACTATTCCCCCTGCTTTTTCATGTTGCGTGGGTGGTGGTTGAGAATCTCTTCGCGCAGAGTGGTCGTGTCGATATGCGTATAGATTTCGGTTGTTCCAATGTGTTCATGACCGAGCATCGCCTGAATGGCACGCAGGTCTGCCCCACCCTGCAACAACGCCGTAGCGAAACTATGGCGCAAGGTGTGGGGAGAAATGGTCTTCTTGATGCCTGCTTCCTCAGCCTGTCGCTTGATCATGATGAGTATCATCGTGCGGGTGAGGTGATGACCACGGCGATTGAGGAACACAAAGTCTTCCTCTCCGGGTTTGATATCAAGGTGAACGCGGTCGGAAAACCATAGGCGTAACTCTTTGATGGCACGTGGAGAAATGGGCACAAGTCGCTCTTTCGACCCCTTACCGAGCACGCGAATGAAGCCATCATCAAGGTAAAGTTCGGAGAGTTTCAGGTGGACCAGTTCGCTCACACGCAGCCCACAAGAGAACAACACCTCAATAATTGTGCGGTTGCGCTGGCCTTCTGGTTTGCTGAGGTCTATGCTTTCTTCCAAGCGGTCGACCTCTTCGGTGGACAGCACCTCGGGTAAGTGTTGGCCCAAAACAGGCGATTCGAGCAATTCTGTAGGGTCATTGTCGATATAACCATCCAATAACAGGAAGCGAAAGAACGAGCGAATGCCACTCAATATGCGTGACTGCGAGCGTGGACCGATATGAAACTCGTGCAGAGAAGCAGCAAAATGCTGCAAGTCTTCAAGCTGCAGACCCAGCAAATCGCGTTCTTCGCGCTTGCAATAATCAATGAGCCACGCGATGTCATGACTGTAGGCATCGAGCGTATTGGGCGAATAATTGCGCTCTAACTTTAGATAACGCAAATAGGCCTTTAAGATATTGGCACTGCTTTTCTTGTCGGTTTCCATTTATTTTATTATTTTTGCTGCTGCAGCCTTTGTCCAACGATGAAGCGTTATGACTGCATGTCTGTCACCATTGCTGCAAAGATAAACAAAAAAACCGAATATATGAAGATACAAATCATCAATGGTCCCAATCTAAACTTATTGGGAACACGCGAGCCCGGCATCTATGGCAGCAGCTCGTTTGAGGCTTTCCTGCCGAAACTTCAAGCGCAGTTTCCCGATGTCGAGCTTCATTATTTCCAGAGTAATGTAGAGGGTGAGCTAATCAATCAGATGCAAGCGGTAGGCTTCGACACTGATGGCATCGTGTTGAACGCCGGCGCCTACACCCACACAAGCATTGCCCTGCACGATTGTATCCGTGCGATTGTGTGCCCTGTTGTTGAGGTTCACATCAGCAATGTGTTCAAACGAGAGGATTTCCGCCATCATTCTTTCTTGAGTCCAGCCTGTCTTGGTGTCATCTGTGGCTTCGGTCTGCACGGCTATGCCATGGCCATTGATGCACTGATTGACCACCATTCAAACGCAAAATAGGGTATGAGCAGACACGGAGACGCTCAGGTTGACGCATTGCAACACGTGGAAGACCCTATCAACGACTACATTGCACAGCACATCGACGCAGAAGACGACTATCTTTATCGCCTTTATCGCGCCACAAACATCCACACCATACACGGTAGAATGGCCAGCGGACACATCCAAGGCAGGTTGTTGAAGATGCTCGTCACCATGATTCAGCCCCGCAATGTGCTTGAAGTGGGCACGTTTAGTGGCTATAGTGCCCTCTGCTTAGCCGAGGGATTGCCGCCCGAAGGCAAGCTCTATACGTTTGAAATCAACGACGAAATGGAAGACTTTACGCGTCCATGGATAGCGCAATCTGCCGTAGCCGACAAGATTGTTTTCACCATTGGAGACGCTAATGTGCTGGCTCCGAAGCTCGGAATCACGTTTGATCTGGCCTTCATTGACGGCGATAAACGCACCTATATCGAGACTTATGAGATGACGATGCGCCTGCTTCGAACGGGCGGTTACATTCTTGCCGACAACACGTTGTGGGATGGTCATGTCATCGACCCAGCCTATGACCACGACCAACAGACGATAGGCATACGCGCATTCAACGACCATGTCAAGGCCGATTCACGTGTAGAAAAGGTTATTCTGCCGCTGCGCGATGGACTTTCTCTCATCCGAAAGATTAAAGACTAAATCCATTTTAAACCCAAACACTGATGGGAAGGAACAAATTTTCACAACAAGAGATTCACGAAATCGGTAGGTTGCTGCGACTAAAAAATGCGGGCAACCGACTGAAACAAAAGATGATACGACACGATTTGCGTGTAGACTATGAATTTAACATCTCTGATTTCAACGAACCCGGTAAGGCTTTTGGAGAAGAAGAACTGCAACAAGCCATTCAACGCGGTGCAATCCAAGTCCTCGACGACGCCACAATTGCGGCCATGAAGGCTAAACGAGCACGCGACAAGGTACGGGATGAGGCTGAAATGCAACAGGAAGCAAAGGCTGAAGGAGCCGTAGACTGGAAGGAAGCCATGAAAGAATGGGAGGCGTGGCAACAGGAAGAGGACCGCAATGAGGGTGTATAAACGCGCTGATTGCAGTCTTTTTATGCCATCAACTCTATGACTTCACACGATAAAACGCCACGAATCAGCGCATGACCTCACCGCCAATCGCTGCACAAGGCACGATATTGGCGGTGAGCGCACTTATATTTCTTTCGTAAAACGCTTAGTTTTCTTCCGTAAAAAACTTAGATTTCTTTCGTAAAACGCTCGGGAATCACGGGCATCGCACCGGCTTGTGTGCACACATAAGCACTCACATTGACGGCCAACTGATGAGCCTCTTCAAGGGTTTTCCCTGCGAGTAAGGCTGCACAGAACGACGCTGTGAAGCTATCTCCGGCACCAACGGTGTCGGCAACCTCAACATGTGGGGTCTCAATAAACGACTTAACAGCCGGCCCAAAGACATAGCTGCCATTGATACCACAGGTGACAATGAGCATCTTTAGATTATATTTACCGAGTATCAGCCAGCATTTGTTTTCAATATCCAAGCCGGGATAGCCAAAGAGTCGACCGATAGTGATGAGTTCTTCGTCGTTGATTTTCAGAATATCACACGCTGCCACCGACTCACGAATAATGTCTTTGGTGTAGAAATTCTGTCGAAGATTGATGTCAAGCACCTTTAAGCAGTCTTTCGGAGTAGCCTTGAGAAACTGTTGAATGGTGTTGCGTGAAACACTGTTACGCTGTGCCAATGTGCCAAAACACACCACTTGCGCACGCTTTGCAGCGGCTTCAATCTCCTCATTAAAAGGAATATTGTCCCACGCCACATTCTGTTTGATGTCATAAGTGGGCACTCCCTCTTCGTCAAGTGTCACTTGTACGGTGCCCGTTGGCTCTGCAACAATCGGCATGATATAAGGAAGTTTGACGGCATCGAGTTCTTTTCGTGTCTGATCGCCAAGGATATCATTGCCCAACGCACTGATGGCTACGGCGTCATAACCAAACTGATGTACGTGATAAGCAAAGTTAACAGGTGCTCCTCCAAGCTTAGTGCCTTGAGGAAGGCAGTCCCATAACGACTCTCCGATACCCACAATCGTTCTTTTTTCCATAGGAATTTTGTTTTATAGTCCCCCAAACGCTTCCTCCTTCTGAATGAAAGAAGTAGGGCGATGAGGCCTGTTGGTTAATAATTGTGTTTCATTTTATCTTCTCTGTTCGTGCATCTTGCGGGCTGAACGCCCTTTTCTTGCACGCCGATGTGCTTCATTTGATGCGCTCGTGGCTGTGCTTTTATCGGCTAAATCTGCCCTTATGCCAAGCCCATAACAGGTCCATGACACTTTATTTCAAGTCATAAATCGTTACGCGCGCACCCTTACTGACCGTCAACTTATCGTAAGGCACCCTGGGAAACACCAGATTTGTCATCGCCATTCGACCGCTTGCATCGAAGACTTCAACGCTGCATTTGTCGACGAAGAGACGCAATTGAGTGAGCTTTCCGTGTGTCGGTGCGATGGTAATGGCCTTGAAATGATTGCTGAAATCTGTGAGTCCGCTCGCTGTTCTGTCCATACTGAACGTGTGATCTTTGGGCTGATAGGTCATCACTACCTGCTCATGGTGGGCATTGCTGAGGGTAATCGTGGTAGGTTGTGCCTGCGAACGAAGGTCGATGAGTATCTCACAAGCTGCTGTGGGATGGCTCACCTTGTTACCACGCAAGGCCAACAGCTCTCTTGAAGGCGTGACACTGACATAGGTTTCGCCCTGATCGACAAACAAACCGAGGTCGCGTGGCACGCTGTTGGCACTGCGAAACTGTTGTGTAGGCACCTGATTGCCATACTGCCAATTGCTCATCCATGCCATGGCTACACGCCGATTGTCGGGTGCATTGTCAAAGGTCACGGTGGCATAATGGTCTTTTCCATAGTCCATCCATTTCGTTACATTGGGCTGACTCTCACAAACAAACTTATGACCATCAAAAGATCCCACGAAATATTGCGTTGCACTGCCTCCAAAAGGGCCTCCAGGATTGATGTTACAAAGCAGCAACCACTTCGCCTCCTTTGTGCCTTCGACAGGTAGTTTCATGAGATCGGGGCACTCCCAAACGCCATCATGGTTGCCATATTCACGTCCAAACGCACTCTCAAAGGTCCAGTTTTTCAAGTCCTTTGAACTGTAAATGTTCATCTGTTGGCCTGCAGCGAGGATAAGATTCCAGGCATTGAGGTCTGCATTCCAAAACACTTTAGGGTCTCGAAAATCGAGAACTTTGTCGGTCAATATAGGGTTCCCGGCATATTTTGTGAAGCACTTTCCGTTGTCACTACTATGGGCTAAGCTCTGCACCTGACTTGTTCCAGCCGATGTATAGAAGGCAACAACGGCATCTTTTCCCATGCCGGCAGTGTTCGCTTTGTCTACAACTGCCGACCCACTAAAGATAGTTCCCAACCCATCGGGACGGATAGGGCAGCCCTCAAAGGTCCAATGCACGAGGTCTTTCGACGTGGAATGACCCCATGTCATGTTCTCCCATTGCGAGCCATAAGGGTTGTATTGGAAATAGAGATGCCACACCCCGTCTTTATAAAACATGCCATTGGGGTCGTTCATCCAGCCCCAGAGTGGGGTGTGATGATAGAAAGGACGATATTTTTCGCGGTTCGTCGTGTCAAAATGTGCCGCACTTTGCATGACTTTCCAAGCCGTAAAGTCCTTGACATCGCCTGTAAAACGTCGCTCGTTATGAAACGTAACATCAAGCAACACAGGTTTATTTGTGTAGCGACCCAGGTCCAACGGTACGCTATAATCAACGTGGTCGGCAGCTAACTTCACGTTGAGTGTCTCAACAACCTCATTGTCTACAATCACGCTTAGCGCCGCCTGGGCTTCATCTTCCTCAATAGGGAGCAGCAGATAGCGTTGCTCTGGGGTGAGACTTACTAACACATGATTGTCACTGAGCGCTGAGATTTTCATCGGCACTGACTGAGAAAATGCTTGAGTTATCATCATCCAGCAAATTAATAAACATAACATTCGGGGATGACGAAACGACCTTCGCACCCACGTTAACTTCATTTCAGCGTGTACTTGCATTTTATTTCTTGCTTAAGTTACATTTTTCTGAAACCTCTCCATTGTGCTTTTCTGCATCAACGAGCACCACAAAAGAGTAGGGAAGAAGGCAAACGGAAGACTGCCATGGGGCATCACAAGACCGCATACGACCGAAACACGCACACAACTCATGAGAACATGGATTGCACGCCCACCTGAATACTCTCTGCAACTGTCGTTGTTGAGCGTGCTCCTGCCGGTGTCTGACACGCTGATTGCTTTCGGGGAGGTGTCTGAAGAACAGCCAACAGGAACACAAATAGAGTTGGTTCAAAGATAGAAAAGAATCGATGAAAGTCCAAATAAAACCTCATTTATTTTTTCTTTTTCATCAAACATCTTCGTTTTGTCCTCGTTCTTGTTTATTTTTTCCGCTTTCATGCCATGCCTCAGGCAGCCAAACTGCCCCCAGAACTCATCGAAACAGAAAGATAAAGCCATTGAAACGAAAAGAAGACAGAGCAATCATCACGATCACTCTGCCCCTGTTTCAAAACAAAAAACTATAACCTTTAACATGACAAAACATTCTTTTCTCGTCGCATGCTTGTAGGCCTTACCGAGCCACGACTATGGCTCATGCACCACAGCCCGCGCCCTTTGCAGCCTAATTATCCAACACCTTCGTGCTGTTTTCTTTCCGAGCTTGGCGCGATAAGCCTTCCGAATCAGGAGAAGCGATGGCGCCCAACAGGGCAGTGGCTAACGCGATAATGATTTTAATGACTAACTTCCATTGATTACTTCTTATTTTATCCATGATGTTTTTTGTGTTTTAATGTGATTTGTAGCGATTGTTTTTCTCTTTTTTCGGTGTTGTCTGCGGCATAAAACCATAGCATTGGAGGCGCAATCATCTGTTTTCCCTCCGCCCTTCCGCCTGCAAGAGCAGGGTAGGAGAGGGCAGAGGCTGTTGTCGGGTGACGGGATGAGGCCCCTGCTTAGCAAGCCTTCATGCCAGCAGACCGATGCACTCACGCGGCGTTAAGCCTGAGGCTGCGTCTTTTTCTTCTTCTCAATGGTATACTGAGTGCTTTCCTGCACCACCGCACCACTAAGCATTGGTTTGATCAACTTACGCGAATCACCGTCCTTATGCGACTCAGGCATGAAGATGACACGCATGTTTTTGACGTGCTTCAAGGGGTTAAAGCCCTTGGCAGTCTCGGCACCTTTCGTGCTGATTCCAATCTTAAACGTGCCAAAACCATCGAGTTTCACACGCTTAGAGTCCTGGATCTGCATCGTCATCACCTCGACAAGTTCGGTCAAAACGGCCTTCACGTCGCTCTTCTTCATAGAGCAGTTGCGCTCGATGATAGCCGAAATGTCGTCAAGGTTGGCTGTACCATTGTGGATAGCACGTGCATAATACTTGCCGAAACCAGCGTTTTTCTTGTTGTTGTTCTTGTAAATCTTGTAAATAACTGCCATAATTGTTACCCTTTCTTTGGTTTAGTTTGTTAATAATTTTACGATAGTTTTTCCGTACGGAATATTGCGAAACGTTTGCTTTCAAATGGATAGTTCCTTCGCTTTGTGTCGGTTGCGGCTGCTATCTCTGCAATAACTCACATGGAGCCACATGCAACCATTGTTCATGACGTGCTCAAAGAGCAGCTGATCGAAGTCCAACACATGCTTGATATAACGAAAATAGCGCCGTCCCATCTCCTCATTGGAGACATGAATATCGGCGGCTTCGCCTTTGAGATGCTGCGAGTGAGACTCTCCGAAAAGTGCCTCGTTAACGGCTTTTGAGCGATAAGCACTCGTCACGATAATGCGACCGAAACGCTCACGCAAAGGTTCGAGCACATGAGTGCAAAGCGCCTGAAGATTTGCTTCGGCTTCAGCGTCGGGTGTATTGTCTAAACCGAGCCTTATCGCCGTGGCCGATCGTTGCATCTCTTGTTTTGAGAAATGAGGCGAATACATTTCTATGGGTTCATTTTTCATCTTTTTCGAAGTTTTGAGGTTAAAGAAAATGGTTATCCTGAACACGTTGCAAAGATACAAAATCAAGACCCCCTTTGTCAAGTTTTATGTGATACAAAAAAGTGATACATGCTGAAAATCGTCAAGATTTAATCTCCGTTAACCATGATAGCGCTATGAGTGAAGAAATACTTCCATATTAATCACTAACTTTGTAGCCGCAAATCACCTGGTAATTAGGGGCAAAACACAGCGTAACCCCATAGAAAAACTAACGGATGTAGCCTGAGATTGACAGCGTAATTAAATGGAAATCAAGTTGTTATCTTCTCACTGCATCAAGAAAAAAACAGTAAAATGAACGAAAAAGAATGTATGTTTGAAACCATGAAGAGCGAGATTCTTGCAATTCTTGCCCTCCCGCCATCGGCAGGTTACACCTGGAAAGGCACAACGACCGACCTGCTTGAAGTGATCAATGCCGTAGTCATGCGCTATGAACTCATTGACGACACGGGCCAATGTTACACCTTCGGCCGACTGACCCACGACATTTGTCTGCGTCTTAACCGCCGTGAGCCACACAATCCGCGTGCATATCTGGCCAAAGCGCGCCTAAGAAAGAACCTTCGTCGACCTCCTCTCATGTTGCGTTATGAAGCTGCTTTACACCACACGGCAAGTCCGTTATTCAACCAAATTGTCAAGAAATAGTTTTGTTTATCGGGTATTATCGACGAAATATCCGCAAAATCGTCAAATTTGTCCGCAAAATGTGTAACGCAACTCATAGGGGATTTCGTAACTTTGCAGCAGAATCAAGAACATCAACGGCGGCAACACTTGAAAAAACAAGATTCTATAGGCCTTGCCTTTACAGGGAATCAGTATTCCAAGACATAATAAAGGGTAACGACAGAAAACAAAACATAAGGGTTAATGAAAGGAGAGACCCAACTGGATGTGATATCCGGTAATTAGTCTATCTCTGTAGTTATTAGCATTTGATTTAGCAAGTAAAAAGACATTCAGGTTAGACTAGCCCCCTCGCATATGTGAGGGGGCGACTTTTTTAAACAGCCTTCATGACAGGTTTCCACAAATTTCATGCCACAGGCACTATGCTTTCGATAAATTTTTACAGCCATTTCATGGGGTCAAGGCACACAAAAGTCTCGACAAAGCCACTCCCCACTGGCGGAATCATAAAACCAACGGCGACAGCGATGCAAGCAAGTGAGCTGCCAAGAAAAATCATTTGTTGACAACAAAACTTTGCTTTGGTGGCGGAAATGCAAACGAGTCATCTGCCAAAGAAAAACATCTTTTGCCAGCAGCGCATTGTTTCGGCGGCGGCAACGCAAGCAAGTGAGCCTCTAAAAGATTTAAAAATATGCGACCTAAACAAAGCATCGACGACGACGAAAACGCTACTACGTGAAATTATTTAATTGTAAATAAAAATACGACGACGACGAAACACTTCGGCATTGCAGTCTTTTTCTTTTTCGACGTCTTTTTCTTTATCTTGTTCTTGTTATTGTTCTTAAGGAGCGCTAACGTCTTGATACTCAATGGTCTCATTTGTTAATTCCTGTAAAAATAATATTTTTTGGAGAAAAACAAAATTAAAAAACTCTTAAGATTTATTTATTTCACCTCAATTTTTGCTTCATTTTTCGCCACATTTGTTTATATTTTTCATCGTTTTTCACCTCATTTTCCACTCCATTTTGCACGTTCTCATTCACTCGTTTCAACACCATCGCATGACAACCGCCCTCACCTTTCTCCCCAAAAGTTTGTCCGTAGCCTGACCAACACTATCGTTTTCCTCCTCCACGGCAGTCCAAGTCGTCAGTCGTTGGCCTGATTCTCCGCCAACTTTCGCCCCTCCTCACCCACCAAAATAAGGGAGAAGGGAGAATGGGGGAAACGGATTGAGCAGCAGAGGGTTGGGAGGTTGCGGTGAGAAGGAATTGGAAGGAGAGAGAAAAAGGACAGCAAACGCGGCCGAAGAAGGCATGAACCATGCACGCACGAAAAGCGAACAATAAGGAAAAAAGGATGCGAAAAAGCCACGATTTATTTTGTATTTTACTTTGTATTGTCTGTGATAATCTTTATCTTTGCAGAAAGTAAATTCATCATGGCAAATCAATCTCAGTGGCAAGAGGATTATTGGTTGCCGCTGTTGCAACTGTATCTCAGGAAACCCGTGGGCATTAAACCTGCTTACTCACGGCCAATGGTGTTGCTTGCCCTTGAACTTAACATTCCACCGAAACAGCTTTCAGAACAGATGGTGACGCTCGACAAACGCGAATCGGCCTCACTTCAGCAGTTGTGGAAACGTTTTGCCACACACCAAAAACAGCTTTCACACGAGGTGCAAACCATGCGAGAGATGCGTGGTTTCAATCATCCCGAACAATTTTATGAGGGCGTCAGCAAGGCCGAGACATGGCAAACAGACTTCCGACCGCTTGAGGTTGATAGCATACTGACCCCACTTCATCTCATCATTATCCTTGATCTTTATTTTCGGCTGACGCCAATCACGATGGTGAGTGACACACCCGAAATCAAGGAGTTGGCCTCGTTACTGGCCCTCAAGCCAGAGAAGGTGGCCGAAGTGATGTGTGTGTTTCAGCTGTGTGACCCCTATCTGAGCCGTTTGGCCTTTGAGGTGAGCGACCTCTTTGCCGCTTGTCACGATGTGTGGCAACGCTATGGCAACCTCGAACCCAATGTGTTGGCGCGTGAAGCAGCCCTAATGAAAGAATATTTTAAGACAGCATGGCACAAAAACTAATACAAACTCAGGAACAGAAGCTCACGCAGCAGATGAAACTCTCACAGCAACAGATGCTGCAAGTGCATTTGTTGGAGATGCCATTGACCGAACTTGAAGAGAACATCAATGCTGAACTCGACGATAATCCCGCCCTCGAAAAAGACGATTCTGCCATGGGATTGACCGACAATGAGGGGGAGGATGGATATTCAGACAATGAAGATGGCGACGACTTTGACACCATAAATGAGAGAGAAGAGCGTCAGGATGCGCTGGATGCTGCCTTGGAAAATATTGGGAAAGACGACATTATGCCGCAAACTCCCTATGCAAACAATCACGATAATGCCGACTATGAAGAGACGGTTTATGGTGACACTACCTCGTTTTATGACAAGCTGAAGGAGCAAATGGACATGCTCACACTGACTGAAAAGGAGTATGCTGTGATGGAATATCTCATTGGAAGTCTTGACGATGACGGCCTCTTGCGCAAAGATTTGAATACCATCAGCGACGAATTGGCTATCTATCATAACCTCGATGTGAGCGAAGCGGAGATTGAACGCGTGCTCAAGATGCTGCAAAATATGGACCCTGCCGGCATTGGTGCACGCTCGTTGCAAGAATGTTTGTTGCTGCAGGTGGAACGAATGCGCGAAGAAGGCACGCAAAACACACGTCTTTTAGATGTTATGGAGCGTGTGTTCAAAGAGTGTTTTGATGCTTTTACAAAGAAACATTGGGACAAAATAAAACAGCAACTCGGTCTTAGTGATCTCCAGGTTGAGACACTTCAACGCGAGATTCGCAAACTAAATCCGAAACCCGGCGCCTCACTTGGCGAGACAGAAGGCCGAAACATGCAGCAGATTACACCTGATTTTATTGTCGATACGGCTGACGATGGCACGATAACCTTTAGTCTTAATCAAGGACATATCCCCGATTTGAAGGTTTCTCCATCGTTTACGGAGATGATAGATGCCTATCGCAACAACAAGGAGGGCATGAGTAGACAAACCAAAGAGGCGCTGCTCTATGTCAAAGAAAAGGTGGCTAAGGCCCAGGGATTCATCGAAGCGGTGAAACAACGCCGTCAAACGCTCATCCTAACGATGCAGGCTATCATCGCATGGCAAAAGAAATTCTTTCAAGACGGAGATGAAAGTGACCTGCGACCCATGATATTAAAGGACATCGCTGACAAGACTGGGCTCGACATTTCGACCATAAGCCGAGTGAGTAATGTGAAATATGCCCAGACAAAATGGGGCACCTTTCCCCTTCGTTTCTTCTTCACCGACGCATATACTACAGATGAAGGTGAGGAGATGTCTACGCGAAAGATTAAAATTGCGCTGAAAAACGTTATCGAAAAGGAAGATAAACGCAAGCCACTCAGCGACGAAGCACTGACCAAACTCATGAAGGAAAAGGGATTTCCGATTGCCCGGCGCACGATAGCCAAATACAGAGAGCAACTCAATATCCCTGTGGCGAGGTTGAGAAAGGCATAGAAGAAGTAAAAAACAACAATGATATAAAGATGCACACTTCCGCATTTTAAGAAGGAGAAAGAGACACACGAGGTTGCACTTCCTTTCTTAGTAAGGGCCGAAGTAGGCTTATTCTTATGAACGAAAAAAACATTATATGGACAGCACGCATATTTAGTTTGGTCTTTACTCCATTCTATCTCCCCATTGTGGGCCTTGCTTCGCTGTTTCTTTTCAGTTATCTGAGCCTCATCCCGTTAGGATATAAGCTCACGGTTTTAGGCCTTGTCTACGTGTTTACCATCCTTTTGCCCACCTATCTGATTCGACTCTATCGGCACTATCAAGGTTGGCGCCCCTTCGATTTCATCGTTCGTGAGCGTCGCATGGTGCCCTATGTCATCTCGATTGTGTGCTATTCGGTGTGCTACTACCTCATGAGTATAGCCCATATCCCTCATTTCATGGGCAGCATCCTTGTGGCGGCGGTGTTGATACAGGTGGTTTGCGCACTGATTAATGTGTGGTGGAAGGTCTCTATGCACGAAACAGCCATCGGAGGCGTAGCGGGTGCCCTGTTAGCCTTTGCCATTATCTTCATGTTTAACCCTATATGGTGGTTCTGTCTCGTGATGCTCATCTCGGGAATCGTGGGTTCCAGTCGCATGATTTTGCGCCAACACTCGCTCTCTCAGATTGTAGCGGGGTGGTTTCTTGGCTTTATTCTTGCCTATCTTACCATTGCCTATGTGTGACATCAACCCTTATTTGAAACATTAAATACTTAAAAATATACAGTTATGACACCAATTATCAGTATTATTATGGGTAGCACAAGCGACTTACCCGTAATGGAAAAGGCCTGCAAATGGCTCAATGACAATGAAATTCCATTTGAAGTGAACGCGCTTTCTGCCCATCGTACTCCCGAGGCTGTAGAGACTTTTGCCCGCAATGCCAAACAAAGGGGCATCAAAGTGATTATCGCTGCCGCTGGAATGGCTGCCGCCTTACCAGGTGTAATCGCTGCTTCGACACCACTGCCAGTGATTGGTGTGCCCATCAAAGGCATGCTCGATGGTCTTGATGCCATGCTTTCTATCATCCAGATGCCACCCGGAATCCCTGTGGCTACAGTTGGAGTGAATGCTGCTCAGAATGCCGCTATCCTCGCAACTGAAATGATTGCCCTCTCTGATGAATCCATTGCAGCAAAGGTTGACGCCTGGAAAGCTGGACTCGGAAAGAAGATTGAGAAGGCAAACGAAGACCTGAAAGAGGTAAAGTACGAATATAAGTGTAATTAAATACCCAGCCCCGACCTCTCTCCAAGGGTGGGGAGAAGTTAAAGGTAGGCTTTTGTTGGACTTCTTATCACTATGAATATCGATTTATTTCAATACAAACGGCGTGAGACTTCGACTGTACATATCGGCGCAATAGACATGGGAAGTGACTTCCCTGTGCGTGTACAGAGCATGACAACCACAAATACTAACGACACGGAAGCATGCGTTCGGCAGGCTGAAGAGATTATCAAGGCGGGCGGAGAACTGGTGCGTTTGACGACACAAGGAAAGCGCGAAGCTGAAAATCTCAAAAATATTAATGCTCAACTGCGCGCAGAAGGCTATACGACACCCCTCGTTGCTGATGTACATTTCAATCCAAACGTGGCCGATGTCGCTGCACTCTACGCTGAGAAAGTACGCATAAACCCCGGTAACTACGTTGATCCTGCACGCAAATTCATCAAGCAAGAATACACTGATGAGGAGTATGCGGCAGAGTTAAAGAAGATAGAAGACCGCCTCATTCCGTTCTTAAACATCTGTAAAGCCAATCACACGGCCATACGCATCGGTGTCAACCACGGCAGTCTGAGCGACAGAATACGCAACCGTTACGGCGATACGCCCGAAGGGATTGTAGAGAGTTGCATGGAGTTTCTACGTGTATGTAAACGCGAAAACTTTACAGATGTGGTCATCTCTATTAAGTCTTCAAACACTGTAGTCATGGTGCGCTCGGTGCGATTACTTGTTCATCAGATGGATAAAGAGGGCATGAACTATCCGCTTCACCTTGGAGTTACCGAGGCAGGAGAGGGCGAAGACGGACGCATTAAGAGTGCCGTGGGCATTGGAGCACTGCTATCTGACGGCATCGGAGACACCATTCGTGTGAGTCTGAGTGAAGAACCGGCTGCCGAAATTCCTGTTGCCCACCACTTGGTTGACTACATCCGCCAGCGCGAAGGCCATCTGATTGTTCCGGGAACGCAAGCAAAAGCCTTTAACTGGTTGCGCCCGGAACGTCGCTTTACGCGTGCCGTTGCAGGTATAGGAGGCAGTAACGCCCCGATAGTGATAGCTTCGGCACTCAGCGGAAACGAGCAAGAGGCCGACTATATCTATGCCGGACAGGAGATTAAAGACCGCAAGGAAGGACAAAAATACATTGTCGACTACAACCAGTTTATGGCGCTCGAAGACAAAACAGGCGTCTATCCCATCTTCCCTGTGACGGCCATTCCGTTCATAGCCATGGTGAAAGCCGACGTGAAATTCCTCGTTTTGCAGTTTGGTGCACCGACAGAAGAGTATCTCACTTGCCTCAAATTGCATCCTGAAATCGTAGTCGTTAGCATGAGTAATCACCCAAATCGCTTGGCCGAACAACGCGCTTTGGTGCACGAAATGTGGGAGAATGGAGCCTATAACCCTGTGGTCTTCGCTGAGATGTATCATCATTCCGCAGCCGAAAAAAGTGAGTTCCAACTCGAATCGGCGGCAGACATGGGCGCCTTGATGATTGATGGACTGACCGACGGACTATGGCTCATGAACGAAGGGGATATTCCGCAAAGTGTCATCACCGACACGGCATTCGGCATTTTGCAGGCTGCTCGTCTCCGTACAAGCAAGACTGAATATATCAGTTGCCCGGGTTGCGGTCGCACGCTCTATGATCTTCGCGAAACGATTGCCCGCATCCGTGAAGCCACAAAAGGCATGAAGGGACTTAAAATCGGCATCATGGGCTGCATAGTCAATGGTCCCGGTGAGATGGCTGATGCTGATTATGGCTATGTTGGCGCAGGAATCAACCATGTAAGCCTGTACAGAAAACAGGTTTGTGTGGAGAAAAACATCCCCCAGGAAGTGGCTGTTGAGCATCTACTGGCACTGATTCGGAAGGATAGGGAGGGGGAGTATAGTTAACGAGTAAACGGGAGTTAGTTGACAAGTAGACGAGTTGACGGGTTGACGAGTTGCTTGTTTTGTTTACAAGTTAACGAGTTGACGGGTTGACGAGTTATTTGTTTTATTGATGAATAAACGAGGTGACGGGTTGACGAGTTATTTGTTTTATTGATGAATAAAAGGGGTGATGAGATGATGAGTTATCCGAGGGATAATAAAACCTTGTTGGATAACGGAGGATATCGGATAGTTGTGGCGCAAATTAACGTAAAAGGATGAGTTTTTTCACCCTAAAGTAAAGGATAATCAAATCGTAAAAGACGATGAGTTTACGAGAAATATTGAATCATAGAAGGGCGGTTCGGCATTTCGATCCAACCAAACCACTTGATAATGCGGTTGTAAAGGATTGCATAGAACAGGCAACATTGGCGCCAACGAGTTCGAATTTGCAACTCTGGGAGGCTTATCATGTCACGGATAAAAAGGTGATGGAGGCGCTGACAACGGCTTGTTTCAATCAGCAAATGGCACGCACGGCGCAACAATTTGTTGTCTTTGTGACACGACAAGACCTGTATAAGCAACATGCAAAAGCGGTACTTGCCGAGGGAATTGAGGAAATCAAGCGTAATAGTCCGGCCGAAAAACAGGAGAAACGCATTAAAAAACAAACGCTATACTATGCCAAACTCATCCCCTTTATCTATTCGCGGGGCCTCGGTTTGTGGGGCCTTGTGCGCAAAGTATTGGCCCAAGGGGTCGGTCTTTTCCGTCCGATGATGCGCCAAGTGAGTGAAAGCGACATGCGAGTTGTCGTGCACAAGAGTTGTGCTTTGGCTGCACAAACGTTTATGTTGGCCATGAGTGAGGCCGGATATGACACGTGTCCGCTCGAAGGTTTCGATAGTTTGTTGGTGAAAAAGGCCCTGCATCTGCCCCATGATTGCGGAATAAATATGGTGATTCCGTGTGGAATCCGTTTACCAGATGGCGTTAGAGGTGAGCGATTCAGACTCCCATTTGAGGAACAATATCATCAGATTTAAACATTAGTTCTGCCAAATAATAACCCTTTTTACGGCAGAACTAATCATCATCACGCCTTACAAATGATGCCTTATGCATAAAATTAGCCAACAATTATGCATTAACCAAGCTCATCATGATGCATTATGCATTATGCATTATGCATTAAAAATTATGCCTTATGCATTAAAAATCACTTTCCTTTCAGCAGTTTTTTGATATCATTGAGCTTATTGAGTGCTTCAACAGGCGTGAGATTATTCACATCAAGCTCAAGGATTTCATCGCGAATCTGGGCCAACAAGGGGTCATCGAGCTGGAAAAAGCTGAGTTCCATGCCGTCTCTGTGCTCAGCAATCTTATTGGTATTGGGCTTACCTGCACGCCCTACACCCGAATTATCGGCCTCTAACTCCTTCAGAATAGTGTTGGCTCGCTTGACAATCGAACGTGGCATACCGGCTATTTCAGCCACATGTATACCGAAACTATGCTCACTTCCGCCCCGCATTAGCTTGCGAAGGAAGATCACTTTGCCGTCAACTTCCTTCACACTTACATTGTAATTCTTAATGCGAACGAAGTTCTTCTCCATCTCATTTAGCTCGTGATAGTGGGTTGCAAAGAGTGTTCTTGCACGGGCTTTTGCCTGTTCATGCAAGTATTCTACTATGGCCCAAGCGATACTTATGCCGTCATAAGTGCTCGTACCTCGACCGAGTTCATCAAACAATACGAGGCTACGTGGTGACACATTATTTAGGATATTGGCGGCTTCTGTCATCTCAACCATGAACGTAGACTCGCCTAATGAGAGGTTATCGCTGGCCCCAACGCGCGTAAATATCTTATCAACGAGCCCAATACTTGCCCGCTCTGCCGGTACGAAACACCCCACTTGAGCCAATAAAACAATAAGGGCCGTCTGCCGAAGCAACGCCGATTTACCAGCCATATTCGGTCCCGTTATCATCATTACCTGCTGCTTTTGCGTATCAAGATATACGTCGTTAGGCACATAATGCTCGCCAATCGGCAGCTGAGTTTCAATCACTGGGTGACGTCCTTGGCGTATATCGAGCACATCACTATCGTCAATTTGGGGCCTGATATAAGTGTTTTCTTCCGATATTTTAGCGAAGCTTAACAAGCAGTCCACACGTGCCAAGAGGGTGGCATTGATTTGAATTTGTGGGATAAAGTCCTGCATAGCCAACACCAATTCATTGAAAAGTCGGGCCTCTAATGCCATGATTTTCTCGTCAGCGCCAAGGATTTTCTCCTCATATTCTTTTAGTTCTGGGGTGATATATCGCTCTGCTTGAGCCAGTGTTTGCTTGCGAATCCATGTCTCAGGAACCTTATTTTTGAAGGTGTTTCTCACCTCAAGATAATATCCAAAGACGTTATTAAAGCCCACCTTCAAACTTAAAATGCCTGTTGCTTCGGCCTCGTCCTCTTGGATTTTCAACAGATAATCCTTTCCGTTTCTACGCATTGTGCGCAGCTCATCGAGTTCTTTGTTGTAGCCATCTGCTATGACATCACCTTTCGCAACAAGCTGAGGTGGGTCGGGTTGTATCTCTTTTTCGATGCGTGTTTTTATGCTTTCACAAAGGTTTAGCTGTTCACCGACACGCTTCAATGCTTCATTTTCTGAATAAAGACAAGCCTCTTTAATCGGTCTTACCGCGTCAAGTGCATTCTTGAGTTGCACGATTTCACGAGGCGAAACACGCCCAACAGCCACCTTAGAAACAATGCGTTCAAGGTCGCCCACACGATGAAGTTGCTCATCAACAAGCTGTCGGAACGATGGCTTTTGAAAGAAATAATCTACAATATCAAGGCGTTCCTTGATGGGAGCAACGTCTTTTAATGGGAACACAAGCCATCGTCTGAGCATGCGACCCCCCATTGCTGTGACCGTGCGATCAATGACATTCAGTAGCGAACTGCCGTCTTCCTGCATCGGAGCAATGAGTTCCAACGACCTGATTGTAAACCTATCTAAGCGCACATACTTATCTTCTTCGATGCGAGAAAGCGAAGTTATATGATTGATTTGCGTGTGCTGAGTCAGTTCCAAATATTGAAGAATGGCACCACCCGCAATGATTCCATTCTTCATGTGCTCTACACCAAAGCCTTTAAGCGACTTTGTGCCAAAGTGTTTCAATAGTTTTTGACGTGCATTCTGCTCGGAAAACACCCATTCATCCATTTCAAACACACAATGTTTTGAACCAAAATAGCGTTCAAAATCTTGCTTATGGTCGCGGTTATACAGCACTTCTTTCGGCGAAAAGTTGCCCAACAGCTTCTCAACATAGTCGTATGTGCCTTCGCCTGTAAGGAATTCACCGGTCGAAATATCCAAAAAGCTGATGCCACAAGAGGCCTTTCCAAAGTGCACGGCAGCCAAGAAATTGTTTTCTTTGTAGTTCAACACCGTGTCGGTCATGGCTACTCCCGGCGTAACGAGTTCGGTTATGCCTCGTTTCACCATCTTATCCATCTCGGTAAGCCCCTTCTTTCCCTTAATCTGCTCACGCTTTTTCTTCGGATCTTCTAATTGATCGCAGATGGCAACACGCTTTCCTGCACGAATGAGTTTCGGCAGATAGGTGTCTAAAGCATGATGAGGAAAGCCGGCCATCTCAACAGAATTTTCGGCCGAATTATTGCGTTTGGTCAGTGTGATGCCTAAGATTCCGGCAGCAATAACGGCATCTTCACCATAGGTTTCATAGAAATCGCCACAACGAAACAGCATCAACGCCTCGGGATGCTTTGCTTTCATCGAGAAAAACTGCTTCATCATAGGGGTCAAACCCTTGTCTTGTACTGCCATCTTTATTCTTTCTTTTCTATCAAAACCTTTAATTATACAAAGTTACTGAAATCTCATGAGACAAAGAAACCAATTAGGAAGCATTAACGTTAAGTTTGAAGAAAGGGGAGTAAAGAGAATACTTATTCGCTTCTTTCTGACATTCTAAGCAATAAAAACAAGCCTTCTTGAATCTTATTTTCTATTGTTTGATTTACAAATCAATGCTTCCTAATTTCAAGATTCATTGTCCGAATCTAATAAATAAAAAGAATCAACCCACTACCATGGCAAATTTCAGGCCCAAAGCATTAGCAATTTGCAAGAAGGTTGATAGTTGCATATCACTGTTACCACGCTCTATCTGCGAGATATATTCACGCTTTTTACCTATCATTTCTGCCAATTGTTGTTGGGTGAGTTTTTGCATCTTGCGCTGCGTTTTCAATAGTTCTGCATAGTAAAATGCATTGGCACGTGCCTCAAAAGCCTTGCGTTCAGGACTGTCAATTGGGCCATATTTCTCATTAAAATGCTCACTCGAAGTATGCAATTGAGCCAATTTTTCTGCATCAAGTTTCTTCATATATCAATCCTCCAAATATTTTTCAATCAGTTTTTCAGCCTTCCTAACTTCTTTCTTATATTGCTTTTTATCCTTCTTAAGAAAGGAATTCAGAAACAAAACTTGTGAACAGTCAACAAAATTACTTGCATTTATTGCAAAGACTATCGTTCTATATTCATCACTACCCACTGAAATTCTTGCCTCATAAAACTCACTTCCTTCTATCTTTTTAATGAATTTACTATTCACAATACGCTGTGTTTTGATGATATGTTCTACATAATCATACTTTTCTTGCTGTCTAACATTCAGCATACTATAAAAGGATTCATAGTCTTCTGAATAGAAAATTTCTCTTATTTGTTCATCCATGGCAAAAGTAATTTATTTATTCTATATTTCCAAATAAATGGAATATATTTATTACATATTATATTTTTCAAGCTATATTATTATTAATCATGACATCAAATGCTTAAGATTACAAATATACAACTTTCAACTTAAAAAACAATTTTATTGTGAAATAAAAATGACGAATTAGCCTTCATATTCCTTACACACAATAACGTTATTTCAAACCCATTTATTCAACAAAATTATTTGATTCAGATGGGGCGATGATTCTACTCAAATTGGCCCACGATTTGACGGCTATTGGAGAACAAAAAGAAATATATTTCTAACTAATTGGAATTCAAATAGTTATAAATAAAAAAGAAAGAATAAAAAAGCTGCTTTGAAAGCATGTGATAAAAATAGTTATCAAGGGTAGGAATAAATAGCACAAACATTCAAAATTGAATAATTTTTATGGTGCAAACCATTTTGGATAGCAACCTCAAAAATATCTGATGTTCAATCCTCACTCATCAAAAAATGCAATGAAACGAGTCTTGTTTCATTGCATTTCTTTTTCGTCTAACAGATGTTTCCTTAGACTAAGCAGCAAGGAAGCATCGTTATTGTTTTGTGGTTTCATCAAAGGCAGCGGCTTCGGCAGCAGCAATGATTTCTTCATCACTTTGCTTGCGTGCGCTGATGTTGCTCAAATCAAATTCTGACGGCTTATTTTTTTGCTCACGTTCTGCCACTTCATTGTCGCTTCTATACATGGGTGAGCGGCGCCGATTCTTTGCCGGACGGTCCTCATACACCTTTTCATGGAACGCATTCTTATGTTTCTCTGCATCGGGGATAGTGTCATTTCCATTCTGCGAAATAATGAAACTATCGGCTGCATCGGTACTCGGCACATTCTCCACCGGCTCTTCTTCCATCTTTGTGCGATTGGCTTTTGCTGTGAAAACAGCATCGATGAACTGAGGTTCTTTGCGCAATCGTTCCAAGGTTAGTTTGCTGGCAAGCTGCTGACTCTCCTTTTTGCTGTAACCAACTCCGTTACATCCGTCAATGCCTTCAATGACAACCTTGTAGTTAAACACAGGACTTCCGTTATTATCCTTGCTTTGTTCGAGAATATCAAACGTCAGACGAACGCGGTTTTTCTGGCTCCATTCGATGAGTTTACTTTTGAAATTCACCTCCTTATAAGCCACTTTGTCGATGTTTATCATCTGTGCTAAGATGCGATTTTTCATGAAATTCATACATGCATCATAGCCTCTGTCTAAATAAACAGCGCCTACAAGGGCTTCAAAGGCATTGCCTCCCATGTAACTATTGTGCGAAGAGCTGCGCCCGTTACTAAGGATGAGTTGGTTGATTCCCAATTCATTGGCTAATTTATTGAGCGTTTCGCGCTGCACAAGTTTAGAGCGTGTGTTTGTCAGAAAGCCCTCGCGTTTTCCTGGAAAGTGTTGATAGACAATGTGACCAACAATGGCATCAAGGATGGCATCGCCCAAAAATTCGAGTCGTTCGTTGTTAACGGGCTTACCTTTTGCATTGCGTTTCATGATGCTTTTATGCATCAACGCAAGCTTATAATAGCTGATGTCGCGCGGATAAAAGCCTAAAATAGTGTATAAAGACGAATAAAGCTCCTTCTCCTTACGGAAAGGAAGCTTTATTCTATCAATGATTTTATTCAGCATACTTCTTGAAAACAACGCAGCAGTTGTGTCCACCGAAGCCGAAAGTGTTGCTTAATGCGGCACGCACTTCGCGCTTCTGAGCTTTGTTAAACGTGAAGTTCATCTTGTAATCCAATGCTTCATCGTTGTCACCTTCAGTGTGGTTGATGGTTGGAGGAACGATATCGTTCTTCACACTCAGCACACAAGCCAAGGCTTCTACAGCTCCGGCAGCACCAAGAAGGTGGCCCGTCATACTCTTTGTTGAGCTGATATTGAGCTTATAAGCATGTTCACCAAAGACGTCCTTGATAGCTTTTGCCTCTGAAATATCGCCCACTGGAGTAGATGTTCCGTGTACGTTGATGTAGTCGATATCCTCAGGTTTGAGGCCAGCATCCTCCAAAGCGCGTTGCATTACGAGTTTAGCGCCAAGACCTTCTGGGTGAGAAGCGGTGATATGATGTGCGTCGGCACTTGCTCCTTCGCCTACCATCTCTGCATAGATCTTAGCCCCACGAGCCTTTGCATGCTCTAATTCTTCGAGCACAAGACAGCCAGCTCCCTCGCCCATTACAAAGCCATCACGACTCGCACTGAATGGACGGCTTGCGTGTTCTGGGTCATCATTGCGGGTAGAAAGGGCGTGCATGGCGTTGAAACCACCGACACCAGTCTCACAAATGGCTGCTTCGGCACCACCACTAACAATGATATTAGCCTTACCAAGACGGATAAGATTGAATGCATCAGCCAAAGCGTTGCTTGAAGATGCACATGCACTCGTCGTGGTATAGTTTGGTCCGTGGAATCCATACTGTATACTAATCTGACCAGATGCAATATCTGCTATCATCTTTGGAATGAAGAAAGGATTGAATTTAGGTCCTTGATCTTCATGTTGTCCATAATATACCACTTCATCCTGGAACGTTTTGATTCCTCCAATGCCTACACCATAAACCACACCAATGCGGTTTAGGTCTTCTTTCTCAAGGTCAAGACCAGCATCTTTGATGCCTTGTGCAGCACTAACCATAGCCAACTGGCAATAACGGTCCATCTTTCGTGCCTCTTTACGATCGATATAATCGTTCAAATTCAAATCTTTTACCTCGCAGGCAAACTTTGTTTTGAACAACGTTGTATCGAAATGAGTAATTGGTGCAGCACCACTCTTGCCCTCAAGCAAGTTTTTCCAGGTTTCTTCGGGAGTGTTTCCAACAGGTGTAACAGCACCGAGGCCTGTTACTACTACTCTCTTTAATTCCATAATATAAATAAAAAAGATTAGGGATTAGGGATTAGTGACTGGGCACAATAGGTTGTAACCCAATCCTTAATCACTAATCCCTAATCGTATTATTTGCAAAATAACTTAAGTAAAGCTATTACTTTGCGTTCTCTTCGATGTACTTAATGGCGTCACCTACAGTCTGAATGGTCTCTGCTTTGTCGTCTGGAATAGAGATACCAAACTCTTTTTCAAATTCCATAATCAGCTCTACAGTGTCCAAAGAGTCAGCACCAAGATCGTTAGTGAAGCTTGCTTCTGGCTTAACTTCAGCCTCGTCAACACCAAGTTTGTCTACGATAATAGCCTTTACCTTGCTTTCAATTTCTGACATAATAGTTACTTTTTAAAATGTTTATAATTAATTTCTAAATGAAAAACTGGATGCAAAGGAACTAATTTATTTTCAATTTCCCAAACTTTTCATACAAAAAAGCGTCAAACGCTGCACAAACACCCCCTAAGTGTGTAATAAATTGACGTGCGTTAACAATTAAATTCGCTCTTTACTCCACTTTTTTTAATTTGCGTTTTCTTTTATTTCGCCATTTCATCTTATCTTTGCAACCGATAATTTTGATGCTAAAAAGAGGTTTCTTATACCTCTTTTATAATAAATATCAACACTAAACGAAATGAAAAAAATAACATTTATTGCTATCGCACTGATGCTTTCAGTCTTGAACATGAATGCACAGACGCCTTCAGACTCATTGAACAAGCCCGTAAAAAACCTCTCTGTTGAACTCATGGGACCTTCAAACATGCTGGGTATTCACTTTGATTCGCGTTTCAAGGCCAACAAAGGATTTGGCTATTCGGTAGGATTGGCATGGGCATATCTGTCATCTGATAACTTCATCAACGACATTAATCACTTTAATATCGTTTCTTTTGTGCCACGATTAAACTATCTTATTGGTCGTAAAAACAAGAAATTAGAGCTTGGTGTAGGTGCAAATCTCAGCTTGGTTTTCGGCAGATACGAGTATGATTCGTATAATTTAGTACAACAACCCGATAATTCTTATAAGTTAGTTTTTGACAAACATATCAAAGAAAACCGCAGTTTTGGCTTCTATTATCTCTTTACTAACATTGGTTATCGCCGTCAAGCACCCCATGGTTTCATGTTTCGTGCAGGCATCTCTCCTATCTTTGGATTCAGCGAAAGCCACTCGGTTAAAAAGGTATTTGTGTTTCCTTATTTAGGATTTGGAAAGTCTTTCTAAGCTGTTTTAATTGAAAAACTGTTTGATTTTCGCTACAATCATCTCTGGACGAATGTCGTTCATGCAAGCATAATCACCGCGCAAACAGGGTTTATTGCCATAAACTGAGCATGGACGACACGCCATATCCAACTCAACGGCATTCTCCTCACTTTGATTCCAGCCCATAAACCCTGCGTAAGGATGCGTGGCTCCCCAGATGCTTATAACCTTTGTGCCCACCAACGAGGCCAAATGCATGTTGCCACTATCCATACTTATCATCACATCTAAATGGCTCATGAGTATCAATTCGTTACGCATTCCACCGAGAACTGCCGAAGCATTCGTGCAATTAGCATAGCGTTTGGCCCATGAGTTGAGTGTTTCGCGCTCCTTTCCACCGCCTCCAAAGAAGAAAATGCGGCATGAGGGATAGACCTTTATCAGTTGTTCAATGGTTTGTTCCATCTTCTCTAACGGATAAATCTTCCCCTTGTGAGCTGCAAAGGGGGCTATTCCTATCCAACGCTGAAACTTCTTTTTCTCACCGATGAGGGGCATAAGCTGACGCAGATTCCCTCCTTTCTCACCAAAAATAGAGTGAAATTCAAGGCTCACGGGATAGCCTAACTTCGCTAAAACGGCTGCATAATTCTCAAAAGAAGTGGGTTGTTGCACCTTCACCTTATTCTTTTCACTACACAATAACTGCTTTCCTTTGCGATGTTTATCAATATGTGCGACATGAAATCCACACAAATGGAATCGTAAACGCAGGTATTTTGTTCTAAGCACATCATGCATATCGGCCACCGCAGTAAAGTTTTTGGCAGCCAATCTGCGATAGAGTGCGTTCAAACCTGATAGTCCTTGATAATCCTTTTTAAGGTCGGCACTCATAAAACTCACGTTAGAAGAGAGTCCTTCAAACAGCGAACGAGCAAAGGGTTTGCTTAACACCGTCACATGAATATCAGGATATTGTTTCATCAACGAGGCCACAACAGGCACCAACATGGCTACATCACCAAGGGCAGAAAAGCGGATAAGGAGAAGATGTTTCATGAAAACACTGGGCCGAAGGCTTCATTTCTTCTTTCCAACGGCCTTTTCTAATGAGCAGTTTATATTTAGTTTATCGTCTCTTATTTCTTATATAACACAGGGTTTGTATCTGCATCATTATACATTTTCATTTGACGATACACCTTCATATACTTCTTTCCGTCGGCTATATCCTCAAGCAACTGGTCGACAGCTGTATCTAAATCGCGTTGCTGTTCAAGCAAAACGTCTAACTTAGCGCGGCACTTTGCAAGATGTTCTGGTGTGGCATCATTGCGCTCTGCCTGCTCTTTCATGTGATAAATCTTTAGTGCCAAGATGCTCAAACGGTCCACAGCCCAAGCCGGACTCTCGGTGTTGATGCGTGCATCTGGCTTTACTTTCACCTCTTTATAATAGTCGCGGAAGTATGAATCAATCTGTTCTACAAGGTCAGTGCGGTCTTGATTGCTCTTGTCTATACGGCGTTTGAGCGTCAAAGCCTCTACTGGATCAATCGCAGGATCACGGATAATATCTTCAAAATGCCATTGAACGGTATCTATCCAACACTTCTTATAGAGTTTGTTTTCGATTGTTCCTTCTTCAAAAGGATTACAAATGGGTGTGTCAATGTTGTCGTTTACATGGTAATCATGAATCGCTTTACCGAAGATTTCATTGCAATGTTGTGTGAAAGACATATCTTATAATTTATAGGTTATGCATATATTGAATTGGTTCTCGATGGATTAGGTCTGCCGGTCTGCATGCAAACGATGATGAATGGCAAAGCCGAACCATGAACGTCTATATTGCAAAAGTAAATATTTAATTTCAAAATCGCAAACATTTATCCACAATATGTGTTGATAAGTGGGTGGAAAAGGTGTTCAAAACCCCTTTCTTTCTTTTCCACTTATCCACAGCCCACGACCCACTCCACGCAGCTGTGGATATCAACAGGCTTATACCGCCACAATATTCCACTTATCCACGCTTTTTCTTTCAGTTAAGTTATAAACTTATGAAATATCATGTCATCTCATTATTTGTGGATAACCTTCTATCTCTTTGAATCTCAACAGAAAGTAATCCCACGTGATGTTTATAAACAAACGCTATTTGTGGATATCGCTATCTTGCTGATTTCATGACTTAAACTATCAACTTTTCAACAACCATTATTATTACTCTTCATTTTTTTCTTTAAAATTTAAAGTATAGAATAAAAAGAAACAAAAGGGAAAAAATGCGCATCTGTGATTTTAACCTCAATGAAACATAACGCGTAAAAGGCTTCATGAAATTTATTTCATGAAGTAAGTTTCTCATCACTCGTCTTTACCCAAAGGCTGTTGGCTACTCATCGTGTTTATGGTTTGCAGCAAATTACTGCGCCATTCACATGATTTCACGGCCTCATTTGATTCTGATTGCGACCCGATTTGACGCAGATGTTGAAACAATGGTGGATAAACGGAGTAAGCGTTTCATTCTCAGCAGGTTATAAGCAAATGGGCAGTGAGCAATAAAACGCATGCGTAGGCGAGGCAATGGCAATTCAGGTGTGTGCGAAAGAAATCGTGAAGGTTAAGTCATTAAACCTATACTTTCATGTGTAGTCAGGGCAGGCATAGGCTTCCTTTAATGATGTTGTTTAACATAAACATAGGTTGAGCGAAACAGCGTAACTCGCTTTGCAGTAAGTTCTTGGGGTAGCTATTTGCTTAATCATTACTAATGAGTATTTATATTCATCGGTCGCATTTGTTACTTCCATTCATTTAACATTGCTTTAACTTTGTAACTCAATCGAATGTTAACATTGATGAGGTCGTTGAATCTCTGATAATTATCTTTAACTCTTGGACTTTCGCAAAACATTTTTTGCCTTGTTATGCCTCGCAAGCGCTTTCTCCACTGTTCAAGCACAGAGAAAAGCTAACTTGAAAGATACCGTTATTCAATTGAAAGTGGTATCGGTCATGCCCAATTACAGCCTTACCTCGCCCACCATGCTACAGGCGTTGTCGAGTCAACGCCGCATTGCGGGCAGCACTTCACTTGTAGAAATCAAAGCCGATAACCAGCATCTCGCAACAATGAAAGACGCTTTGCGCCTTCAACCCGGTGTAATCATCCAGGATATGTTTGGTGGTAACGACCAGCCGAGGCTCAACATACGAGGCTCTGGCATTCAAAGCAATCCACAACGGCGTGGCGTTTACCTGCTTCAAGACGGCATACCTGTTAACTTTTCTGACGGTTCTTACGTCGTAGGTATTATGGATGCGATGACTGCCCAATATATAGAGGTGTTCAAAGGAGCCAATGCTTTGCGCTTTGGTGCAGGCACCTTGGGTGGCGCTTTGAACTTTGTGAGTCGCACAGCCCTTAGTGATACCACAACAAGCATAAAGCTTGAAGGAGGTTCTTATGGCAGTTTTGGCCTCACTTTTACTACAGGTCGCCACATGGGAGCCTGGGATGTGTTTGCTGCTTCAACCTATAATCGGCAGGATGGCTACCGCATTTACAATCAGAACAGACGCTTAACGGCTTCACTCAACATAGGATGGAGGAATAAAAATAAAACTCTTGAGAATAGAACCTTTATGCATTTCACTCATCTTTTCTTTGAAATGCCGGGTCCACTGACGCTCGATCAGCTGATGAAAGACCCCAAACAGGTGAGTGCCGGCGTAGACCTTCCCTTCTCGATGGGGCCAAACATTCTTCGCGATAAACCCTATCGCAGCGTAGATATGGTGCGCATTGCCAATCAAACAGGTATTCATCTCAGCAACACGAGCAATCTTTCAGCTGCTGTTTACTATCAATATGCCAACGATTGGTTTGCATTTCCCATCACCATTTCAATCCCTCATTCTTATAATAATGATGTAGGCATGACCTTGTTTTATAATTATGCGCATGCGAGGATACAGCTTTCATCAGGACTTTTGGGTTCATGGGGCTGGATAGATCGGCGCACTCATATCAACAAAGACGGCAAAGCATCGTTTATGTTCGCCCATGACAGACTGCAAGCTGCCAATCTTACGACCTTCGTTGAAGTCGACTATGCCCTTAAAGACCGTCTACACGTGGTCTTAGATGTGCATGGTGTGCTCAACAAACGCAACAGTCGAGACGTCTTTTCCGACCCTTCTTTGCGCCCATGGTATAGTCATATGTCGGGCAAATACCGCTATTTCTATTCCAACAACAGTTCACAGCACCGCCAATATGCAGCTTTCAATCCGCGCATGGGTATGGTTTTCAACGCTGTAAAGCATAAAGACATCCAACTCTTTGCCAATATCAGTCGCAGCTATGAGCCTCCAACCTTCGATGAACTCGTGGGAACGGAGGTGACTTCAAATATCAATACGAGTCCGAAAAAACTCTTTTCTATCGGTTTGGAGAAACAAACGGCCACGACTTTTGAGGTAGGAAGTAAGGGACGTTTATGCCAATTGTCGTGGAATGTGGCTTATTATCACTCGTGGGTAAACCATGAAATCCTTGAAGTTAAAGACTATGTGCGGGGTCTAAAGCGTACGGAGAACTATCCACACACCTTGCATCAGGGCTTGGAAATAGGCATTCAGGCAGCAAGTAAGCCTCATTTCTTTGGTCGAAACATTGGTACTTTCACGCTCGGTGCAGTCTATGATTACAGTCGATTCATCTTCAAAGGTGGAAAATATGATGGAAAATATCTTGCAGGTATACCCAAACATTACGTCAATGCCTCGTTAGACTATCGCCATTCTTCAGGACTTAATGGTTCGGTTGCATTGGAACTTAAACCCGGAAAGACGCCGATTGACCACACAAACACCATGTTTCAGCCTGCCTATCATGTGTGGAATGCCCGCCTGGGCTATCAGTTGGGCAAGCATATCAATGTATATGCCGAGATGAAGAACATCGCTAATCGACGTTATGCATCAAGTTATATCGTCAGTGATGAGATACATCAGCCGGCCATTCCATTCCCCAACTTCACTGCCCACCAGCTAACCTTCTTCATTCCCGGCCCTGTTCGCAGTGTCTATGCAGGCCTTACATGGCGTTGGTAGAAAGAAATCAATTTACAATAAACATAAAATCATCATGAATAATAACAATAATAAAAACGAAAAGACTATGGTAGAAAAACGCATGAACATGGAACAAGGGCACTGGGTATTGGCAAAACTCGGAAAGAAAGTATTGCGCCCAGGAGGTAAAGCCTTAACACAGGCAATGCTTAATGCCATGAATATCACGCCCGATGACGACGTTGTAGAGTTTGCTCCGGGTCTCGGCTACACGGCAAAGCTGGCACTTTCCCGCCATCCTCATAGCTATACAGCGGTTGAACTCAATGCCGAAGCGGCGCAACGCGTTAGAGATAACGTGCAGGATGACACGATAAATATTGTCATTGGCAATGCTTCAGAGACAGGTTTGCCTGATAAGAGCGCATCAAAGGTATATGGTGAGGCCATGCTTACCATGCAAAGTAAACAACAAAAGCAAGCCATCATCGGCGAAGCAGCACGCTTGTTGCGCCCGGGAGGCTTATATGGCATCCACGAAATAGGCATCTTTCCTGATGATACGCCACAAGAGGTGCGCCGAGAGATAGAGAGTGATCTTGCAAAAGGCATCAAAACCAATGTCCGTCCGCTTACCGTTGCCGACTGGAAGCAGTTGTTAGAGGACAATGGATTTGACATTTCATTCATTGAAAGCAAGCCCATGCATCTGTTAGAACGTAGGCGTGTGATTGCCGATGAAGGCCTTTGGAATTTCATTTGCATTGTGTTTAGAATGTTGAAAAACCCTGTTGCCCGCAAGAGAGTATTGGAAATGCGCAGCATCTTCCGTAAACATGCCCACCACATCAATGCGATTTGCATTGTGGCACGCAAGCGATAGGGATATAAAAGCAAATCAATGAAGAAAAGAAAACATTGTTTTAAGGTGGCATCGAGGCTGCAATTATGGCTGAAAATGCTTTGTTTTTGCTTGGCATTGGGCTTGATGTCATGTGAGAAAGAATCGTTTTTATCAGATGATTTGCGTCAGGGCGACAAACTCTTACCCAATAAGAAAGACTATGTGGATAAGGATTTAGGCACTCGTTTGTTAGCCGAAGCCATACAAGGTGACTTTAATTCGCGACTGTCGATGATATATTATGATGCCGCACGCAAGGAACCATTGCTCTATTTCACTACCGGCAAGCACCAAGTGCAGTGTAGTGTCAATGCAAATGGGTCGTTACATGTCAGCATTCACAAGTTCCACACGAACTTTATGCCGTTATATATCAGCGTCGAAATGGATGTATTGCTCACCGAAACCCAAGGCGACACGATTCGTTTGCAGGGACGTGACGGCATTGTTCGCACTTCGGATGAGGGTAAACAGATTGGTTTAGAACTGCCAGAAAGCGATGATGCCGAGCTCGAGGGCTACTATCTGCGTTCTAAAAAGGAGGTTTCGGCGTTGATAGACCTTATGTTACCCATCGCCATGAAGATGCAATGGCAGGGCACAAAGCCATAAAAAAGGAGATAAGTTAACATTAGTAATTGATAAATTAAATTTAGAATAAGATGAAAATAAAGCAATTTCAACAGATGATGAGCATGGTTGCAATGCTCATTTTGGTGGCATTCATGACAACATCATGCAATAAGAGTGATGAAGATACAGACGGTTCAGTGCCTATAAGCAAAGTAGTTGACTCCTATAGTGTGACAATCACGCCGACAATTCAAAACCAAAAGATGGCACAAGGCACTCATACGGTGAAGTTAGAAACCACAAACAACAAGAAACAAGTACGCTTTCACTTCGAAAACTTCAATGGAAGAATGTTTGAACCTAACGGAAAACTCAGTGAGAATCAATTCATGCCATTTGAAGTTTCGGTTGACATGATTCTGAATGTTACTTCAAACAAGGATGGAAGTGTAAGCTTTAAATCAGAGAAAGGCACGTTTAAGGCAAAGCCAAAAGATGGAAAACCCATCGACATGAGTAAGCTTCCAGAGGGTATTCTGCCTCCAAACCTGAATGGTTTCGAAACAGATAAGGCGCAGGCGGAAGGCACTTTAAAAAATGGAAGACTATATCTTGTTCTTTCACCAATGATACTTCCTGTGAAGATTATTATTGACAGTAACAATTAATCGTTATAAATCCTGTCACGAGACATAAGCCTTTGTCTCGTGACATCCTAATAATAAATCAATAATTATTATCAAAAAAGAATGAACTTAAACAAATATAATGGAGTGAAAAGCATCACTGCTGTATGTGGAGGCATGCTTTTGGCACTGTGTTTTCTTGTGAGTGGTTGTACAAAGACAGAGTTAAACGAGACTGAAAGAGGATTGGTGGCTAAACAAGAATTGGCTGATCGCTTCGACAAACTCTTCTATGAAGGTTTTGAAAACCCTGATGAGACGGAGAAAAAGCTAAGAGAATTTGAACTCAATGATTTGGTTTCAAACGATAAAAACCTGCTGACCGACCAGGATATTCGTGTCGATAAGTCGATGATTGAAATGACTATTCGGTTGAGAAGAATACAAAACACGTTGGAAACTGAGCTTAACAAGGGCACAATCTTCGACGGATTTATTCAGAAAAACAGGGTGTTGCTCAACTGCAAGAGCGTGCTTCAAGAACTGCCTTATCGTGCAAGAAAGGGCAAAAAGTATGAATATTTGGAGACGAAAGTGGCCGATATAGAACGTCTAATCAATGAAACATTGACGAAGAAAGAAAGAAGTTTAGGCCCAATTCCTAACGAGTTGTTGGGAAAACAATGGAAATGGAAGATAGATTTCGACCCCTATCAGTTCAATTCTGCCGACCTTTTTTCGGATATTTTCAAGAAATTGAAAGACTTTAGCTTTGATTTTCATTTCAATAACGACAATACCATCACGGCAAAACGTTTCTTCTTGGCCCCTGTTATCATAGAAGGTTCAGAGAGTTTTGATGCAGCCGGCGACTGGACTCCAGCGTTAATGGGAGATAAAAAGATAGAATGCTATACATACAATCATAAGCTATTCTTTTATGTTCCGATGATAGACAACGCCGATTTCAATACAGGTCGGGGCAATGTTGCACATGCTTGGTACTATGAATACGATTATAAGGTTGAGGGAAATGAATTGATACTCACGATGAATCGTGTGGGGCTGTACACCATGGTCAATCAGTTTATCACCACAAAGAATGACAATGAAATGGAATATAGTTATGATGCGGCTTTCAAGTCATTCACTTTATCGAGTAATTCGCTATGAATCACGCAGTAAAATCAATGCTATCGTTGTGTGTTTTCATGCTAACGGTTTTTGCAAGTTGCATCAATCGTGAGTTTGATAGTAACGATGAGTTTAAGCATAGCAAATCCATTGCGCTCAATGCAGACAATGATCGGCTGCTCTCTCGCATCTTTATTATCAATGAAAACAAGTCTTATTTGTGGTTTGACCTCAATAATGAGGTGGCAAACTTCTCTAAACCTCAGTTCACTTTGCCTATCATTGAAGGCGGAAAAAACAGTTTTCGCAATCTTCCCTTGCGTGGATTGATTTATGAATACAAGGCTTCGGAGAATGAACTCACATTTAAGAATGTGCCCGAACAATTCGTTCAGATGGGCAACGACCAACTTTCGTTGACGTTTAAGCTGTCAATGACCGATGGAAAAGAGGTGGTTCTACCCAATAAGAAAGTGGTAGAGACCTCGAAAAAGCAATATCTTCTGACCTTGGTTCGCCTTCAGTTTGCCTCTGATAATGCCACTTTCAATGTGGGAGAGAAGATAAAACGAGGGGGGAGAACCTATGAATTTCTTCCGTTTAAGACCGAACTCACGCTGATAAATTAATGAAAATGAACCATAAACTATATAGGTTGATACCATTATTGTTGTTGGTTGGCGTGATTAAAGGTCATGCACAACAAACACGATTGGACACAACGAAGACGCAACAGATAAAGGAAGTCGTTGTGACGGCCGACAAACACAATAAGAATGTGGGCGAAATCAAACGCACAGCCGAGCAACTTCGGGTGGAGATGCCTGTCGATATGAACGACTTAGTGCGTTATATTCCGTCGGTAGGAGTGTCGGTTTCGGGTTCAAGAGGAGGCATGCGAGGCTTTGCTATCCGTGGAGTTGAGGCCAATAGAGTGGCAATCAGCATTGATGGTATACTGCAACCAGAGATTCAAGACAATATAGTCTTTAGCTCATATGGCCTTTCTAATGCCTCAAGAATAGACTTTGATCCCTACTTTGCAACGTCAGTTGAGATTCAGAAAGGAGCCAATTCGTTTGTCAGTGGGACTGGAGCCTTGGGCGGAACTGTTAACTATTCGACGAAGGAAGCACGCGATTTGATTGGTGAAGGCAAGTCATGGGGCGTGTTGTCGACAATTAATTATAACGGGAAAGAGAACCTACGAACCTATCTTTTGGGTGGGGCTGCGCGTTGGAATCATTTTGATGTGCTGCTGATGGGTGCGCGTCGGGATGGCAATGAGCTTAGAAACTTCTCGCATGGAAAGTATACCCGCAACATCACTTCTACGCAAATAGACCCTATGGACTTTCATCAGAATACATGGTTAGGTAAACTTTCCTATGCGCCGAGCGACAATCATAAGTTTGTTTTGTCGTTTTATGCGATGAATCGCAAGACAAATGCCGATATCTGGACCCTCGAACCGATAGATGCTTTCACTGCCGATGGGAAACCTTATTACTATTCTCATGACCAATCGCTTTGTCGTTCACTCTCGTTTTCCTATCGATACCTGAACGAAAAAGGCTTTGTTCGTAAGCTGATGGCAAAGGCTCATCTGCAAAATTCCTATTTGGATGCCACCACATGGACCGACTTTTATCGTCCAAACTTCGACCTTGTGAACAGTGATATGACCCTCATCTACGAGGGAAAGCACACGAAGTATCGCGGACAAGCTACAAAAGACAAGCTCATTCAATTGAATATAGACAGCAAACGCTTTGATTTGGGCAACTTAGGAAGCCATATTTTCAACCTCTCTACATTGATAATGCAGCGTAACAGCGATGCAAGAAACGTGGATATTGAAGCTCCTTTGGCCTCAGATCCAGTCACTGGATACACGGTTAGAATGGGAAAGGTTTATAAATACGGTGAAGCCATGGGGGTGTTTGCCCAAACTTATTCGTTCTTAAACCCCATAACACGATTCAATTGCGGGCTTTCTTTGATGGATGATATAGCGTTTGGCAAGAAGTTAACAATGAAATTGGGCGTGAGATACGACTATTTCTTGACGAAAGACAAGGCAGACGAGGGCGAACAAAATATGGGATATATTCGCTATCTCTTGCAAAACATGCAGGGAGCAGCTATGAATTTCGACCCCATTCACGACAAAGAATCAGGCTTTTCGTTTTTAACGTCGGTGTCTTATGCCTTCCATCCGCTGCTGAACACATCCTATCGGTTCTCTACAGGCTTTCGAGTTCCGAACACAGAAGAGAAGTATTTCCAGTTCTATAGCCTTTGGCCATCGTTTGTTGTGTTATCAAACAGGGGCTTAAAAGCCGAGAAATCTTTCAATCATGAAGTCGAATTAAATGGTCGGGGCAAAGGTTTTGGCTATTTGTTGAGCCTGTATTATAACCAATATTCAGACTTTATAGAGCTGAAACAAGGCACATTGACGATTGAAGAGCCTTTAATGCAGCGGTCAAAAAGCATTTCTTATGCCAAGAATGTCAATCAGTCGTCGGCCCATTTGATGGGATTTGATGCCGCCTTACAGGTATATCCCGGTGAGTGGATAGACAGATTACAAGGCTTTATGCTTTCATCGGCCTTTAGTTATGCCGAAGGAGAGTCGTCATCGGGAATGAGTATGCTTGGCATTCAGCCTTTAACGGGAAACGTCGGCATTGAATATACATCGCCAAATGGGTGTTGGCAGGCCAATGTTAAAGCCAATTTGTTCTTTGCAAAGCCTGTATCTCAAACTACTTTCTGGGATAAAGACGCCGCAGGAAAAGAGCTTATACGCCGTTATCCGGCTTCATTCATGAGCAATGCTTATACATTTGATGTCTACGGATATTACAAACTGACACGCAATCTCACGCTAAGGGCAGGCATATATAACCTGTTAAACAATGAGTATCTACGTTGGGATGACTTGCGACAACTAACAAATCCCGCACTGCTTTCAAACATAAACTACTTCTTTCAGGATGGAAAGAAGTCATTGAGCAGGTTTACTCGTCCTAAGAGATATATCTCTATAGCTCTTGAATACAAACTTTAAACGAAATAAAACAGATATGAAAAGAACATTAATCATTGTCAGTCTGCTCGCAACCCTACTCTTTTCGGCTTGTGATCAGCGCAATACGATTGACGTATATGAAACAAACAGTACGCCAGACCTAAGTAATCCTGTCATACAAAAGCTGACAAATGTCAGTTGGTATAAGGGAGGTAGCTTAGAAAACAGAACAGTTTGGACCACCACTAAGTTCAAAGATAAAGCTTCTTCGCCTTTTGAGAGCATGCTTTATTCTATGGCTTGGATAGGAATGGAACTTCATCGGGACGGCACTTCCACGCTATTGTTCCGCCCACCCTTTGGAGAAAGCACTTACATCTTTTGCCAAGGGAAGTGGAAAGTGTCTGAAACCGAGAAGAATACTGTTATCATCGACACGAAGATTCCAGTGGGATATACTAATATTAAGCTTAAAGTGAAGAATATAGAAGCTAAAGATAATGTCAGCATTCTTACCGCTTCATTGGACTTTGGCGACCGAATCTTGATGTTAGACTTTTATAATAGCACTTCGATTTATGGTGATGAACCTGATAAAGACTATCCCGGTATCGGCAAATCTACAAGTCAAGATTGGTTCTCTACAATGAAAGTGCAACACGATAAGCTTGCAGAGAGCGACTTTCTCAACACTTCTTGGGAGACCATAGGCTATAAAGCAGAGAATAAAGACGAGGTAGATGATAAGTCGGAACTATCTATGCGCACGCTGTATATAGACGATTTGCTGACTAAAACGCCTGCTTTCTTCTTTGGTTTGAAGTTCTCTTTCGCTGAGAATCATAAGGCTTTTATTCAATCTCCAACGCTAATGAAAGACTTGTATCAAAAGAATTGGAGTGAGATTGAAGAGGAAAAATATCCTGTTGTGACGGCAAATTGGAGAATAGATGGTAGCCGTCTCATCGTAGAAACAGACGAATTGCCTTATACAAGCTTTGGAGAAACGATGTTTAACCTTATCACTGACAAGACACAGGCCGTCTTCTGGCCTTCTAAAACGCCTGATAAGGGAGTGTATTTATGGCGACATTTCTACTATATCTTTGAGGTTATAAAGCATACCGACAAAGGAAACTGGTATCGAATCACGTCACCTGAGGAGACACACTACGTGTTTATGTTGAAGACTTCAATGCCCGATGTCTCTAAATTTGTAGGAGTTAAGGACGCGGTTAGTAAATTAAATTAAGATAATGAAAGGCATATTGAAAATGAAAAAGTATCTATATACGTTATTGTCCCTATTATTTGTGGCTACAATTTCATCGTGTGAGAAGGGCGATTTGCTGAACATCATCACGCAAGATATTGACTTAAACGAGAACTCTAAAGAGTATCAACAATACCTAAAGGAGCGAATTGAGTCGTATTTGAAGACTTATCGTTTTGAAGAAGCAAAGAAATTAGTGCCTAAACTCGCTGAAGAGGAGGCGCAAAAGCGGTTTTGGCTCTTATATAATAAGTATCATCAAGAGGCTCTAACGCAAGGATGTGGCTATATCTTAGCGTCAGGTGACACGCTGTTTCTAAAGGTAATGAACAAAGACGAGATAGCCCCGAGCCAGTTAAAAGCGTTGACTTCGTTTTATGATTACCTCGAATTGAAGGGCACAAACCAAGAAACAACGCTGTGGGGCTTAGGGAATTATCCTGCATTGGAAACGCTTTCGTTCCCTTCTTGCTTTGTTTCTAAGGTGAAAGATCTTGATAAACTCAAGCAACTTAGAGTCTTTTCGCTCACTGCCGACAAAGAGAAATATGAGTGGTGGTTTACTTCTAAGGCTTTCAAACCTATTGATATGGCGGGTTATGACCTATCAAAGAATGATAAGTTAGATTCACTTCTGTTCGATGGTGTAGACATTTCGAATCTCAAAGTGACTCCAAACACCATGCGGTTACTGTCATTGAAGCACGGCATTTATACCAATGCGAGCCTCAATAACATTCATGTAAGGAACATAGATATAGAGAATTCGGACGCAGCCGATGACAAATTGATTATCAATAACAAGGCAATTCAGCGCTTATCTATTGAGACTAATGCCGACAATAATAAGCCGTTTAAGCTTATAAACGTAGCAAACTCGTCGTTACATAAGCTTTATGTGGTGGAAACTTCAATGGAACAGCGCACACTAAAGAAGATAATCTTGAATGAAAATATAGATACTTTGACTATCGGTGGCTATATTTCGCGCGGCGATGTGCCACAACAAAGCGTGGAACTCGTTGGACTTTCAAGGCTCAATCGACTCAAACGTTTATCTTATAACCCTGATTTCAGCCCCATAGCTACTAAGGATTTGCCGAAGAATATAGAGGGATTGTATATCGGTGGCTCTGGAAATGTGCCCTATAAAGACGGAGATTCGTTTGACTATAGCCACCTTTCAAAGCTTAAAATCTATTCAAACGGAAAGTTTATTTCGGCAAATATGAAGCTATCTACAGCCATAGATTCGATTTATTTGTTTCCTTCTCAGGTATTTGGTGACTTAAAAGAGCTTGACTTTTCAAGCTTAAAATTCACCAAAGCCGATATTTATATAGGCAGTTTAACGCGGAATGATGTGGATTTGCCTATGCTTAAGCGCTTCGTTTTCCCTGCAACACTGAGACAACTCAAGTTGAGTAATGCTCAAAGTGAGGTCTTAGATTTGAGTCGTTGCACGCATTTGAAATCCCTTTATGTCGATGATTCACGTACAGGAGAGAGGGCAATTAAGAAACTGATACTGCCAAAGAATCTCAAGAAGAGTGACTTTAAGCGACAGCATAAGAGTCAGTTTGAAAACGATTATGCCTTTAAGTTGTCGGATATTAGTAATGAAACAATGATTGAAAACCTGCCTTCGTGGGTTGAAAATGATGGAAACGGGACGTATAGTGTACCGAATGATTAGTGAAATGAATATGGTTTTAACTCTAAAATAAATTGTAAAATGAAAAAGATATGTAGTAATCTATTCGCTGTTCTCTGTCTGATGATGGGAACAATGATGATGTTTTCGTGCTCAAAGAGTGAGGATACGCCCAATGAAAAGGGTAATCCTGAGGCACAAGTAAAGGTGAAAGAAGAAACGAAATCGGCTATTATCAGCGTTAAAAACCTACCCGCAAAGAGCGAAGTGCTGTTGGTTTATGCTGACGATCGGGGGCAGATGCTCACCAAAGGCCTTACCGATGCACAGGGAAACTGGCAGTTTGATGCCGATCAATTGGTGGGATTTGAACAGCATTTGAAGGTAATGGTGAAAGAAAATGACCAAAACAAACTGATTCAAACCCTCACTATTCCGGCTGCAAAGCAAACTCTCACACAGCAACAGATAGAGAATTTGCTGATGAAACACACCTGGAATTCGGTTGTTTACACTTCACGCATGCTCATTAAACATAAGGGAAACCTGCGTTTGGATATGTTTATAGGGGTTGCACAAAAGCAGTTTAAGTTTGAAAATCATGGTAAGTTTGTCTTCAAAGTAACCTCTCCACTGAACTTTACCGATAATAATGGCTCGTGGAGCCTTAGCCATCAAGAGCTAACCATTAATACAAAGATTCCTCTTGGACCTCTATCCATGACGCATGTACGCATAAATAAACTCACCGACGATGAGCTTTCGCTGTTGGCAGAGATATCCGATGGCTTGTTCTTAATAGGTTTTAAGCCACTGAGTTAAGATTCATTATTGGGGCGGAAGCGTGAGTTTCTGCTCCATTTTTTGCTTTTTGAAGTTCAGAAATGCTATAAAATACATAAAAATAGGTATGCCATAGTTTTGAGAAAGTGTGTACTTTTGTAGGCGAAAGGTTATCATTTACATGGAAGAAACGCTCTACTCAAAACTCGAAACCACTGCACTCTTCTCGGGTTTAACTGCAAATGCCATTGAAGAACAATTGAAATCACTGCATTATAGCCTTCAAAAGGTGCCTGCAAAGACGCTGTTCATGGCAGAACATCAACCACTTCACGAGATGATATTGGTGCTTGAAGGAAAGGTTTCGGCAAGAATGGGGTCGTCGCGCAGCAAGTCTTTGATGGTAGACTACCTCAAACCAGGATTTATGTTGGCTCCGGCCTTCATACTTTCTGACCATAACCAGCTGCCTGTTGAAGTCAGAGCAGTTGAAGAGAGTACGCTTTTTTGTATGCCGAAAGCTGATTTTTCGCAGCTGATTAACACCAATAGTCTTGTCTTATTCAATTTTTTGGATATCCTTTCCAATATCAATTGTTTCCTGATGAATAAGATTCGGATGATTTATATGGCTTCCATCAAAGAGAAAATAGCCTCGTTTCTGCTCCATAATGTTGAGGCTTCACACGCTAATATCGTACCATTGAGGTTGTCAAGAAAGCAACTTGCCGATAGGTTTGGTGTGCAAAAGAGTTCACTTATCCGTACACTTAACGATTTAGAACATTCAAATCTTATTTTCGTTCGTGAGAAAGAAATCGTTGTTCTCAATGTCGTCGGACTCAAAAATGTGTTGAAAGGAAAGTAAAATAGTATTTTCTCATTCGCCGTTTCCCGCGCAAAACATGCAAGTTTTGTATTTATCAATTTAGCAACACCATAAGCGTTGTGGCAATGTTTGAATGAATGTGTCCGTTATTGTGAATGTTGTGATTGTTCAACGCCGTGGGTGTTGTGGCAATATTACAATGGATGTATTCACCATTGTGAATGTTACAACGATGCAACGCCGCAGGTATTATGCCAATATCCCAAAGAATACATCCGCCATTGTGAATGTTACAACAATGCAATGTCGTGGGTATTATACCAATATCCCAGAGAAACCTCCCCACATTATGAATGCGCTCACCATGCAACTCGGTACGAGTTGTTCTTTTGATAGCCCGGGGTTGGCGAGGAACGAGCCTACCCCGGGTCAACGTTCGCAAGGAGATTCAACGCCATAGGTGTTGAGCTTTTTCTGTGAAGTCACGCTAACAATGAAACCTTTTATGGCGGATTAATCCAAAAAAGCGCAACACCTATGGCGTTGTTTCCCACACAACATACGCTAACCCAGGGTAGCCTACACTATCGTTTGGCAACCCTGGGCTATCAAAAACGCAACACCTACGGCGTTGAAACGTGCATTTTCCTATACGATTTCTTTTGTCTTACAACATGATTCAGTGGCTTGTCACGTGGAAATAAACATTATCTATGACACTAATTCAAATAATTTGTGAAACAATATGTATCGTGGCATAATTCAACATTAAATATATTATGTCACAATTTGTACCATTTCACGCGCTAATTTGCGTCAAATGGCGATGTGTTTTGCCGTATTTTACACGATGAAATGACGCAAATCATTTTACCCTTCATTAGTAACAATATCACCAACCCCAATTAACCTTAAAATAATACCTTCCATTTCCACGACTAACCACTCCCCTCCCTCTTCGGGGAGGGGCTGGGGGTGAGGCTTTGTTTTCCTTCCCCCACCAAACAAAAAGGATGAGAACTCTACTTTTTTAACATCTTTTTTGCACTGAATATCAATTATTTCACCTATATTTGAGACATGAATCACCCACCTTTTTAGAATGAGGTGGAAACGCATGGAATATTGTTTGCAGACTGCATTGATAGCCCATGTTTTGGAAGTTCACTTTAATGTGTACGTGCTTACACCTGCTTGGAAAACTTTTTGGCTGTGAAAGGACTTGTTGCTAACGGGTTTTGGGCCTTAAAAAACATAGAAAACACGATTATATTTAACTTTAATAAGCTTATGATATATGCAAAATTGACAGCTGCAGAAGCTGCGGCCATGATTCAAAATGATGAAACTGTGGCGCTATCGGGCTTCACTCCGAATGGTGTTGCCAAAGCCGTTTTTCGCGAACTCTCTAAGCGTGCCTTGCACGAACATGCCGAAGGACGCCCCTTTAAGGTTGGAATCATCACGGGAGCCTCTACGGGTCAGAGTGTAGAAGGCGACATGGCAGCTGCTAACGCCATTAAGTTTCGCACGCCATTCTCAACAAACAAGGACTTTAGAGAGCACGTAAATGCCGGTGAAATAGACTTTGAAGATATGCATTTAGGCCATGTTGCCGAGCGACTTCGCCGTGGTTTCTATGGTGAAATCGATTGGGCTATCATTGAAGTAAGCGGATTTATGCAGGCCGGAAGTACGTGTCGAGGCTATCTTACGAGTGCAGGTGGCGTGGTTCCAACGATTGTTCGCATGGCCAAACATGTGATTTTAGAACTCAATACGTTTCATAGTTTGCAGTCACGCCTGTTGCATGATGTCTACGAACCGGCTCGTTGTCCTCATCGTTTGCCGATATTGATCAATCAAGTAACCGATAGAATAGGAAAAGAATTTGTCGAAATAGACGGTCATAAGATTGTGGGTGTGGTGGAATGTTGTATTCCTGAGGAGGCAAGATCCTTCAAACCCGTTGATGAAGTGACGAGTAGGATGGGAAATTTTGTGGCAGATTTTTTGGTTTCCGACCTGAAACGAGGTCTTCTTCCGAAAGAGTTTCTCCCCGTACAGAGTGGTGTTGGTGTCATCAGTAATGCCGTTTTAGAGGCTTTGGGGCATCATCCTGGCATTCCAAATTTCTCTGTTTATACCGAAGTTGTACAGGATGCGGTGATTAAACACATGAAAAACGGGAAGATTATAGATGCGAGTTGTTCGTCATTAACAGTGACAAATGAGACTCTTATGGATATTTATAGTAACATGGACTTCTTTTATCGTCACGTGGTTATACGCCCAAGTGAGATCAGTAACTCACCCGAGGTGATACGACGGCTTGGAGTTATTGCCATGAATACAGCCATGGAGTGTGACATTTACGGTCATGAGAACTCCAGTCATGTGTGTGGTAGTCAGCTGATGAATGGCATTGGAGGCTCATGTGACTATGAACGTAATGGTTATTTGAGTATCTTCACGATGCCAAGTACAACAAAAGATGGCCGAATCAGTACGATTGTACCAATGTGTAGCCATGTAGACTCAACGGAACATGACGTAGATGTGATTGTGACGGAACAAGGAGTAGCTGATCTTCGCGGTAAAGGGCCGCAGCGAAGAGCTATAGAAATCATTGAAAACTGTGCGCATCCAGACTATCGTCCGTTGTTACGTGAGTATCTACGCAAAGCGGGTTGCGGGCACGAACCCCATTGTTTATCTTCTGCTTTGGCTTTTCATGAGGCCTATTTAACAAAGGGTGACATGCGATTGGCTTCATTTTAAGGAGAAAATAGAATCATTAAAATAAATCAATCTATATAAATTAAGCGATATCAAAAGGCAATGGATAAAAAGATTATTATGCAATATAAGGCCTCTTTCGATAGCATTGTTCAGTATATTGAAAGCGATGATGCCAAAGAACAAATCGAAGTGTGGTTTGCACGCGAGCTACAAAGTATATTAGGTTATGCCCGTTGGGAGAACTTTCTGGTCGCTATACATCGTGCAATGGATTCATGTAAGTCGCAGAATATCAGTGTTGATGATCATTTTCGTGAGGTCACGAAAATGATATCAATAGGAAAAGGTGGAAAAAGAGAAGTATCTGACTTCATGCTTACACGTTATGCGTGTTATCTTATCGCTCAAAATAGACCCTTTTATAATTGTCAAAGAGGGTACGAATCCTATTATTTATCTTAATTTATGGCTTTTCATGAGGCCTATTTAACAAAGAGTGACATGCTATTGGCAGCGCTTTAAAGGCATAACGCCCAATAGTTTGTAGGATTAACTATTGGGCGTTGTTATGCAATATCAATGACAATTAAATGAGAATGACATCTTTTTGTGCATAAAAGTCTTTGATAGTTTTCACAATAGCCTTTGAAACGGCGGTATCAATATAGTTATATGGGCGTTGTGTTTGAATGGATTTAACAAACGAAACAAGTTCATAGCGGATACCTTCGCCATCGAGTTGATAGAAATAGCGCTTGTTGTTGGCGGGATTTTCTTTTCTGATTTCAAAATAATCTGTTTTCCACCATGGTGAAGGTACATAGAGATAACCTTCTGTTCCCGATATAATCAACTCACCTTCTGACTTCACTCCTTGCCCTACTTTCATAGAGGCCACGGCATGATTATACGTGAAAGATATCTTTGTAAAGGCATCAAATAGGTTCTTATCATCATCAAGTCGTGTTACAATTTGACGTTGATGATAATCTGTTCCGAGTAATTGGAAGATGGGAAGTAGGGCAGTTGGTCCCCAGGCGCATATGCTATTCCACTCTTTTTGCACATTAGAAAGGCTCGTACATGTGGCATCTACCGAGACAATATCGCCGATAACACCGGTTTTTGCCAATAAAATCAGCCGATAATACGCCATAGAATAGGCTGTTTTCAGTGCGTCGGCGAGGATACATCCGTGCTGTTTGGCCAGCTCACGGAGTTCTTCATATTGCACAAGATCAATCGTTATGGGTGACTCACAAAGTACATTCAGCCCATGATTCAAAGCTTTTTTGATGTCTTCATAATGTGAAACAGGACTTGAAATGATGTATACGGCATTGCAATTGTCAAGTAATTCGTCGATGGTTTCATACGAAGGAATATCTTTTATGCTGCTGTTGAGCTTGAAATGTGAACGCGAATAGATGCCCGAAACATGTAGTCCGTTTACATAATTGGCTTCTCTTACAATCTTATTCAATATGGGCGACTCACCGATGAGCCCCAAGTGAATATCACATTTCTCTGCTCTTAGCTCCGAACTTGATATGCCTTGCGTTCTATCTAAATAGACAACCTTACAGTATTCGTTAAGATAGTCGAAGTGACCTTTCCAATCTGACCCCACCGTAAAGATGTCTATACCCAATCGTTTGATGTCATCAATCTTCTGACCCTCATATTCTTCGACGATGATTTCATCGGCAAGACCAGTTTGTCTGACGTTTTCTATGCGCTCAATGAGTGATTGTTGCACGTTAATCTTACCTCGGGCGCGGTCGAAATTGTCTGCCGTTACACCGACAACAAGGTAATCTCCCAATGCCTTTGCACGCTCTAAGAGTCGAATATGACCTTTATGTATGAGGTCATAAGTGCCATAAGTGATAACTTTTTTCATGTAATAGTTTATAGAAGTCCGCGTTTCTGCATATCTTTCAAGGCCTCAAGCAGACGTGTATTGTCTTCAATGGTCAGTGCACCAATATGACCTACGCGGAAGATTCTATCCCGCATATCGCCTCCATTGGGGCAAATCCAAATGTGATATTCGTCTTTCAATGTCGTAAACACATCGTAAGCAGACACGTTTCGAGGGTGAAGAGGAGTTACTGCGTTACCCGGTGAGTGAGAAACAAAGTCAAAAGGCAACGCCTTTACACGCTGACGGAAGTCATCTGCAAGTGCTTTTATCTTACCTCTTTCGGCTTCTTCGCCTCCCGCTTCATTGATTTCGTGCAGTCGTTTATTGATTTGTCTGAGGATGCCTACAGCCGGAGTGAAGGGTGTTTGGCCTCGTTCTCCGTTCTTTAATGCATCTTTTAAGTCGAAATACATACAGCCGGCATCGTGTTGATAAACACGTTCTACGCCACGAGACGATAGGGTTATGATTGAGATTCCCGGTGGACAAGCCAACGCTTTCTGTGAACCTGTGATCATTACATCGGCACCTAAGGCTTCCATATCAAACGCATCGGCGAGAAAAGAGCTTATAGCGTCGACAACAAGAAACAGATTATTGCGCTTACAAAAGGCGCTAATGCGTTCTATATTGTAGTGAACGCCTGTGGAAGTTTCGTTTACATTGACCAAGAAACCTGTGTAACCTTGCTGCTCATAGGGTGCAAGCATTTCATCGGTGATGTCATATCCAAACTCAGGTACAAGCTCTGTATAAGGTATATGATGTACTTTGCAGAGCTGAACAAAGCGTTCTCCAAAGCTACCTCCATTGATAACAAGCACCTTATCCTGTGGAGTGAAGGTGTTTATCAAGGTTGCTTCCATTGCCGCTGAACCCGAACCAGTAATAAAAACGACTCTTGCGTCTTTGTCAGCCTTAGCAAATTTCTTGATAAGGGCTTCGTTTTCAAACATCACTTGTGAGAATTCAGGAGTTCGAAAGTATGGAACTTGCTCACTACCTATGGCTCTTACGCCCTCACTTGACATCACCGGACCAACGGTGAAGTTTAACATTATGTCCTGATCTTGCATTATTAATAATACTATTATAACCTATTTACATACAAAAATAATAAAAATAATTCGTTATAAAGGCAGAAATTCGTTATTTATCCTTACCTTTACTCAAAATTATTACATTCAATATGAGAATCGTTTTGTTTTGCGAGAATAAGTATGCCATAGATATTTTGCATCCCATTCAATTGGAAGCAGACCGCGAAGGAGGGAATGAGGTGCTGTGGTATGTGCATGAAAAGAAGATTCCTGACTTTCCTTTGAAGCATGAAGTGCGTTGGACGGCGAGCATGCAAGAGACTTATGACTTTATGCCCGAAGCCATCTTCGTGCCTGGAAACATTGTTCCCTACTACCTTTCTGGTGTGAAAATACAAATCTTTCATGGCTATGCAGCTGAGAAAAAAGACCACTGGATTATCCGAAGATACTTTGATTGTTACTTCACGCAAGGCCCTTACTTCACTAAAAAGTTTAAGGAGTTGTCGTTGAAATACGGAGATTTTGAAGTGTTGGAAACGGGTTGGCCACGCCAAGACTGGATAGCTGAACACCGAAATGACTTTAATCAGGAGCGCGAACAGCTGTTAAAGCAGTATGGAAAGCAGCAAATTGTGCTCTATGCACCTACGTTTTCGCCAAAACTCACGTCACTTCCGCTCATCAAAGATAACTTAGTGAAGCTTAGTAAGCAAAAGGATGTGTTGCTGTTGATGAAGTTTCATCCGCTGACTCGTCAGGAATGGGTGGATGAATACAAGGCTTTGGCGGCACAATATGACAATATTGTGTATGTCGATGACTACAGTGTGACGAAATATATGCTGATGGCTGATGTGATGATTAGCGATACTTCGTCAACAATTTATGAGTTCTTGTTGCTCGATAAGCCTGTGGTGACGCTCAATGCCATATCGAAAGACATCTATTGGAAGAACATAACAGACCCTAATCTCCTATGCGATGCCGTGGAAGATGTCGTGGAAAATGAGGACTATGTGCGTCTTCGCAGGTGGGTGATTGACAATTACGACCCCTATACCGATGGTAAAGTGGCCCACAGAATGCTTGAAGGTGCACGCGATTTTATCCGCAGACACGGGGTGCCTAAGAAGCGAAAACTCAATCTTTGGCGTCAATACACAAGCATCAAAACGTTTGGTCGCATCAAGAAGAAAGATTAATTACCGATTGATAATGTAGAATTGGAGATGTAAGTAGGTAAAAGGCGTCTCATAATTCACGTCAAATTGGCGTGTGATTTGAGTCATATCACACGCCAATTTGTAGTATTTCATCGCGCAAAATGAATGGGTTGATGAAATGCTTTCAGTCGTCTTTAGAAATCCTTACTTTTGGTTTGCCTGCTGCTTCAAATAAGTGCGATAGGGCATTTGCAAGTCGAGGTATCTGAAATTCTGTGGAGGCATTTCGTCAGGCAACTGCATGTAGTTGCCATAGCAATACTTTAGATAAGCATCGGGCTTAGCAACGCCCATGAAACTATGGCCTTCAAACGAGATGGGGGTAGGCTCTCCATAGACCTCACGCGGTAAGATTCCGCGCTCAGGAGCGTTGTCATGGTCGGCCACGAGCGTTGAATGGTCGAAGTCATACTCGCTTTGTATCTTGTCAAGTTTGCGATGTAACCACGCCGAAGAGAGCAGTTTGTGACACATTTTGATGAAAAGGCAGTCGAGACCACGCCCATGTTTGTAAGGATCGCGTAGGTTATAATACATCAATCTCACATAGAAATCATATCTCATATAATGCCACTTGCGTTTCAATGGGTTTGTAGTCATGCCGTCAAGTGGAAAGATATCCACGGGCAATCCGCCTATAAAGTTGAAGCTTCTGCGCAGAATATAAGTGGTGTTTGCGTCTTGAATGCGTGCAAAGGCATAGGGGTAATGTGGGTTTTGAATGCCACTGACGAGCTCGATATGCTTGGGTAACCACTCGTTGGCATGTGCAATGAGGATGTTATAGTCCTTTCTTGGCAGGGCAATGTCTGCGTCGTCATCCCATGGAACAAAGCCTTTGTGGCGCACAGCACCCAGCATTGTGCCTGCTAAAAGATAGTAACGCAGATGGTGTTCACGGCAAACGCGGTCGATATTCACCATAAGTTCAAGGATGCAGGCTTGCAGTTTTTTGGTTTCTTCGTCTGAAATTCTTCCTTTTTGTTCTTTCATTTTATAATGGTTTTAAGAGTTTTATATAAATTATTTCGCACTGATTGAGGTTTAAGTGACCTTATCTTCAAGTTTCAGAAGACGCCTTTTGGGAGGTCATTCGGAAATATTTATCTAACACAAGCAGTGAAATGATGCATTCACGATGGGCATTTCTAAACCTGTTTACATGTTCATGAGCATGATTGATGATGGCTTGTGCCTCGTCGGGATGACTTATATAATAGTCTATTCTGTCCTCTAAGTCGCTGTAATCAGGCTTTACTTCTATGTAATGATAATTGGGAATGAGCGTTCCTTCCATAAACCATGTTTCATACTTTGGGCGTGGCATGACGGCGATTGAATTTGAAGACATAATCCATTTGAGGTTGCTTGCCACATCATTACCCTCTAAGGCCATGATAAACTTATAGTCGAGATGCTCCCGAATGGTCATTTTCTCGGTGTACCATTCCGTTAAATGCTTGTCGATAACACCGATATTGAAGCGTGGATTACCGAAGAATTTCTTGACGAAATCATAGCGGTTCTGTTTTAAAGTGTTGCTATCGAACTGGCCAATCAAGCCTCGAAAGACCACTTTATTGGCTTTTTCGGTGAAGCGAAGTGGGTCGTTTACGAAGAGGAAATGACGCACACGGTCGAGTTTCATCAGTACAGCGTTGGCATTGTTTGCATCAATTGGTCGGCTCTTTACAATTGAAGGAACCTCCGGAATATCGGTGATGTCACCAGGAAGCAACTTCCATTTGTTGTTCAAAGGAAAGGCCTTTGCATAGCGAAATGAGTCAAGATAGTAAACCGATTGCCCTGTTTTCTTTTGCTTTGCGAGGCAGATGGCCTGCTGTTGAAAGGCAGAATGGTCGATGGTTGAACGTTGAAGCTTGTTGTAATAGTCCACGCGTTGCGAAATCTCTTCCCAGTCGTCGCGTTGTGAAACCTTTGAAAGCACCATCTTGCGAAATAGGGATAGCAGGCAGTGGGGCGTCAGAATCCAAAGATAAGACGTGAGATAATAGCGCAGCTTTGAGTTCTTTCCGCTGTGCAACATATAGTAAAGTTTGCGTGGAATCATCATGATGATCATGTGTTATAGGTGAATAGATCTTGACTTTTGACGAGAAGTAAACAACGAGTAGCAGGGTTTAGCCTTGCGGTTGAGGCTGTTCCTTTTTGCGTTTCACAACCTTTCCATTCTTCACTTCCCAGTTTTTATTAAATTCTTCGCGTGTTCTTTTCCAGCGATTGTGGCTCCATAAGTAGAGTTCGGGCTGGTTTTTAATAGACCTTTCCAATTCTTTATAGTAGAGATCTGTTATTTCAAAGTCGGCCATCTCTTTGGTGTTGCGACTGATGAGACGCATTTCGCAGTTATAATGGCCTCTTTTCACGCGTGTAACATGGCCATAAAAGAAGGCCTGTCCAGTGTGTTTGACAATTCGTTCGGCTCCGGTGAGCACTGGAGTGTCGTGGTTTAAGAAGTCAACCCAATGATGTATGTTCCACCATAGTGGCACTTGATCGGATATATAGCCAACAATGAGCGGCTTTCCTTCGCGAGAAAGCGTGATAATCTTACGCAAAGACTCTTGCATGGGGATGCATAAGGCGCCGTGAAGTTCGCGTACATACTTAAACAAATGGTCGAAATATTCGTTTTCAAGAGGGTGATAGAGCTGACAACAAAGGCCGTTTGATGTCCAATAGGGAAGCGAAGTAATCCATTCCCAGTTACCTAAGTGTCCGAGATATACGCCTATCGATTGGCCTTCGGAGAGGATTTCATGAATCTGTTCCATACCCGTGAACGTCATTCTCTGCATGAGTTGTCGTTTACTTATAGACATAAGCTTGACTGTTTCGACAAGATAGTCGCAGAACCAATGGTAGAATTGGTGCTCAATCTCACGCAGTTCGGCCTCTGATTTCTCTGGAAACGAGGTGGAAAGATTGTTCCAAATCACGTCATGTCGATAGCGAACAACATAGGTTATGACGTAATAGAGTAGGTCGGAAAGGCGATAAAGCACCCATAAGGGCAACAAAGACATCACCCACCAAAAGCCATAAGCGAGGGTATAAGCTATATATAACAGTGCTTTCTTCATTTTGTTTGGGGCTGAACTTTGAGTTTATCCTTCACCATTCGGTACATATATTGATAGATAATGGCCTTAAGCTCGGTCTCCATCTGGTGTTGTTCTTTCACTTTTCCTACGAGATTATGCTCCATAAGCAGGTCGGTGAGTTTGTAAATGGCTTTGGTTTGTTTGCCATCCCACTGCAAAACATAACCATATTTCACGTATTGATAGATGCCATTTAGATAGTTTACAGCCCACGTTTCGCTTGCAGGCGTGCCAAGAAGGTCGGCACCAAAGGCCATGTATGGACGCTGATAACCTATATAATTGAGTAGCGTTGGCATGATATCTATTTGTTGTGCGATGCCATTTACACGTTGAGGCATGATGTCACCTGACGGATCATATATAATAATAGGTGAGCAAAAGCCGCCTATATCGGTTTTATATTGTGCATGATCACTTTGATTTGTGTGGTCACTGGTAAGCACAAAGATCGTGTTTTTGAACCATTTCTGTTTGCTTGCTGAGGCAAAGAACTTTCCAATGGCCATGTCGGTGTAGCGTATGCACTTCTGAATGGGAAGGTGTTCTTCCTTGTAAACGTTCTTATATTTACTGGGAACAACGAATGGGTCGTGGCTCGACACGGTGAAAAGTGCCGTCATGAATGGCTCTTTTAGCTCGCCCATCTTCGCACAATAGTATTGAAGGAAGGGCTCATCCCATATTCCCCAGTTGCCATCGAAGTCCTTATCGCCACCAAAACGAGGGTCTTCATCATAGTCTTGGCGGCCATAATAGTTTTGGAATCCAATCTTTTTAGAGAATGCCAAAAAGCCCATTGAACCACGGTTTGCCCCATGGAAGAAGGCCGTTTGATAGCCCCAATGGCTTAAAAGGCCTGGTAAGCCGGTGTAATCATTCATTGAAGCGGGCGTAAGAATAAAAGGTTCACCGAATCGAGGAATGCTACAAAGGATGGAAGGCATACCATCAATGCTCTTTCTTCCATTGCAAAATGAATAGCGATAAACAAGACTTTTCTCAATCAATCGGTCTACATTAGGCGTATATCCCTTATATTTTCCATCGAAAAAGTCCTTGTTAAAGCCACCGATATATTCTCTTCCGAAACTCTCAACGATGAGAATCACGATATTCTTCTTCTTGATTTGTCCCTTCGGAACATTGAAGTGAACGGGCGAATAGACTTTATCGGCCTCATTGAGTGATGTGTAATAACGAGGTATTTCGAAGTCGGATTTGCCAATAGTACGTATTAATGCGAACGGCGTATTAAGCACAACAGCGCAGTCAGTGGGTCGTTCTACAAACTGATTTGCATTGCTTATGGTGATGGGTCGCACGCCAGATTGAAGTCCTCCGCGGCATCCTGCCACGGTAACTATGCCTGCTAACACGAAGCATACAAGGAGTTTGAGTGTGAAAGCCCATCTTTCCTTCGGACGCTTATAGTCACGATAGTCGGTGTGTGGCATGACATAACATTTCCAGATGGCCCAAACGATGAGTCCAAAGATAAGTAAAAGATACCAGTGGGTCAGCGTATTATGAAGGATAATGCCTGTAATGTTATTCTCATTACCAAACTCTCTGAACACGCTTGTTGTCGTTCGGCGCAGTGTAAAGGGGAAGTAGACAGCGTCAGCAAGGTTGATGGCTAACGCAAAGGCATTGACAACAACAAACAACCACTTGCAGATGCGGTGATAAATCGGGTTTTCTTTGCGCCAAAAAGGAATGAGCATGAGAACCATGTAAAGGCTGTTTGTGTAGAGAATTGCCGTGGTATCAAACATCAAACTGCCTTTAATCCAGGGACCGATAGTGCTGAGTTTGATTCCTTCGGCAAAGTAACTGTAGTTCACAAACACGTAAGTGACGCGTGCAAGAAGGTAGATGAGGTAGGCCAATAGCAAGTTAACAAGCAATGCTATGGGCGAACCGAATGATGATTTTAATAGGCGTTTCATGCTATTCCATCCTTTCTTTAGTTTACACTTGTTGCATTTCGTGCAGCTTTTTGTAGTATCCGTTATTGCCAATGAGTTCATCATGTGTGCCACGTTCAATGATTCGGCCTTCATGGAGCACGCAAATCTCGTCGGCATTACGTATGGTTGATAGTCTATGGGCTACCGCAATGGTCGTTCGAGTCTTCATTAATTTCGCCAAAGCATCCTGTACTAACCGTTCACTTTCAGTGTCGAGAGCCGACGTTGCCTCATCAAGTATAAGGATAGGTGGGTTCTTTAAGATGGCACGCGCTATGCTAACACGCTGCCGTTGGCCTCCCGATAGCCTACCACCACGGTCACCTATGCTCGTGTTGAAGCCCTTTTCACTCTGCATAATAAAGTCAAAAGCGTTCGCAATTCGAGCCGCTTCAGCCACTTGTTCATCGGTAGCTTCCGAGGTGCCGAACTTGATATTGTTCTTGAAAGTGTCGTTAAACAGGATGGCTTCTTGGTTTACATTGCCGATGAGGCGACGCAAATCATGAATCTTTAAGTCTTTAATGTTGATACCATCAATAAGTATTTCTCCCTCTTGTACATCGTAATAACGAGGAATAAGGTCTACAAGTGTGGACTTTCCTGAGCCACTTTGACCAACGAGTGCAACCATCTTGCCTTTCGGAATCGTAAGGTTGATGTCGCGAAGCACCCATTTTTGTTCATATTTGAATGACACATGACGGAACTCTATGTCGTGTTCAAAGGCAACGATTGACTTTGGATGAGCACTCTCTTTGATGCTAATCTCGGCTTTAAGTATCTTATCTACGCGCTCCATACTGGCCAATCCTTTCGGTATATTGTAGCCCGCCTTTGAGAATTCTTTTAGGGGATTGATGATAGAATAGAGCATTACAAGATAATAAATGAACTTAGGGCCGGTCAAAGTATGGTTGTTTAACACGAGCATTCCACCCACCCAAAGCACTATAATAATCATAACCGTGCCAAGAAACTCACTCATTGGGTGGGCCATTTGTTGGCGAATGTTCACTCGCATGACATTCTTTCGGTAGCAACTATTTACTTTATCAAACCTTTCATTCATCAGTTTTTCTGCACAAAAGGCTTTAATGATGCGCAGACCACCAAGTGTTTCTTCCACCTGACTCATCGTATCACTCCATAAACTCTGGGCTTCTATGCTTTGAGCCTTGAGCTTTCGCCCAACGATTCCCATGAACCAACCGAAGATTGGCACAAAGATTATCGTGAAAAGTGTAAGTTGCCACGATGTGATCACTAAGGCTGCAAAGTAGCTAATGATGAGAATTGGGTTCTTGAAAAGCATGTCTAAGCTCGCCATGATAGAGCTTTCAATCTCTTGAACATCGCCACTCATGCGGGCAATGATGTCACCTTTGCGCTCTTCGCTAAAGAAACCGAGCGACAATGCATTGATTTTCTGGTAGAGTTGGTTGCGGATGTCGCGCACAACTCCTGTGCGAATAGGAATGATTGTGGCTGAAGAGAGAAAGTAAGCTCCTGTTTTCAACATGGTCATAAAAGCCAAAAGCAGACCTATTATCAATAAGGTGTTGGCCGGACCTAACGTGAAAATATAGTGCTGAATGTAGTAGTTGGCATTGTTAACCAACAGATCTACGAAGCTTTCTAAACTATGAACATTGTCCCATGTGATGAGTTTCGTGACAGGTTTAACGTCACTTGTCTTGAACAAAATCTGCAAAATAGGAATCAAAGTCATGAAAGAAAAGATGTTCAACACCGCTGAAAGGATGTTGAATATGATGCTCCACACGAGATATTTCTTATAAGGTGGAACGAAGCGTCGAAGCACTTGCAAGAACTCTTTCATACGTTTTCGGTCTTGATTTATTTGATTTCTTCGCCAAAGAGCGTTGCACTCGTCGAACCAGTGATACGCACTTTGATAAACTCGCCTATGTGGTGATTGCCTTTTTCGATAATAACGGCCTTGTTTTGTTCGGTTCTTCCCATGAGATGATGACGGTCTTTCTTACTGAATCTCTCTGTAAGAATCACAAATTCTCGGCCTTCATCCTTCTTGTTTTGTTCGGCACTGATGGCTGTTTGCAAATGAATGAGCTGATTGAGTCGGGCAATCTTCACCTCTTCGGGCACGTTGTCGGCCAGATGTTTGGCTGCATAGGTGCCGGGACGTTCACTATATTTGAACATGAAAGCACTGTCATAACCTACCTCTTTGACTAAAGATAGCGTCTGTTCTTGGTCTTCTTCCGTCTCATTATGATAGCCAACGAAGATATCGGTAGTCAAACCACAGTCTGGAATGATGCGTTTTATGGCAGCAACTTTATCGAGATAGTCCTCCCGTGTGTACTTTCTGTTCATCAGTTTCAGTATCTTATTGCTGCCACTTTGAGCGGGAAAGTGAATGTGTTTGCAAAGGTTTGGCTCGTCGGCAATAGCATGTAGGATGTCTTCTGACATGTCTTCAGGATTCGAAGTGGTGAATCTCACACGCATATCAGGCACACTTTGCGCCACCTTTCGAAGCAGTTCGGCAAACGAAGTGCCGTTTTCGGGGCGCTTACCATTCGGCAAAAGACCATACGAATTGACGTTCTGGCCAAGCAAAGTAACCTCTTTAAACCCTTTGTCATGCAAGTCTTTGACCTCTGCCAAGATGCTTTCCACATCACGACTACGCTCTCTTCCGCGTGTATAAGGCACGATACAATAGTGGCAAAAGTTGTTACATCCGCGCATGATACTAACGAAACCGCTCACCCGATTGCCTCCAATGCGTTGCGGAAGCACGTCACGATAGGTCTCTGTTGTAGAGAGATCGGTGTCTACTGCGGCATGACCAAGCTCGCATTCTGCTATCATTGTTGGCAAGTTTAGATAGGAATCAGGACCACAAACAAGGCTTGCGTGGTGGTTCTTTATAAGGTCGTCTTTCACTCGTTCGGCCATACAGCCGAGCACACCAAGGATGAGTTGACGTCCTTTCTTTTGCTCGGCATGCAGTGTATCAAGTCGATTGTATATCTTGTTTTCGGCATTTTCGCGTACACTGCAAGTATTAAGAAAGATGGCATCTGCCTCTTCTTCGTTCTCACATACGTCGTATCCGGCCATCTTCATGACTGAAGCGACGACCTCACTATCGGCTACATTCATCTGACAGCCATAGGTTTCGATGTATAATTTCTTGTCCATAAATGATAAAAAAGCCTGAAATCAGCCCATGACTCCCTCCCCAACGAAGGGGAGAAAAAGCTTAAAAGGCTTGTGAAGGCTTATATGTTGTTTGCTTTATTGTCTTTATATATAATTTAATTGTATGTTATCAATATTGAAAAGTCTATCGTAATTTCCGCTTTTTACAGCTTTCTTTCTTTTGAAAATCAATGGTCTCTTTTCTTTTAATGCGTTCAACGGCGGATACAAAAGACTTTAGCCAAGTGTCATCTCCCATTTCTTCGAGAGACTCCGGGAGTGGATATGCGGTTTGAAATGAAATTCAACACGGCATAAAGTGCCACACCTGTAATCAAGCCTGCTATGGCATCAATGGCATAATGCGCCTGAATGTAGACGGTAGCCATGCATAAGAACACGTAGAAGGGCAGCAAAGTAAACAGCAGTTTGCGGTTACCACTGTGCCAAGCCAATAGCATGCAGATGGTGCTTACACCGACATGACTGCTCGGAAAGGCTGCCGTGGGGCGCTCACCTGCGGCTTTTGCATCTTCAACGAGATTGTAAAAGATGCCATGAACATCACCCGGACTCGGCAAACAAGCTTGATGTGAGTTGAAGTAATCACCCACATTGGGAAATATTCCGTGTGCAGCATTGTGCAAACCAATGGCTTTATAATAAAAGGTTGGCCCTGCAACAGGCAGTAAATCAAAGATAACGTAATAGCTGAAAAAGGCTCCCAAGATGATGAAAGCAGCCTTTCCAAAGTCTTCATAGCGTTTGAAGAAATAGTAAAGTGTTACTACTGCTATCATCGGAAAATAGGAAACATAACCACAATCCATAAGCTCACTCACAATGGGTGAAGGGAAAGCACGGGCAAATTCGAGTGCAGGTTGGAAACCAAAGAGCTGTTGTTCCCAGGTGGCAAACACGTGATCGAGGTTCGGAAACATGCGATTGATTTCGTAGGTATCGGGATACCACCATGCCAACATACCCATTTGAGCTGCCACACGGACAAACATTGTAAACCTACAAGGCAGTAATCGATAGACAATCCATAGGGCAATGATAGTTGCTCCCACGCGAACTCGCTCCCAAATCATCGTCTCGGGATTCGTTAATTTGGTAGAAGTGAACAGCACAATCAATAGGGTAAATGCGATATAAGCAATCACAACCCACTCAAAAGGCATGAGACTTTTGTGCTCAGCCTGCCATCCTTCGCCCTGCCAAGGCCATGTAAAAGTGTTCTTGTTTCTTCTTTTTACCATTTACAACCATTTGTTCTCGCGATACCATTCGATAGTTCTTCGCGTACCTTCTGCAAGGTCTACCTGCGGATGAAAGCCCAATTCATCTACTGCAGGCTCTATATCGCAACGCCAATTACGCTGCTTTAATATGTTATATTTATCGTTGTTGAGCGCTGAAATCTTACCCGTCATGTGAGCAATGCGCTCACCAAAGAACGTCACGACACGCAAAACCCAAACCGGAGCCTTAATTCTTATCCACCAAGGATTGCCAAGGCATTTATGAATCAGATTGCTGAAGTCTGACGATTGGTATACATTGCCGTCACTGAGAAAGTATTTTCGTCCGTCACGTCCATGGTCGAAAGCCTGAAAAACGGCTTGAACCACGTCGGTAACATAAACAAATGTGATGTCCTGACGCTTGAAACCAACAGAGAAATCAACGTGCCCCTTGATGCTTTTTGCCATTAAGAAGTAGTCGCGTTCACGCGGTCCATAGACTCCTGTGGGCCTTAAAATGATGTAAGGGAAATCGTTTCCCACGCGCTCCAAATACGCTTCGGCCATGAGTTTGCTTTTCCCATACGCCGTGTTTGGCTTCGGATGGTCGTCTTCTGTAATCTCGTGATAAGGTTGTTGCTCTTTGATTGCGCCATAAACACTAAGACTACTCAAGTAGATGAAACGTCGGATGGGCATGTGTAATGCCAGCAACGCTTCAACAAGATGACGCGTTCCGTCTGTATTTATCTTGTAAAAGTCGTCGGCATGTAGGCACTTTGTCACGCCTGCAGCATGCACAACATAGTCGAACTCGTGTCCGGCAAGTTGCTTTTCCAAGTCTTTTTCAGAGGATAAGTTGAGCTCAATGAAGTGTATTCGCTTATCGGTGAGATACTTTTTTGAACTGCTTTTCCTCACAGCAGCCCACACTTCCATCTCCCGACGCAGCGCTTCTTCTACGATAAAGCTGCCAATGAATCCACTGGCACCAGTCACTAATATTTTCATTAAATAGCTATTTACGGGGCAAAATTAATGGATTTTCCATGAATGGCAAAGGATTTCTCTGAATATTTAAGGTGAACTCACGGCATAAACGCTATCCCTTTGGCCGATAATTATGTGAAACCAAACGGCAAACTACATTCACAATGAAGGATATGCAAAGCCTTATGACGTCTGCATCCCAATCCCCTTTCTTGTTAGAATGACCCTCCATGTGCTCTTTTCAAAGCCTCCTGCAAATGGAATGTAAGTCAATGAACCTCAGCATTTTATGCAAACGATGAGCAAGAATGATGTGAGTCGTCATGCAATCTGCATCATTTCGTGGTGTAATCTGCGTTATTTTAGCGTGTCATTCGACTTATTTTGTCGTGTAAAACGCGGCAGATTACACGCCTATCTGCCCCAAATCATACAACAGCATAGGGCAGGATAAATCGCTTTATGCATCATCAGTCCTCGACTTTCTTTCTCCTTTGCAGAATGATATGTTCGCAATTATTTTCAAATATCCTTGCCATAAAATTTGGTTATGTCGTGATTGATGATTATCTTTGCATGCGAATTCGGGATGTAGCGCAGTTGGTAGCGCACACGTCTGGGGGGCGCGAGGTCGCCAGTTCGAGTCTGGTCATCCCGACAATTCAGTCAAAAGGAAAGCTAACGGCTTTCCTTTTTTCGTTTGAAGCGAATCAAAGAAAGTTGTAGTATTAGGCTTATTCAAGCATAAAATTTGGGCTATCGTCACACGTAATCAAAGATTTTTGTGTAAGTTTGCAGTCTATGGAGCACGAATATTACATGAAACGGTGCCTGCAATTGGCTGAGAATGGACGACAAAATGCCAAGCCTAATCCCATGGTTGGGGCTGTAATTGTGGCGCAAAATCGTATCATTGGCGAGGGATATCACGTCAGATTTGGTGAAGGACACGCTGAAGTTAATGCCTTTGCAAGCGTCAAACCAGAGGATGAAATGCTGTTAAACGAGGCCACAATCTACGTGTCGTTAGAGCCTTGTTCGCATTATGGGAAGACGCCACCTTGCGCAGATCTCATCATCAGTAAAGGCATAAAGCGTTGCGTTTGCGGTTGTGTTGACCCCTTTGCAAAGGTGCAAGGACGAGGTATTCAGCATATGCGCGACGCCGGAATTGAGGTGATTGTCGGAGTGATGGAAAAGGAATGTCTGGCGCTGAACCGTCGTTTTATCATATTTAATGCCCAACATCGCCCATACATTCTATTGAAATGGGCGCAAACACTCGATGGTTTTATCAGCCGAAAAGGTGGCCCATTGCAACTCTCTACGCCCAAAACACAGATGCTTGTGCACCAGTTGCGAGCCGAGAACGATGCTATTCTCGTGGGACATACCACCTTTTTAACAGATCATCCGAGGCTTGATGTGCGGCAATGGAGTGGGCAAAACCCCGAACGCATTGTGCTTTCGCCGACGATGTCAGCACAAAACGAGCAACCATTCAATTGGACTGTCGCTGCAACCATTGACGAAGTGATAGACCATCTCTATGCAACAAAGAAACAAAGTCTTGTGGTTGAGGGCGGTAGAATGACGCTCCAAGCCTTTATAGATCGCGGACTTTGGGATGAGATTCGAATCGAAACAGCGCCTGTTTTGATAACAGATGGCGTGCCAGCTCCACACATTCCATCTGATGCTCACATAGAAAAGACAGAATCAATCGACGGAAATCAAATCATCACACTATGCAGATAATTCTCGCTTCTGCCAAGATTATGAACTCTAAAACGGCCGTTTCTGTGCCTGAGAAGACTGTACCTGTATTCTCATCTGAGGCAGAACGTTTTGCATTAGAGATGAGTTCATGGGATGTAGAAACGCTTGCCAAGCGCTTGAATTGCAGCAATTCTATCGCCTTAGAGAATCAGTTGAGGTTTCAAAGTTTCTTTAATGACGACGAGAAACTGCCTGTTTTGTTGGCTTATAACGGTCATGCTTATAAACATCTTCAGGCATCTTCGTTCACCGAATCAGACTTTCGGTTTGCTCAACACCATCTTTTCATCACGTCATTCCTCTATGGATTGCTTCGTCCTTTAGACCAAATTCATCCCTATCGCATGGAGGCTAAGGTGACGCTTAAAGCCACACAACATCATAATATGTTTGCTTTCTGGCGCCCACTCCTTACAGATATGCTCATTGATGCAGTCAAACAAGACGATGGAATATTGATACATTTGGCCACCGAAGAGTATGAACATCTCTTCGATTGGAAGCGCATTTGCCGTGAAGTCAAGGTCATTCAGCCGCTATTCTATGTGGAAAAAGGGGATAAAATGAAGGTTGTTTCCGTCTATGCCAAGCAATGTCGCGGTGCAATGACAGGCTGTATTATCCGTCATCAGTGGCATTCTCCCCAACAACTCCTCACATTCAATGAGGCCGACTTCGTCTATCAACCGAATTATGGTGATGAACTTCACCCGCATTTTATATTAAACCAAACATAAAACGATAGGGGATGATTAGATTATTCAAGTAATATGGTTTCTTTGTTATATGCTTTTCTTAAATAGAAAGCTAAAGAAAAGTTACGCAAAGTCTATTTTTTCCTGACACAAAAGACTGCCACACAGCGTGGTATTTGCTGCGAGGTGAAACACTTTGTATTAGACAATTGGTATCAAGTACTATGCGCATGTCGCTTACAATGCATGAAGATCGGTTTCATTTAGCATGTCCAAACGCGCTTGATCCAGTTCTCCCGAGTCCCATAATCTATCGAGTGCCTTATTCATCTTTTTGGAATAATAATGATAAAGCACTTCTTTCAGCTCTTCAAGTCCCTTTTCTGACTTATCAATTTCAAACATCTTTAGCAGATGAATCTGGGTTGGATTGAATACTGTTGTTTCCATAATAGTAACCTTTCTCAATCACAAAGATAAGTAATTTTTTTATTTTGTATCCTATTATGCAGTCTTTTTTCTGATATTTGCCATTGTTCTATTTCACGAGATAATTTATTTTAGAAAAGCATAAAAGTGTCATTGAGAAATCGTATCTTTGTCTTTGAATAATGAACGGCCATTTTTTGTAGTGGCTTATCATAGAAACCAAACATAAAAAAATAACGTATGATTGAAGTAGGACAAAGACTTCCCGAGGTCTTAGGCATCGACCAAGACGGTAAGGAATGGAAAATCAGTGACTTTAAAGGCAAGAAATTAGTGCTATATATCTATCCGAAGGACTCTACTCCGGGTTGTACTAATGAGGCATGTAACCTCCGTGACAACTACGAACGATTCATTTCACAGGGTTATTCCGTGTTAGGTTGCAGCACACAGGACGCCAAATCGCATCATAAGTTCATAGAGAAGTATCAGCTTCCCTTCCCACTTCTCTGCGACACCGACCTCAAACTCGTGCAAGAACTCGGTGTATATGGCGAGAAGAAGATGGCTGGGCGCACGTATATGGGCGTCTTCCGCACAACCTTTATCACGGATACTGAGGGCGTAGTAACGCGTATCATTGGACCAAAGGAAATCAAAGTGAAAGACCACGCTAATCAAATCTTGTAATGGAACCATAGGGGTTGAAAGAAGGGGGGATAGGGATAATCCAATCAGCAAATAGTAAGCGACTTATAGGTTAAATCTTTTGAAACCCTTTTACAAATCTGTTTAATAGATTGGCAGCTTCAAAACGCGCGATGGTTTTTATCCCGTTTTCGTTTGATTTTTGTGATTTCATAATGCGCTGACTGTTAGATGGTTAAGCGATTCTTATGGAATGACAGAGCTTTTAAACGACAGAAACGCACATGATTTGCGGCAGATTGGGCAGTAAAAAGCATTGATTCACCACTTCGTTTGGTGCAAATCATCGTGTGATTTGGCGCAAATGATGATGCAAAACGGGTTGGAAGGCGAAGCCGAGAGACGAAATTCATGGAATCAAAGCCATGAAAGAAGGGTGTGTTTATACTTTTTTCGTGTCTTCGTTTCTATTTCGTGGTGTAGTGGAGTGTTAAAAACAAAGAAATCATTTGACAAGATTTTCATCGTCCTTTTGTGCATATCCGTCGCTCTTTTCCTATCCATCGTCCCCTTGTTTGAGTTCATGAGGGTCTTCCCTTGACCGAGAATCCCTGTTCACATAAAACATTTTTCTTTGATAATCATTTTCATTTACAAATAAAAATAGCTATCTTTGTAACATTATGAAACGCAAAATAGTTTTTATTTCATTGCTAACGCTCTGCCTAAGTGTATCGGCACAGCAGGCAAAAGAAGACATTAGGTTAAACAGACAGTTAGTGGCTGGAAACTATCTGGCTTATCCTGGCCCATTACAAAAGTCACTTACGCGTGCGCCTAAAGGCTACAAACCTTTTTATCTCAGTCATTATGGACGACACGGAAGCCGTTGGCTCATCGGAGATCGCGACTATAATCAGCCTGTTCTCATGTTAGAGAGGGCCGATTCATTAGGAAAACTAACGCCGAAAGGGCAGGAAGTGCTTCGCGATTTGCGTCTGCTTCGAGATGCAGCCAAGGGGCGTGACGGCGAACTTACACCGCTTGGAGCTGAACAACACCGTCAGATTGCTGAACGCATGGTGCGGAATTTCCCCGAAATCTTTAAGGGAAAGACCCATGTTGACGCTAAAAGTACGGTGGTTATCCGCTGTATTCTGAGCATGGAAAACGCGCTTCAGCAGCTCGTTCGCATGAATCCAAATCTCGAAATCACGCATGATGCAAGCTATCATGACATGTATTACATGAATCATAACGACACTTCGCTTTTCAAACAGCGTATGCCAAAGGCTGCACGTGAGGCATTTGACAACTTCAGTAAACGTCATATTCATCCCGAACGACTAATGAATGAGCTCTTCAATGATAGCACTTATTGGCAAAAAGAGATAAATTTCAAACAACTATATAGCACACTTTTCAAGCAGGCTTCTAATGTTCAGAGTACTGAACTGCGTCATGAGCTCTCATTGTTTAACTTTTTTACAGACAAAGAACTCTATGATCTTTGGACCACAAACAATGCTTGGTGGTATATCAACTATGGCCCTTCACCCCTCAATGGCGGTCAACAGCCAACGTCACAACGCTTTCTTCTGCGCAAGATTGTTAGTGAAGCAGACAGCTGTTTAATGTTGAATCATCCCAGTGTTACACTGCGTTATGGACATGATACGATGGTAATGCCGTTGACTTGCCTGTTAGATCTCGACGGCATGGGTGTGCAAGTAGCCGACCTTGAGCAAGTAACGATGAAGGGATGGAATAATTATCGCATCTTCCCTATGGCCTGTAATCTTCAATTTGTGTACTATCGTAAGCCGGGAAGTGACGATATTCTCGTCAAGATTCTACGCAATGAGAATGAAGCTAAGCTACCCATTGCAACCGATGTCTACCCATATTATCATTGGAAGGACGTCAGAGCGTATTGTCTAAAGGTAGCCGCTGACAGACCATTGGTGAAAGTTGGCGACCCAGCAAAACACTAATGATGTTGCAAAGAACAAAGAAAGAAACAGAAAACTAACTTTAATAAACTCAAATAATAACACTAAACCAAAACCAGAATGAAAAGAAAGTTTTTGATATTAATGCTTTTAGCCTGCACGTTTTTAGGCCATGCACAAGTTAATCGGCCTAAGTTGGTTGTTGGAATTGTAGTAGATCAGATGCGCTGGGATTATCTTTACTTCTATAATAAGGAGTATGTTAGCGATGGATTCAAGCGACTTTTGTCAGAAGGATATAGCTGTCAGAATACTATGGTGCCTTATATTCCAACCGTAACTGCCATTGGTCACTCTTGCGTTTATACGGGAAGTGTGCCTGCTTTGATGGGAATCCTCGGCAATAACTTCTATATTAACGGCAAGGATACCTATTGTTGTGGTGATGAAACGGTGCAAAGCGTAGGCAGTGATTCAAAAGAAGGCAAGATGTCTCCACGCAATTTGTTGGCTTCAACGATAGGAGATGAGTTGAAATTGGCTACAAACTATAAGTCAAAAGTCTTCGGAGTGGCACTCAAAGACCGTGCTTCAATCTTGCCAGCAGGCCATAGTGCCGATGCAGCTTATTGGTGGGATACGAGTGCCGGCCATTTCGTTACGAGCACTTATTATATGAATCAGCTGCCAACATGGGTCAACGACTTTAACAAAGCCCATCAACAGAAGCCGGGGTATGACATCAAACTCGATGTGAAAGGCATCACCATAACCTTTGATATGGCTGAGGCTATCTTGAAAAATGAGAATCTTGGTCAGGGAACTGAAACCGATATGCTCACTGTAAGCATATCTCCCACCGACGCAATTGGCCATAAGTTCAGCACACGTGGCCCCGAAAACCACGATGCTTACATTCAACTCGACCGCGATCTTGCCCGTTTCTTCAAGACGTTGGATGCGCAAGTGGGACGCGGAAACTATCTCGTTTTCCTCACAGCTGACCATGGTGGCTCTCACAATCCTAACTTCATGCGCAGTCATAAGATGCCCGCGGGTGGCTTTGAATGCTGGAATGTGGTGAAAGAACTTAACCAACAGCTGCAACAAGCGTTTGGAACAACAACCAATTTTGTGTTGGGTGAGAATGCACTCCGCGTTTTCTTAGACCATAAGAGCATTGCTTCAGCCAACTTAAACCTCAAGGATGTGAAGGTAAAAGCAAAGGAATTGTTAGAGAAAAAGCCTAATATCACGTATGTCGTTGACTATGATGAAGTGGCAACAATGCCTATTGCACAGCCTATTCGCGAGCGAATCATCAACGGATATAGTCGTGAACGTGGTGGAGATCTACTCATTGTGACGAATCCCGGATGGATAAACAGCTCGGCAAATCCTACGTATAAGGGCACAAGTCATAGTCTTTGGAATCCAGACGACAGTCACATCCCATTGATTTTCATGGGTTGGGGCGTTAAACCGGGTGAGACTTCACGTCCTACTTTCATGACAGATATTGCACCGAGTGTGTGCAGTATGCTGCATATTCAAATGCCGAATGCCTGCGTAGGCAATCCTGTTTTTTAATATTTTTAAGTCCTTGGAAGCGCCATAATCTTGCATTTTGATGTAACTTTGCATTTACTTTATAATCAAGGAAATGATCAAAGAAAGCCAAAATGCACAGCTTGTGGCGCTTCTTCATGACAGTCTGTTGGCCCATACATCTCAGAATGCCTTTTGCATTGACGATAAAATGTGGACTTACGGACAGCTGATGAAGCGTGTTGCAGCTATCCGTTGCGTGGTAAGAGAATGCGAAAGTATTATCGGTTTGGTAGCCAACGACGACTTAAACACCTATGCTTCCATACTCGCTTTATGGATGGAAGGCCGTTGCTACGTGCCTCTTCATCCGCTTCAACCCCTGCAACGTTGCAATGATATCATCAGTCAGGTAGATATCAAGACCATTCTTGACTCGGGTGAAAGCACGCGTTACGACAGCGAGGGTGTCATCATGACGGCCCAACTGCCTGATGCCGACAAATTAGATGCCCCTTGCGAGGTGGGCAAAGATGCTCCGGCATATATCCTTTTCACTTCTGGAACAACAGGACGGCCCAAGGGTGTGCCTGTCACTTTCGGCAATGTGGAAGCTTTTTTGGAGGCTTTTGCCCAGTTAGGGATTAGTCTTTTGCCCAAAGATCGCTGCTTGCAGATGTTTGATTTGACTTTCGATCTTTCGGTGGGCAGCTATCTTCCGCCGCTGATAGCAGGTGCTTGTGTCTACACGGTGCGTCTTGGCAGCATTAAATGGCAAGAGGTTTTCCGCCTAATGGACGACTACCGACTCACCGTTACGCTGATGGTGCCATCGGTTATCCATTATCTTCGTCCTTATCTCAGTGAGCTTTCGGCTCCCGACTTGCGCTATTCTCTCTTCTGTGGTGAGGCATTAATGGTTGATGATGTGGTGCCATGGAAGCAGGTGGCAAGTCATGCTACGGTGTGGAATGTGTACGGGCCGACTGAAAACACCATTTACTGTACGGCCTATCGTGTGGGCAGTCACAACATCAAACAGCACAATGGCGTGGTCAGTATCGGTAAAGCGATGTTGCATACCCACACAATGATTGTCGACAGCGAGCATCAAAAAGTGGCGCAAGGCGAAACAGGTGAGCTTTGTTTGGCAGGCGATATGCTCACTCCGGGCTATTGGAATGATGATGAAAAGAACCGTCAGGCTTTCTTCTCTGACGGCAAACGCCGCTGGTATCTGACGGGTGATATCTGCCGTGAAGATGAAAATGGCAACATAGAATACGTGGGACGCAGCGACTCTCAGGTAAAGATACAGGGCTATCGCATTGAACTCAGCGAGATAGAAAGCGTGGCCCGACGCTATTATGACCAGCAGACAGCCGTGGTTGCTGTCGTTACAGGAGAACAGAACAACCAGACTATCAACTTGGTTGTAGAGTGCAATGATGATGGAAGCAGTGAGCAGTTGCAAGACTTCCTGCGGCAATATCTGCCCGCTTACATGCTGCCTTCGCGCGTGGTTTTCATGCCGGTTTTCCCGCAGAATGCCAATAATAAAATCGACAGAAAACGCATTAAGGAAAGCATTTAGCAGAAACACGCACATTTTGAAAAACTAACAAAGGACTTATAAAAATAAGAAACAGAATGGAAAAAAACGAAATCATGCAGGTTTTGAATGGCATTTTCTCTGCCGTGTTGAACCAAAGTAACCTCCAACTTTCTGAAAACATGACCACCGATGATATCGAGAACTGGGATTCTCTGACCAACATGACCATCATCAGTGAGATAGAAAAGCGTTGGAACATCCACTTCAAGTTGCGCGATATCATTCGTATGAAGAACATTGGCGACATGGCTGATGCTGTCATCAGCAAGAGTCAGCAATAAAGCGACAGACAGATTGCATCATGGAGTTTATCTCAATACCGTTTGTCACCTGCATGCTGGTGGCCTTTATCCTGTATTATGCCTTTAGAAAACGACGCCAGCAACATGCTGTTCTGCTTTTGGCGAGTATGGTTTTCATTGGCTATTACCACCTTGCCTATCTGCTGACGGCCTTTGGCATCACGCTTTTCACCTTCTATGCAGGCCGCCGCATTCATCCCCATGTCAACACTCCGAAGGCCGGTTGGTGGCTTTGGACCTCGGTGGTAGCCTTGGTTGGCTTCTGGCTCGTGGCCAGATACTACTTCAGTTTGTTTCCACTTGGCATCTCTTTCTACACGTTCCAGGCCCTTTCCTATCTCATAGAAATCTATTGGGAAGAGGAACCCGAGGACAATTTCATCGACTTTTCACTCTACATGTTGCTCTTCGTGAAGTTCCTTTCCGGCCCGATTGAGCGTGCTTACGACCTGCTGCCACAGTTCAAGAAAGCACATGCGTTTGATTATCAGCAGGTGGTTGGCGGATTGAAACTCGTGGCATGGGGAGTTTTCTTGAAGCTTGTCATCGCCGACCGCATAGGTCCTTCGCTCGACAGTGTGCTCGACAACGTGCGCCAGGCATCGGGAATGCAGCTGCTGCTCGCCACACTTCTCTATCCCATTCAGCTCTATGCCGACTTTGCCGGCTATACAGCCATGGCGCTTGGATTAGGCCGAATGCTCGGTTTCAAGCTGCAACCCAACTTCAACCGACCGTTTATTTCAACGTCTACGGGCGAACTTTGGCGCCGTTGGCATATCTCTTTGTCAGCGTGGGTGCGTGATTACGTGTTCACTCCACTGAATGCTTCGCTGCGCTCATGGCATCGCTGGGGCATCTATGTGTCGCTGTTGGTGACGTTTGTCAGCATCGGTGTGTGGCATGGGGCAGGGTGGACATTCGCCTGCTACGGTCTTTGTCAAGGCATCCTGATTATCATCGAGACCCTTTTGGGCAAGCGCAGAGAGCGTCTCTACAATGTCTTCGGACAGCGTGTAGGGCGCGTGTTGATGATTATCCGCACCTATCTGTTCTTTGCCTTGTCGCTGCTTTTCTTCCGTATAAGTTCGGTTTCCGACGTGCTCTATACCTATCGCCACCTCTTCGACGGTTATCTTTCATCGGTGAAAGAGTTGCGTCTTGGGCTTTCCGACTATTATTGGATTGTCTTTGCAGTGGCCGTTGTGCTGATGTTTGTCATCGAAGCAGTCAATGCCCGACGTGACCTCATCGAGTCGAGCAGCCGTTGGCGTGCGCCCATTCGCTGGACTTGTTATTTCGCAGTGGTGCTGATAGTGCTGTTCTACGGTGCTTTCGGCGTTGAAAACTTTATTTATATTCAGTTCTAAGCCATGGAAAAGAAGCATAAACTATTGACATTCTATCTGAAATGCCTTGTCATCAGCCTGCCTGTACTATTGCTCGTGGCCTTCTATGCCTATAAGGATCCGTTCATGGTGTTGCGCAGTTATACGGATTACGACCATTCCTGGGTGGTGCAGGATGAGGGTGCCGTGGCTTGGGAAAAATACAAACAGCAACGCCGAAGCTGCCATTACGATTCGTTTGTGATGGGCACTTCGTGCACGAAAGCCTTTCCATGCTCCATTTGGCAGCGCCATATCAACGGGCATCCATTCCGCTTTTTCAGCAATGCTGAAGGCTTGGGAGACGTCAGTCTGAAGCTCGAAGCACTCGAAGAACAGCCGGGACAGAAGATTGAAAACCTGTTGTTGGTCGTTGAACGCAGTTTCTTTGAGAAAGAAAGTGCCCAGGGCGGCATCATGCATCTTATGCCTCCGGAGGTGACAGGCAAGAGTTGGGTAAGCTATCAGACGGAGTTTCTGCAGAGTTTCTTCTATCCGAAGTTCCTCGTTCCCTATCTGAAATATGCCTTTACAGGCTACCGTGACCCCAAGGCCTCAGGCGTATTCTATGACGATTTGCCGTCACGCGACCGCGTCACCAACGAGGCATTGTTGCCCGAGGAGGCTGAAATCAAGCGTTTAGGTGAGCGTTATTGGCAGCAGGGCGAATGGAATTCGGAGAGCCGAAAGCCGCGTGAGGCCTCGCTTGCACCGCGTGTCTTGGGCGAAAGACAAATCAGAATGCTGGCTGATTTGCAGAATTTCTGCGAACGCCACCACACGAATTTGAAGATGGTTATCGGCCCAAACTATCAGCGGGAGCGCTTCAATCCGGATGATTTAGACATACTTCTGCATATTTTCGGCCCGCAGTGCGTCTATGACTACTCACACGACGACCGCTTCATTGACTTCCATGACTATTATGACATGAGTCATTATCGGGCCAAGGTGGGCGAAGCCATCATGAAAGAGATATATGGGAAAAGGTAGCTTTGCAGCAAAGGCCTTTGCAATCTGCATGAAATCGCATTGTAACTTGCTTTAAATCACACGGTGATTTGCCGTATTTTACCGCGTGAAATGACGCGAATTACGCGATGATTTGCGTCGTTTCACGCCACGATGTAATGGCACATGTGGCGAGAACAAATTGCATGTATTCTGCAAACGAACGGATGGCGTGTGCTATTGTCGGTCGATGATAGGGCCCATGGAGGTTTGTTTTTATTCCGCTTTACCGCTATCAGTGTGATACAACCTCTTTACACACACGGCCATTACTATATTTCACGAGGTTAATTCCTCGCTGTGGACCATGTAAACGGCGGCCATCGAGGGTGTAACGCGCTACTTCAACGGCTGTGTTTTGACCTTCTTTCACGGGAGATATGCCTGCAGGGTCGGCATCGGTGATGCTACATTTGGCTGCATTTTCAATCTGTCCATTCGCCGTATTTATCAATAGTACGCATACTTTCAGCTTCGTTTTGTCGTGAAGCAACCTGATTTGAGACACATTGAACACTTGATTGAAGCTTTTTGGCTTATCAATCTCTATCGGATTCTTTATTAAATATTCTCCATTTGGATTGTAAACACCCCTTGCTGCGACTGCAGTGAAGTCGTTGGGATAGCCCCTTAGCGCTCTTGGAGAATTGATAAACTGATCAAGTTCAGTTGAAATGCCGAGTAATCCAGTATCTCCCGAATAGTGATTATTTTGTACCCATGCCGTGTTTGCCTTTCCGTCTTCTGTCAGTACATAGGCAATGGCGTATGGTTTGTCTTGAGGTGTGGTACGAAAGGTAACGCGAGGGGTAATGGTGACATTCTCTTTAGCTTTATCCCACTGTGCAGTTACATCAACATCCATGTCTGCTCCCATAGCCATTTCTTCTTCAAACTCGGTGACGGCAGTGAAATTAGGCAGCAAACGGCTTCTATTCATTTGGAGAGTAGGGTATCTTTGGATTGCAGCGGCATTCCAAGCATAGTCTGAACAGGTAAGCGGATCAGTGATATGAATGGCAATTCCGATGAAGTTTTCAGGGTAATTCCGTTCTAAATTCTTCATAAGTGCGATGCCACGTGGGCAGTATTGGCACCACATTCCCGTGTATTCTTCGACCACAATGCGTCGATGGGCCACTTGCGTAACGGTGATTCTCGGCAGGTTTGCATAGGGAAAAGTGGCTGTGTTGGCTTCACCATTGACCTTGGTAATTTCAACCTGCAATTCTGTTTTCGACAGTTTAGTGTCTGGCGGCACATCTATTGCAATGGTGCCCACGTCCATTCGCCTTAAAGGTTCTTTCATAACATATTTCTTTTCATATAGAACTGTGCCCTGAAAAGAAAGCTTATAAGTGAAATTTTGAACCGGAGTCCTGCCGTAATTGGTAACCAATAGTTGACCTTTTGCACTCTCTGCGCCGATAGGCACATAGACTTTCCGCCCTGTGGAGGGGGCTAAGCTATAATCATCTGCACTGATGTGGCTTGGATAACAAAGGAGGGTGATGAGTGCAAGCAGCTGAATATAAAAATGTTTTGTCATATCTTAGAAGATGTTGTTTTGGGAATAATGGCTTAGGATGCAATATATTTGCGAGTGAACAGCTTTCCTTTCTTCCCTTTGTACTTAATAATATAAACGCCCTTAGGTAGTTTTGTCAGCGTGGTGAGCTGTTTATAAAGCAACATACCCTTAGTATTGAAAACATCAAATGTGCTTCCTTCCTGTAGTGATAAGGCTGTAATGCCAGCGTCACCTGGAACAAAGTCGACTGTGATTTGAGGCCCTTCTTTCTCTGTAATCACTCCGTTTGCTTGCACTTCACTGATGAAAAGTTGCAGGGTTACTTTGCATTTACCCTTCGAAGTGAAGATATGTTCAATAGAAAGTTCCTCTTTTCGTGAGGCATTGAGCGTCGAAGGTCCCAATTGGTAGACACCCGTTGTCTGCTGAGAAGTGCAATCTCCCAATGTACATACCGTTAGATTACCTTCTTCCATGTTAGTAATGGTGTAGGAAAGTTTCACATTCTGCGCCTTATTTGACTTGTTAGAAATGAACAATCTCATAGCCATTTGTTTCTTTTCTTGGTCAAAGAGAGCACTTTCTACTTTGTCTTGAACAAGAGTAGAATGAGGAGTTATCGTTTCATCTTTGTCATTAACAAAAACAACTTCATTTGTTGTAGACTGTGCTTTTGCACCAACGATGATGCAGATGAACAGACTTAATAAACTAAGTAATCTTAATTTCATGCTTTATCTTTTAGAGTTTCTGATTTAATTATGGTTGGGTTATCTTGTGCCGGGTGACTTGTAACACCCCACTTTCATTATAGAAGAAAGCCACTATCCATGCTTTATCAGGCTTGATGCCCTGAGGAAGTGTGTAAGTTGTTATCTCTTTGTGAGCTTGTTTGGCGGAAAGTGTGAGTGCTTTACCCCAATTTCCGTTAATAGCAGCACGCAAAATATGGTGGTGTATGTAGTTCTTGTCAAGCTTGTTGTTAGGGAAAAGCTGTGGCGCTACTATGCCGTCTTCTACAAGCCAGAGTTGAAGTAGGCCATGTATATCATTGGTTAAGGTCTTCAAATCCGTCTCTATCTCTACCCGTTGGTTTGTAGTGGTGTATTGACATTTAAGTTCTATGGCCACCGTTGTAGTCCGGTTAAACTCTTCATAGACTTGTCCTGGCCACGCTTCTTTAGGAAGTGCGCCACCACGGCGGTCGAAAATGGCTTTGGGAACATTGGGAATAGCCCAATGTTGATAGTAAGTATCTCCTACTTCCGTGCGTAATCCAACAAAGTTAGGTGTCGTTTGGAGGGCAAGTGGGCCTGCATGGATAGCAACGGCTATCAATTTGTCGGCTCCATAGGTAGCTTGTAGCTGCGAAATTGCCTCAGTTGCTTGAGGACAATAAATGCAACGCTGCCCTGTAAAGTCTTCAATGAGCACATTACGCTGTATAGTTGCAGCAGGAACTTCAATGAAACGATGGTCGGAATCAATCGAGTCGCAGCCCATTAGCAGTGTAATGCCAGCCAAGAGAAGTACATATAAAGTTTTCATTTCAATCAGAAGTTATAGTTATAAGATAGCGTAAGCCCTTTGGTTGCAGGGATATAGCGACACACTCCGCCTGAACAGTTAAAGCCAGCACGCGTGCGTCCGTAGCCCATTTGCAATCTGTGTGCTCCCCTATTGTATGTAATAAAGCCTTGATAGTAGTGTATATGGGTACTGCCGAGATTGTAGAGATCACTTAATGTGACCATCCAATGCGGAGCAAGTGACAATTCTGCCAAGCCAAAAGCCCAGTCTTTATCGCCATTTTTCGATGAAAGATACTGACCTTCTACGCGTAGTATCGTCGTCGTTGATAGCTTTTGTTTCACCTCAGCGACAAAGATTTGTGAGTTTAACATGCCTCCATGTCCTTCAAGTAGGGTTTGATTGTATCGCTGATTCATAAGCATGACGTTGAGTTTTGTATCTTTTCCAAGGCGCTTCTCTAACTGCACATCGACATCTTGATAGTAAGTAGAAGGTCCCCACGCCCAAAACGGACTCCCATATCCGTCAGTTCCGCTCCCACCTACATTGTTCTTGCGCACGGAATGAATGTGTGAGAAGTTCAATTTGACTGTAGTTCCATATCTTCCCCCAAGACTTGAGCCTTTCGGAAAGGTGTAAGCGCCTGCTGCTTGATAAGCCCACTCTCCCTCAGGACGCGTGGCATAGGGATAAAGTGCAGCCAAAGTATAGGTGTGTTCTATAGTGAAAGCCGGCATATGATTAATGAAAGAAGACGCTCCTTCCATTCCTCTATTACTGCGAAATGCCATATTTGTGCTCCTCTTTGCTTGTAGAAGTAGGCTCTTACCACGCTTAGAATATGAACAAGAAAGCATTGAAACATAACCATTTCTGTAAATATAGCCGTTGTCTTTTGAAGGATCTTGTGTCTTCATTGCTATCTCTGCAAGCACATTAAACGAGCGATGTTGCAGATGAAAGCGAACATCATACGCATTAACATAGCGAGGAAGACGTAGCCGATGGGTTGGATCCGTCATGACAATATCCTCTTTCTCATATTTATTAACGTAGGAAAAGCCGAGCATTACATAGGTATTATGCTGCTGAAGTCCCTTAAACCACTCGTCAATATTCCACTCAATGTCACCTCCAGTCAGCCAACTGTTGTTGTGTTTCCAATATCTTCGCTGACGTCCTGCAAGCATTTTCACCGCTAAACCAGCCCAAGGACGAACGGAAAATCGTAGTCCTTGCAGTGAGTTATCAATGCCGAGACTTCGTTCTTCATAAGTGCGAAGGATGAAACCCGAGCCAAATTGCTCATAGAAATCACCTAAGGTTAGTTCGACATTCTTATAGTTTCCTTTCACATAAAGATAAGGAAGGCCCCACCCTTTGAAGTCTTTCTCAAAACCAGGAAGTGGATGTTGCAGGTATTCCAGCCTTGTTCCAGCCTCTACATAACGGCTTGTGGCCTTTAAATTCAGATAAGTATTCGTCAAGAAATGCCCATCGTGAGCGTCTGCTCCCGTTGATTTGTCTCTTTCAGGAAGCAGAATATCGCTCTGAAAACTACCCGAAAGACGTAATTTATCAGGCTGTTCCTGTGCACTAAGTGATATATTTGCTGCGCCAATGAGCAGCATTATCATCGTCCATCTCTTCATAATCCTATCTACTTCCGACGGCTTTTATCTTCTCATAAAGCTCTATTTCCGCGCCATCTGTATACCCATTGTGCTTATAAACGATGTTTCCCTGACCATCAAATAATATGGTATAGGGAATCATCTGAATGTTTAATGCTTGCCGTAATTCGCTGTTTGGGTCAAGCAACACGTCATAGCGCCACCCGTTTTGGTCTACTAAAGGCTTTACTTTATTAATATTCTGCCCCTCATCTACGGCAACAGCTATGATTCTTACACCTGTTTCTTGCCGCCATTCATCGTAGAGTTCGTCTATGGTTTTAAGCTCTCGATTGCAAGGTTTGCACCAAGTTGCAAAGAAAGCAATCATAAAAGGTTTCCCATTATTAGATAAAGTATCCGTCTGTATGGTTCTACCTTCAATGTCTTTAAGTATTATTTTGGGTAATCTTCCTTGCGCATTGCTTCCTAAACACACAGGTAACAGGCAGAGGAATAGCAGAATTTTTCTCATCTTATTTGTTTATAGAACTGTTATAATGATATAAAAAAGAGCGTGAGTTGAAATGAATGATAAAGAGAAGTGTCGGGATTCGGCGAGGCAAACCCTTTTATTTCTTTACTTTCTTTCCGTTAATTATATAGATTCCCTTAGGCAATTGGTCGATAGGACTGGCCATACGAATGCCTTGAAGATTATAAATTACAGGGACTTTTGAGTTTTTTTCCGTCACCGGAACAACCGCATCGGCAGACGAGGCAACAGCAAACTGCACACGAGGAGTTACATTATTCCACACATCTACACGTTGTCCATCTTTCATTATCTCTACATGTATCTCATAAGTATGGTTTAGTTTCAAACGATTGAGTGGGAATTCAACGAGCGTTGTCTTGGGGTTTATGTAGCTAAAGCGAGGGAAAGAAACATAAGATTTAGAACCAACGTCGACATATTTCCCCTCAGAAAGGTCCATCACACAATAATAAAGTGGACCTGAATAGCCTGTACTGCCACGCAATTCTGCCATTACCATCAGCCCCAACTTTGTTATTTTTTGCGGGTTAAACACTTGTAATTCGGTCTTCTTTCCATCAGAAAGGAAGTCAATTCCATTGATATTGAGTTTGAAAGGAGCTGTATTTGGCAGCACATTAACCTCAATCGGTGTATCCGTTGTAATGGGAATCTTCTCAAAAGTCTTGTTTCCTTTATCTACATTAATAAAGAAGTGCACTGCATAACGGCCTGCAAGAAGAGCATTACTGACGCCATTTGTAGCATAAGATGTTAATACTGGAGCCCGCATCGCAGTCGTTTCGAGCCGCTGAGCACATACAAACTCTGAGTTAGGAGCAGTGTATTTAATGCCATTCTCTTTGCCTTCAAACTCTACAATGAGGTTTCCGCGCACCTCTTCCCAGCCATCATTGCGGACAACTAAGCCTAAAACTCCTTGGTCTCCACTACCTTGATACAAGGGAGCAAGCTGATCTGGTTGCCCAACTAAAGAGAGAGGAACGCGTGCTGCAATATCTTTCACGAGGACTCTATTGTCAGTTAGTTCTACGGTTTGCGTGTTAGCATAAGCTATTGGCTGCCATCCTGAGTAGGTAGAAGGCTGCTTTATAAGCTCATTTGATAGTGGTTTAAGCGTATAAGTGCCATTGGGAAGTCCTGCAAAATCAAGGTTATTGAAATCTACCATGGTAGTAGTAAAGATGCTACTAAGACTGGTTTCTTTTTGAGAAGAACTGAAAAGCTTCACTTGTTCACCTTTATTATTATAGAGACCAAGCCCAACCTTTCCCGTAAAACGCCCAAGACTGCCATTAATTGGGCTATTGCTGCCCAACTTTTCTATCTTTGCATTCAACACCGTTCCACGCTCAACATCTTGTTCTTCGATAGTAAAAGCGTGCATACTTCGCGTTTCAAGTCCTCGTGTTTCGGCAAATTCTTTATGCTGACCATCCTTTGGATGCGCAAAAACGACTTCTATTTCTTCATAGAACTTGCCTTCTCTTAATCCAAAACCACTAACATTAAGGTAGATAGTATTAAGGTCAAAATAGCCATCAAACGCACCACCCCAGCCCCAATTAGCATGTACATAGCCGCGTCTATCATATCCATCGAAGACAAAAACGTGTGAACCTCCACAAACAAGTACAGGATATCCATCGGCAAGTTCATTGAGAAGTATTTCATGAAAGGTGCTTGCCAGCATATAATCTTTATATACATGGCGCACAGAATACCCAAATTTATTGCGCAAAGCCTCCATAGCGTAGTGTAGATTTGAACTACTTCCCAACTTAAAATAAGTCATATGAACAGCCTTACCAACGTCTCTCATCAGCACACCTACAGCGTCTCCGCCTCTTGCATCCATTTCACTTGCTTGGTCTCGCATGTCTTTCCATAGATAATCGGCACTCTGTTGTGCCTCCGAACCATCTGGATTAACATAAGAAGATGGGCGCTCTTTCGGCCACTTATGATGGTATAAGAGTTGTGCCGTGGCTGTAGCGACACAGCCAGTTGGCGTATTTACCCCATCCTGTTTAGGCGTATACTGATTAAACGGATAGCTCTGCTCCCAATGACACGTGAGTAACGGCAGCACTTCTCGCTTCTTAGGAAGTTTCACCGAGGGCACCGTGACCTCCCCAGCACGTACTGCCAACACCACATTTTCATAGTGTTGAAGCATTGCTTTGAATTCTTTGGGGATAGGTTGGTGGGCATTCTTTGAGTTCAAAGTGCCATAACCAACCACTTCATTGAGTTTACTTTCTCCTGAAACAACAACAAATCGGTTGTCGTTTGCATTTGTAAAGAGATAATAAGCAGGCTGCTTTTCAGCCCCTGTTGCACGTGTCAAGGCTGTGGTCGACTGCAATTCAGGATTTGAAAGATACTTCGATGCTATCAATTTTGCGGCATTCTGTCCCACAGGTTCTGCCCACATTAAAGATGTTGCGGCGCAAAACACCCCAAGCAACGACATCCTAAGGATATAATTCTGTTTCACTTTTGTATTTAGGTTTAATGCTTTAGATTCTTGTTTTGTTATAAGGTAGCTAAATCTATGATGTGCAAAGGTACGTGTTTTATTTGTAAAAAAAGAATTAAATCATTCTAAAGTTAAATTAAAGGATAGCCCAACCGCCTTTAATATCCTTTGAATAGTCGTGAAAAACATTTCTAACAGCGTTCTAAACTCCTTGCCTTTCTGAAACTATCCGTGGTCAATGAGCGTGAAGGATGAGGAAGATAGTTTGAGGACTCATTAGGAAGGGCAATGTTGTTGATAATAAAGAGCAAAATGAATTGCGTCAATTTACACGATAAGATAATTATTAAAATGTATCTAATTGAAAATAAAGAAGTTACATTGTTTGTCCAACTAAGCTGGTAACGATTTAGAAACGAGCGAGCTACTTGGCTTCGCTGTTTTCTGCCTGACAAAGAACGCTTGTTATTCTGTTTGCAAAGATAATACTTTGTTACCGAATAACAAGCGTTCTTGATGAGATATCCTTCTTTCTGCATTTTTTCTTAGGCGTGAGTTATAATCCTCTTCCACGTTTTTTCTTTCTGTTGGCTTGGTTCCTGAGCTTGCGCTGCCACGCTGTTTCAGCATAGTCATTGCCCTGTGTGGATGGTGTAATCAAATCACCTAACCCTTCCACAACTTCACCGGCTGCACTAACAATGGTGTCTGCCACTGCACCAATGGAGTTCTGCGCTCGTGGAGTATCATTGTCTCGTAAGACAGTGAAACGGCTTTTGGGTACAAGCTGATAACCTGTATCAGGCTGTTCTTTCTTTTCAGTTGCCTCCTGCATTGCTTGGTGTGGTTTCTTTGGTTCTTTCCTGTTGGTTCCTTCAAAGTTCTTCTGCAAGGAGCGGTAGCCGAACTCCCTGCCAATTTCGGAAGTCTTGAACGATTGTCCACCAAATGAGAACCTCAAGCCATAGACATTACCTTGCTTGTTCTTCATACGCTCTATAATAATGCTCTTCTTGTTCAACTCGTAAAGGAACATGGAGTATCCCGTGATACCTCTACCTTTGTATTTTTCAAGTAGGGCATAGCAAATCTTCTGTATCTGTTGCTTGGTCTGTTCTCTCGTAGGATTGGTCTTTGCTTTTTGGTGTTGTCTTTCCGCCTTTACTTCCTTTGCGATGGTCAAGCCTTTCTCTCTGCTTATTTCCTCCGCCACTCTTGCTGCCCTGTTGCTCACAAAAGTGGTATCATAGACCTCTCCGCAGAGGCTGATACGGTTAGCAATGATGTGAATGTGTCTGTTGTCGGTGTCCTTGTGCGTTACCGCCACCCATTGGTGGTTGTCAAGTCCCATTCGCTTGGCAAACAGATGAGCTATTCCCATAAGCTCGGATACAGGCAGTCTTTTCTCGTCTTGTGGTGCGATGCCTATTTCGATACGGAGGAACTTGTTCCTGCAACGGCTGTTATGGTCGCTGACCACTTTCATTTCTTCATAAATCGTCTTTGCCTCCCTGCTGCAAAGATTGTGAAAAGCAAGCCGATAACCGAGTTTGCCTTCCCTAAATATATAGTCCAGAGCTGTGCTTCCATGCGCTATTGCTTTGCATTTACCTATCATCTCTCTTCATATTTAAGACCTTATATATTTCATCGTTCACACGAAAATGAGGGTCGTAGAATCTCTTAAATGCCTCTTTGGCACATAGGGAAAGGTTCTTTGTGATATGTACCCACCTTTCATCCTTAACCTTGATAAGGTTGGAAACCTGCCCATAGAACCGTCCTGTATGCTGAAGAATGGTAATGGCTTCCCTCTCGTTGTCGGTCATCTTGGGGACGGCTATTATCTCGCCGTTAAGGAGTATCTCACGGCAGTAATCCGAGAACTTACGCCCCGCGCTTTCCGCCTTTGATTTGATACGCAGCTTTTCCTCTAAGGTGCATCTTACCTTGATGAACTCCGTCTTGTTCATCTTCTGTTCTTTCTTATCCTTTGGCTGCCATCGGGCAGCTTTTCCTTTGTATCTATTCATATAAGTTTCCTTTGAAAGTTAATCATTGCAGATGATTCGTTGTTGCTTAATTCCCGAACACTGACCGATGAGAACGGAGTGATTACGGTCTTATCTCCCCGATAGTCTGACGAGGGGAGCAAGAGCAGTTTGTGGGTACAAACTGACGTCTTGCAATGTCAGCTAACGAAACGTTTACGTACAAGGCGTTTTACAGCCGAAAAGTGAGTGCCGTGCATTCTATGACTAACTGCATTCGTGGCATTCTCATAGAGAACTAAGTCGAAGAAGAAAAGGTAGACCTATTTTGAAGAAAGGGTAGACCTTTTTCCAGAAAACCGTCTACCTTTTCTTACGGCTTACAGTCTTCTCCATTTCTCTATGTCCTCACCATATTCCTCCAGATGCTGACGCACGATGTTCTCCACAAAGCTTGAAAGGTTGCTACCCCTGTCGCCTAATCTACGCACAATAAAGTCGGCACGCTCCTGTGTCTCCCTGCTCAGATAGACCGCCTTTCGGTTGCTCAATTTTATCGGGACAAGGTAGGCTTGCTTGTAGGCTTCGAGCGTTTCCTTTCTCATCTTGGCACTGATGCGCCTTTGAACGGTTGCGTTCTCGGTGTGCTGTGCAGGTTCAGAGTGCTCGCTACTCTCTGTTTCCTGTTCGATAGTTGGACTTTCCGTTTCAGGAACCGCAGTTTCCTCTTGTGAAATAGATTCGCCCTCTGTTTCATCTTCCATACCCAAATACCATGAAAAGTCTTTGTCTATTATCTTTGTTTTCTTTTCCATATCTTTATTTCCTTTTATATTTAAATTGTTTTGATTTCTTGCTCTCATTTTGTTCAGTAACTGGTATCAATGTCTGTTCTTGTGCTTTTTGCTTCTTCTGCTCACGCACACGACAAATATGAAACTCGTTGAGGTCTTTGAAGTTCTTGTAATATATGGACATATCTTCTACCTTGAAACCTGCTCTGATAAGTTCCCCAACTGCTTTTCTTCCAGCATCGTCATTGTCAAGGAAAGCACGAATATGAGTTAGGTGTCGATCGTTCAGATAGCGGACAGCCCTTGCCACATTGCTCACAGAGTTCATTACAAGGCAGTGGAAAGTGATTTCCTCTTTCATTGAAAGGAAAGAAAGAAAATCTATGAAGCCCTCAAACACACATACAGGCTGCCTTTTGTCTGTTGTGTGTTCTGATTGTTTGTTCGTAAATATCGGAGTAATATCCTTTGGTGCTATCGTCCCCTTGAACGAACCGCTATCCCGAAGCTCATAGCCGCCAGAGAGATTGGCAAAGCCAATGGCTTGATAGCGCCTGCCCCTTACCTCATAGCTGATACATTTGAGGAAAGGCATAGCCTTTTCCAAGTTGATGCAACGCACCTTTGTAAGGTACTCCTGAAAATGTGGTGGCAGAGTGTCTGATATTTCTATCAGTCTCCTTGCTCCATTTACAGCCATCACAGGCTGGGAATTATTTGGCACGAAGTCATTAAGAAAACTATATGTGCCATTATCGGAAGCGTTCTGTCCCAAACGACGGATAGCTTCCGATAGCGTGCATCCCTCCATACGCATACAGAGGTCGATGATGCTTCCGCCCCTGCCTTCGGCATAGTCTATCCAAAGGTTCTTCTCAGTGTCCACCTTAAAACTCGGATGCGTTTCCTCTCTGAGTGGTGAGCGGTACAGCGCATAGGAAGGTGTCCTACGTACAGGCTTGATACCCCTCCTTTCGAGATACTCCACAATGGGGTATCGCTTGATAAGTGATAAATCTTCTTCTTTCATTGTTTTGATACTTTAATGGGTTGAATGATAATTATTTATGTTTGTCTGTTTTTATGGTTTTACCTTTTCCAAAGTTTTTCCCCTCCAAACTTTTTCATCTTTCTTCTTACTACATACTATTCTGTGATAAGTGATTGATAATCAGTGTTATTTTGTAGTATAAGGCAATACTACACATTCTACTACATTTGGCTACTACAAGTTTGAAGGAGCGGGCATGGCAAGATTTTCCTAATCTTATAGACATAGATGGGCCTACCACCATTTCTTCGTTTGCTCACCTTTATGTATCCTGCTTTCTTCAAGGCTTCACCCATACGCTTGGCAACAAGTGGATGGTGAGTATAAATACCCAAATAAGTGAGTATCTCCGTAGTGGTCATTAACGAATAACTTTCATTCTCCGTTGGCTTTTCAAAACAACGCAACAAAAGCTCCATCTCTGCAGTCTGTACTTGAAAGTCCTCACTCTCTCTGTATAGTTCGGCAATCTCATCATCATCAAACCAATAGCGAAAGTCTGACTTTAACAGGGCTTTGGCTTCCGCATAAACATTGTTCATCGAGATCGCTTTTGCTCTCTCAATATCTATGGAAAGCACTTCAAAGGGCAGGAAGCGTCTGCTTCCTGTAGGGTCTGTAAGAAAGTCATTGCCGTTCACTGATTCCACAAAGCTTGCCAAGTGGGGATGCTCCTCTACATACTTGTCGTAGGGCATACGGTACTTGACCATCGGACAGGTGATGAGGTTTTTGAGTTCGTTCTCGTCCCGCTTATTGAGGGCTTTGAGCTGGTCATCTATGTTTACGATAAGGTTCTGACCGATATAGGTGAGCGTGTCCTTCTCCTGCGGATATATCTTGCCCGTGTAGCTATAGCCATGTAATGCAGGTGGGCAGAGCAAATCCAAAAACGTGGTCTTGAACTTGCCCTGCTCGCCCGTCAGCACGAGGCAGGTGTGGTTACGGCACTCACGGTCGTCCATTGCGTTGGCAACTACTGCCACGAGCCACTTAGTAAGATACGGCAACCATTTGTCGGAGTTGCGCACGACCACGCAACTTGCCAAGTGGGGAATGGCTTTCAGTGAAAAGGAGGAGCTGCTACTTACATCCACCAATGGCAATCCCTTGAAATACTCCTGTATGGGGTTGATGCGTGGAGAGAAGCTACTCTCGATGATAGAGTATAGATTTTCCGATGAGGTTATTATCCCGATGTCGTTGTCTATCTCTCTGCGGAGCGTGTTGATTTCATAGCGACCCACCTTTGTGAAATCGCTGCTATTCATTCTACGGTATTCGGTTCGTCCCAATACCATGTTGTATCTGAACTCATAGCGAGAGGAGAGATAGGTTTCTATCTCTGAGTTCTTGGAGGAAGCCTTTCTCGGTCTGAGTGTGCTGTACCCACCCTCCAATTTGCCTTTATCTGCGCTTGTTTTCATTATATGCTTGGTTTGGTTTCTGAGAGTGAAGTTATCAAGAGAATGTCAAAGTGCCAAGCATTCAAAGAGTGCTTGCATGATGTTGCGCACATTGGCAATGAATTTCTCACGGATTTCAGGTAGGAAACTGTCGGAAAGCATGGATTTAAGCCCCAAACAAGAGGATAAGTATAGAAACGATGCAAGAAAGGAATGTGTTTATTTGCTCCAATCCGAATAGCATTGCGTCAGATAAAACGGATATGATAAAATGGAGTATGGAGGCAAAGAAAGAGAGCGACAATCCTTTTGTCTTTTCCTTGTTTTTCCCTGTATTTCCTTGCTGCTCTCTCGTGCTTTGAAGTATGGCAAACACATCATATTTTTGCAGGCAGAAACGTGCGATGAAACGCAGAACAGACAAAGGTATTGTCAATACTAATAAGACAGAATTACAAACAAAACAATAATAAAACTATGGGATATTTTATCATTACGGATTCAAATTGGACAAGGCTCAGGAATGAGATTCTCAGCCTTGCCGAGACCTGCCACAAGACATTCGGGGAACAGAGCAAGCACACGGACTGGCTGCACAATGGTGATGTGTGCAAATTGCTTAACATCAGTAAGCGTACCTTGCAGCATTATCGTGATACAGGCGTGCTGCCATTCTCCCAAATCGGGCATAAGTGCTATTACAGGCGTGAGGATTTGGAGCTATTGCTCCAAATCAAATCAGAGAAATCAAAAAACGGATAAAACTAAAATCAACAGATAAATAGGAAGATTATGGAATAGGTAAGAGACTTGAACATAGAGGCGGACGATATGCAGGTGGTGCTGTCCGCTATCAGCAGTGTAAGTAGAAGGATAAAGGAAGTAGCACAAACCCACAAACCGTTGTTTGGTGGAGAACATTTCCTAACGGGCAAGGAGGTGTGCGAGCTGCTGTATATCAGTCCCCGTACCTTGCAGGACTATCGCGACCGAAAGGTTATCCCCTACACGCAGATTGCAGGGAAGATACTTTACCGATTGTCTGACCTACAGCGAATTTTGAAGGAGAATTATCGGAGATAAAGCATTTGCAAGAGATGTTTTTTGCCGTTTTCTTTGCCTTCCTCCCTATAAATGAGTAACTTTGTGCAAATTTTATAATGTATAACTTATGAGACAGAAATTCACTTTAATCACATTGGGAGTAAAAGACTTTCAAAAGGCATTGGCTTTCTACGAGGGCTTAGGCTGGAAGAAATCGCAACAAAGTCAAGAAGCCTACGCATTGTTTCCTTTGGGTGGGATAGTTTTAGGATTATATCCACTACAAGAATTGGAAAAAGATACAACGCTGAATTATCAGCAGGCATCCTTTTCGGGCATGACAATCAGCTATAATGCCACATCGGAGGAAGAAGTCAATGCTGTGATGCAGGAAGCCGAACGGTTCGGGGCAACCATTGTAAAGCCTGCGCAAAAAGTGTTCTGGGGCGGTTACAGCGGCTATTTCAAGGATTTGGACGGCTATGTGTTCGAGGTAGCCTACAATCCTTTTTGGAAGATTGACAATGAGGGCAACCTTGTCATGTAATTCGTCAGACGCAATGACCAAAGAGCAGACCATTAAGGAACTGACGATAATACCCGGAATAGGGAAATCGCTTGCAACCGACTTATGGAATATAGGGATAACCTCCATTGACGACTTGAAAGGCAAAGACCCCGAAGTTCTCTTTACTTTGTCCAACGACTATGCCAGAGTGGTGCAAGACCGTTGTGTGCTGTATGCTTTCAGATGTGCGGTTTATTTTGCACAGACGCCGCCAGAGCATCGGGAAGAAGAAAAACTTAACTGGTGGTTTTGGAAAGACTGAAAAAACAGACGTCATATTCTCGCAAATATGATGTCATATTTTATTGGGAATGACATCATATTTTTGTATCTTTGTCCGTGAAAGCCTAAAAGCATGCCAGCCGACAAGGAAAAGCCCCTCGCCTTGACGGACTGTAAAGCAATAAAACAGAGGAGCAAAACTAAAAACCAAACAAACCATGGCAAACAGACCTTTAGCCTACACGCTCACCGAGCGCAAGGCAACCATCGGAGCGATGGCAGGAAAAAAAGTGCTTCAGGCACGTCCCACAGGGCGCAAACGCATCGACCATCGCAGTTTCTGTGACGAGATGGGACACGCAACGACATTCACTGGTGCCGAAGTGGAAGCCGTACTGCGACTTGCCGCCGAAATTGCGAAACTACATGTGGAAAACGGCGACATCGTAGAGTTTGGCGACATCGGTACGCTCACGCCATCTTTCCAGAGCAAAATCGTGGAGAAGGGTAAGACGGAGTTCAACCCCAACATCCACATCACCAAGCCCATTGTCCGCCTATCTCCCTCGAAGAAGTACTTCACGCTCTCGGGTGTAAGCTATGAACGTGTGGAAGCACCGGCGAAGAAAACGGCGAAGCCTAAACCGTAGGTGGTGGCGGAGGAAACGTAAATCCGTAAAATATCCAGTTCCTGATTACTTGGCTGCGACGGGTTAAGCCTGTCGCAGCGATTGTTAAAAAGAAACAGTTGTTTAAGTATGAATGTAGATAATATTTTAAGTAGGATTTTAGAAATCGAACACGGTTTTCAGCATATTCTTGGTGGGGCTGATGAGGTATTTTCGGCATACTCAAAGGGACAATGTTTTGAACTTGCCCTCACGTTGTTTGAGCACGAAGCCTATCAAGCCCGAATGTTGGCGACAACGATATTGGGCAGATTGGCAATAACGAATAATAATGCACTTCGTTTTCTGAAAGAACAAGTAAGCACCGACGAAAATTGGCGTGTGCAGGAAATGCTTGCAAAGGCTTTTGATGAGGTCTGCAAACACAGTGGATATGAAACGTCCTTGCCACTTATCGAAGAGTGGATAAATGACAATAATCCGAATGTAATCCGTGCTGTAACGGAGGGATTGAGGATTTGGACAAGTCGCCCATACTTCAAGGAAAATCCATCGGTGGCTATTGCTCTAATTGCTAAGCACAAGGCACACAAAGCGAATATCTTCGGAAATCCGTAGGAAACGCTTTAAGGGATATAAGCAAGAAGCACGCAGAGTTGGTTCAAAGCGAAGTCCAAACATGGGACTTGTCTAATTCAAAAGTTCTGTTTACTTACAAACTAGCAACGAAGTTGTTGAAATAAAAGTTCGCACTATACACTTGGTGCTCTTTTCCGATACTCAAAATGAAGTTGTAATGTAAGAAGACAAAGTTAAATCACAAGAAACAAACGATGTTTTCTGTTTTTGCTGTGAAAAACCTGCAAGAAGATGGTAGCGTGTAGTCAGACTGTAGTAATAGCGATTTCTACTTCCTGACTACATGCTTAACCTTTTCCTTTCACCGTATTCCCTCTTTTTGTAGTTATGTAGTAAGATAATATCGGTGAAAGAGAAAGAAATGTTTCAGCTATTCGTCTTGTCGGTTAAGAATATCGGTGTTATGATGTTTGCCGGGCGGCATTTTTCCCTGCAAATGTACTTTCTGAACAGATAGGCTTCCGTGCTGTCCAACTGATAAGACAAGGCAATGATGATTGAAAGCGGATAAAGCAGTGTATAGCCTTTTGGTCATCCGTTCACAAAAACTTCTTCCTCACCTGCATTCCTTTCGTCAGGGTGCAGATGAGATGTTTTCAGAAGCAGTTGCAGGTGATAATTGAGTTTCTTCCATGTTACACCGAAGAAATCTACGAGTTCACTCTCCGTCATGGCTATATCGCCATTTCCCTTGCGAACGATTTGTATATTGTCGCTCCATTCAAAATAGCTGCGGTCTCTTTTTGCTTGATGATGATTGACGTTCATATCGCTTCCTCCTTTTGATATTTCCTAATCAGCCTGTCCATATCCTCTGAAATCTTATTGTCAGTTACTTGCGCATAGATTTGTGTGCTGGCGATAGATGCGTGTCCCATCATCTTGGCAATGCTCTCAATGGGAATACCGGCACTCAGACTCATCGTGCCGAACGTATGCCTTGCCATATGGTAGGATAACCTTTCTCTAATGCCGCAAGCTTTGCCCACGATGCTTAGCTTTGCACTCATTACACTTCGGCTGCAATCACAGGGAAAGACAAGGTGATCTGTCATTGTTTCAGTTTTACCTTCTTCTTTCACCGATTGCCCTCCTCCGTTTCTCTCCTGTTCGGCCTTGCAATGTTTGATAATGACTTCGGCTATCGGATGCAGGGGTACGACAAACTCCACCTTTGTCTTCTGCCGTTCCTTGCGGATATACTTCTGCCCGTCCGCTGCCGTTTGGATATGTCCATATTGCAGGCATTCCATGTCGGCAATAGCTAAACTTGTAAAGCAAGCGAAGATGAACATCAGCCTTGCCTGTTCTGCTTCCTTGTCGTTTACTTTCAAAACCATGAGTCTGGCCACATCGTTCTTTTGCAGAAAGCGTATCTTCTGTTCCGTTTTCTCGTACTTGGCATTTTCAAAGGGATTACAACGAATGAGCCTTTGGCAGACTGCACGGAACATCGATATATCTGGCCGACATATGCCTTTATCATCTGCCTGTTGATATGGAATATATAATGAGGGTGTGTCAAAATAGGCACACCCTCACATCCTAAAGCTTCAAAATTACTTCCTGTGCTTTGTCGGGCCAACTTTGACCTTTTCTACTATAGTTGTGCTCGGGTGCTTTTGTGCATATTCGATAGATACAAATTGCCCCGTTTTAGCACTTCTTCCTTTTTCTATTGTCTTAGCCATCTTTTGATTTTTTTAGTTAATACTATGCGGTAATCTTCCGTTTCCGCTACGGTACACTTAGGTGTTGCATACCATTCACCGTTCATTCCATCAAGTGTTTACCTTGTATGTGCCTCAGGGCAGCAAAAGAAACATCCGTCAACATTGCTATAGTGTTTCTTTGCCTCTCTTACAGCATCCTTGCCATTTGCAAAGAAACCTAAACAAATTCGGTTTTCTACCGATGGCAAATATCTACAACTCGATGCATGAACTTCATGTTCCCCCGTAGGCTGGGCAATTTTGTTTACGTAGTAAAAGTCACTCATAATAAAGATTGTCAACTCTCTGGTCCATTATCCAGGGTCTTAATTTCGAATTGACGCAGCAAAGATATGAACTTTTTCTCTTTAAACAAGAGTAAATGTGAAAAAAACTCATTTTATAGCATAAAAAGCTGGATTTGCATCGAATTATTTTGTTTTATTGAGAATTTATCTCTATATTTGCACAAGTTTATTGTATAATCAATGAGATAGTATATGTTACAGCAATTTATAGTTGAGAATTTCCTCTCATTTAAAAACAGGGAAATCTTTTCTCTTCAACCCAGCAAGGGTACTTTGAAAAAAGAGCATAAGATAGAACCCATTAAAGGACAGTGGGTATTAAAGTCTGCTGCAATGTTTGGAGCAAATGCTGGCGGAAAAAGTAATTTCGTCAAAGCAATTGACTTAGGGAAAAAACTTGTTTTAAGAGGGACAAGAACAGGTGACTTAATAGACTTCTACCCTTTTCGGTTGAGTTCCGAAAATAAAAAAAAGGATACAACTATTATTTATCGTATGCTCTGTGGTAACAAAAAGTATGAATATGGGTTTAGCTACAATGCAGAGCAGATAAGTACGGAATGGCTAAAACAAATAAACAAAAACAGCGACAGCGTTATTTTTGAAAGGGAAACAGAAAAATCGAAATTCGAAATTTCATATCTTCTTAAACTCAATCCCAAAGAAGAAGAATCACTGTTCTTGTCTTTCCTAGCAAAGGCAACGCCACAAAGGCAATTGTTTCTTCATGAGGTTATGAGTCGTAACATTCATGAGAATGTATCAAATATTGAAGATTTGGATATTGTTATTAACTGGTTTGTAAACTCTCTAAAAATTATATTTCCTGATACACCGTACAAGCAGGGTGTGCTACTTAAAGCGGCGGATGATGATGACCTCAAACGCGGTTTCGGGGCACTTTTAAGGTACTTCAATACAGGAGTTGATGGCGTAAAATTAATTGAAGTACAATTTGAAAAACTTGGAATTTCTCAGGATTTACAACGTGCAATAAAAACAGATTTGTCAAAATCCAATACCGACGAGGCTTTTGGAGCATTGCATTTTGATGATAATTTGTATTTAATCAACTTGATTAATGGCGAAATTAAAGCCAAAAAATTAATGACCGTTCATAAAAAAATCGATGATACAGATGTAGAATTTTTCTCTCTTGGCGATGAGAGTGATGGTACAAAACGTTTATTTGATTATATTCCACTTATCTTGGATTTGATTCAAGGGGGAAAAGTTTTTGTTGTTGATGAAATGGAACGTAGTTTACATCCTTCACTTATTCAGCAAATAATTATATTGTTTTATAAGTATTCAAAAGATGTGTTCAGTCAACTCATTTTTACCACTCATGAGAGTTCCTTAATGAGTCAAAAAATATTCAGAAGGGATGAAATATGGTTGATGAAAAAAAATAATAAAGGAATTAGTTCATTTGGAAGGATGGATGGTTCGTATAATGTGCGTTTTGATAAGATGCTCCAAAATAGTTACCTCAATGGTGAGTATGGAGCAACACCCATATTTGAAACAGAAGAGGAGATAAATAAATTATTTTCATCTTTTAAATAACTGGCGATACAACATGGTAAGTTTTGTTTCTAAATTTTTGTTTACAGCTACGGTAACGGCACCAGTATTCTTGTCACTTGGATTAATTGGCATCATAAAGGATAGTAAGAATTATTTTCAATATTGGAATAAGCTGCTAGAAAATAACATAATCCCTAATAGTTTTGAATGGTGGAGCATAAATATAAGTTTTGCATTTATGCTAATATGCCTTATTGGCATTAAGATATTCCTTCGCAAAAAATCTTGTAAATGTGGGAAAGGAAAAACGATTAAGGCACAGTTTTATTCAAATCTGTCTCAAAACAGTGCTGAGCAGGTAATATCATCAATAATTCCTTGGCTGACTATATTTGCTGACAGACTTGATTTTATGGTATTATTTGTGTGTATAATACTTCAATGTTGTTTTATTGCAATTGCAAGTTATAATAACAATAACTATAATTTACTGTGTTCAATATGGGGATATCGTTATTATGAGGTAAAAACGGAAGAAAATACATATATTCTTATTTCCCAAAAATGTATTAGAAATAAGAATGAAATCAAAACGTTTGTTGAGTTGACAGATTATATGGGTCTAATCATTAATGACAAATAATTATGAGTCAATTTTACGCATTGATGCACGACAATACTGTAAAGTATATATCTCTAAAAGAAGAGATTGTAACCGATGTTAGAAATCTCTTTATAAACGGAGGTGCTATATTAAAACCTGAAGGTATAGAAGAGGATGTATTTGATGGTAATATCTTAAGCCGAAATGGAGAAAATATTACGTATGTCAATTATAACTTACCAGAAGATTTTATTCATATACCAGATAATCAAGCTGACATGTCTGAATATAATATAAATGAGGACATACCTAAAAGTATATTTTATTACAATGACGGGAAAATTTATTTTCAGGTTTTTAACAAGAAGAATATGTTACAACGTAAAATGGTCTTACAGTTTGAGCATGGGAACGTATTTACTAAAATGAATAACACAGCTTTTATTGTTGAGGATAAAGTTCATGCTATATACGAGGATGGGAAGTTGTATTTCCAGAATTATACAATTGCAAATCAGATATTCTCATTAATAGATTTCATCACCGAAGCCACAAATACTGAAATTGAATCCTTTGGAGAGATAGAAGGCATCAATGTAAGTACAGAAAACATAAAACATATTGCGAATATAAAGACTCGTCGACTTATAAAATTATTATCCAATACAGATAATATTGCAACTTTTATGAGAAAGGCATCTCGAACAAGAACTAGTCTTTTAAGGAAATATGGAGTAAACGCACAAATCAACGAAAACAATGAATTAGTATTACTAACTAATAATGTTGCAGATTTGAATCGCGTCTTGGAATTTCTTAATGAAGATATATTTAGAGGAGTAATCACCGATAGCCTTTACCGATCAAATTCAAAGAAAAAAGATAATCATTAACTATGATCGATGAGAATAAGATAATACTCTATCAGGACGATAACGAAATAACTCGTGTATCGGTACGTTTTGCTGATAAAGATCTGTGGCTTACACAGAATCAGTTGGCGGAAATTTATTGCACTACACAACAAAACATTAGCCAACATGTGGACAATATATATAAGGACGGAGAACTTGCCATAGAAGCAACTAACAAGAAATTCTTGTTAGTTCGACAAGAGGGAAATCGTCAGGTAAAACGTAACATTGACCACTATAATCTTGATATGATAATTGCCCTTGGCTATCGTATTCAATCGCAAGTGGCTACTCGTTTCCGCCGCTGGGCAACACAGCGGCTTCACGAATACATTCAAAAGGGATTCACTATGGACGATGAGCGGTTGAAACAAGGAGGCAACCGCTACTTCCGTGAATTATTGCAACGTATTAGGGATATTCGTAGCAGTGAGCGCAACTTCTACCAACAAATTACAGATATTTACGCCACAGCCACAGACTATGATTCTCGTGACGAGATGACAAAGATGTTCTTTGCTACCGTGCAAAACAAGTTGCACTATGCAGTTCATGAGAATACGGCCGCGGAAGTTATCTACAATCGGGTGGACAATGAAAAGCCGTTTGTCGGCATGACAAACTTCAAAGGTTACTATGTAACTAAGGACGATGTGAAAATCGCTAAAAACTACCTGTCTGAGATTGAACTCCAACGTTTGAATCTGCTTGTTTCCGGGTTCTTGGATTTTGCAGAGTTCCAAGCATTGGAAATGAATCCCATGACAATGAAAGATTGGATAGAAGCATTGGATAACCAGATTATTGCTCATAAACGGAAGGTTTTGATTGGCAAGGGAAACATTTCGCATAAACAGGCGATTGAAAAAGCAGAAAAGGAGTTTGCCATCTATCGCAAACGCGAAATGGATTTGCTTGAAAGCGATTTTGATAGGGAAATCAAAAAATTGAAAGACAATGATGGCACTAGTTCAAAATAATTTTTTAAATTTGTATCAAGAAATCATCTGCTTCCACGATGTGCAAAACGCAGAAGTCTGACGGTAGAGCAATAAGAGGAGAATACTGTTAGGGTGATTCTGAAAAGTAATGATATTGAGCTACTTGGGAAGAGATTACGATTCATGGTGGCACCACAAATGAAAATTCATAAAAGAGGTTGTCCGGTTTTTAGGATAACCTCTTTCTTTTTATACTCTCGCGCATAGCCTTTTGGTCTTCCGTTCACAAAAATTTCTTCCTCACCTGCATCCCTTTCGTCAGGGTGCAGATGAGATGTTTTCAGAAGCAGTTGCAGGTGATAATTGAGTTTCTTCCATGTTACACCGAAGAAATCTACGAGTTTACTCTCCGTCATGACTATATCGCCATTTCCCTTGCGAACGATTTGCATCTTGTCGCTCCATTCAAAATAGCTGCGGTTTCTTTTTGCTTGATGATGATTGACGTTCATATCGCTCCCTCCTTTACTTTCTCCTTTTGATGTTTCCTTATCAATCTGTCCATATCCTCCGAAATCTTATTATCGGTTACTTGCGCATAGATTTGTGTGCTGGCGATAGATGCGTGTCCCATCATCTTGGCAATGCTCTCTATGGGAATGCCAGCACTCAGACTCATCGTGCCGAACGTATGTCGCGCCATATGGTAGGATAACCGCTCTCTAATGCCGCAAGCTTTGCCCACAATGCTTAGCTTTGCACTCATTACGCTTCGGCTGCAATCACAGGGAAAGACAAGGTTATCTGTCCTTGTTTCAGTTTCACCTTTTTCTTTCACCGATTGCATTATTCCTCCATTTCTTTCCAGTTCAGCCTTGCAATGTTCGATGATGGCTTCCGCTATCGGATGTAAGGGCACGACAAACTCCATCTTTGTCTTCTGCCGTTCCTTACGGATGTACTTCTGTCCGCCCACTGCCGTTTGGATATGTCCATATTGCAGATGCTCCATGTCGGCAATAGCCAAGCCGGTAAAGCAAGCGAAGACGAACATCAGCCTTGCCTGTTCTGCCTCCTTGTCGTTTACTTTCAAAGTCATGAGTTTGGTCACATCCTTCTTTTGCAGAAAGCGTATCTTCTGCTCCGTTTTCTCGTACTTGGCATTTTCAAAGGGATTACAACGAATAAGCCTTTGGCTGACCGCACGGTACATCAACCTGCTTAGCCAGCAAAGATAGCGGTTGATGGTTGCAGCTGCCAGCTCTTGCTTTTTAAGAAAGAAACGATATTCTTCAAACAGATCTTCCGTAATGACAGTAATGGGTATATCCTCGTTTCCTCTGTCCTTGACAAACTCCGTGAGCATCTTGGCAGAGTAATACAGGTTCTGATAAGTTCTCTCCGTCTTTGACTTCCCCACGCATTCTTTGACGGATTGCAGTTCTACCCTGCTCATGGCAAGCAGCGTTGTCGGATGGGTGGCAATGCCCTGCAAGCAGTTCTTGATTAGCTCCACGCTGACCACTCCGCCCCTCGTCAGTAAATCCTGATAAGTCTTTTCTACAAGTTCTTTGAACTCTGCAAGCCTTTTGTTTATTCTTTTGTCGGTAGCCTGTCCTTGTTTGGCGTTCCACTCTGCCAGCGGACATTCCTCTCCTGTGGTTATAGCGGAACTCTTCCCATCTATGGTAATACGGCAGAGAATGGTAGTCCTTCCGTCTGACTTTGTCTTCTGTCTGTTGATATAGAACAATATCTTGAATGTACTCCTCATTGTCTTGATGGTTTTGTATGTATATTTTTATCCAAAACGATGTCGAATGAAAGCAATTGGTCAAATCACCAACTGCATATCTTCTGTGAAAGAAAGGAAACGGTTAAACTCCTCAAAGAGTTTCTGCGGTGTTACCTTTGCATAACGTTCGGTCATACTTACGTTCGTATGTCCAAGCATCTTACTGACTGTTTCAATAGGAACGCCCTGCTCCAAGGTGATAAGCGTGGCAAAGGTATGTCTTGCAGTATGCGATGTAAATGGAAAAGAAATACCTGCCCGTAATCGCAAGGCTTTAAGACAGGACTGATAAGTGGGATATTTGATGAAAGGCAGCAGTGTTTCCCTTTCATCGCTGTGCATCTTCTCTATTAACCGAACAGCTTCCGGCAACAGCTTGATACGACAAAGCACACCCGTCTTCTGCCGGTTGAACTTCAACCACAAACTGCCTGCATCAGCACGGACAAGATGCTTCTTGCTTAGCTCCATCAAATCGCAATAGGCTGCACCGGTATAACAGGCAAAGAGAAACACATCACGAACTGTTTCCATTGCCTCTTCTAACTCATCAAAGCAGATTGCCTTCAACTTGTCCAATGCCTCTTTGTCAAGTGCCTTGGGTGTTTTCTTGTCTCCTCGTTCTATATGGACTTTATCAAACAGAAGCGTATCAGCCAACCCCTCACGATAAGCCAACCTGCAGACAGTCTTCAAATCTGCTGCAACTCTGAAAAATGTGCTTTGCTGATGACCGAGTTCGCCAAGACAAAATGCTTGTAATTCGTAGATAAAGTTTTCTGTCAACAGTGAGAAAGCCAAGTCCGAAACATGGTATTTCTTCTGAATGAACTCCTGTAATCGTTTCCGAGTGGAATGATAGGCGGACATAGACTCTTCCTTGATGTCTATACCGATATGGCTTTCTTTCTCCTTGATGAGCATATCCAACCTTTCGATGAGCCTGCATCTTGCCTGTACGCTGCCTTGAAACAGTTCCTTTACATCGGTTGCATCAAATGGCTGTCCTTTGGCAATCAACGACTGATAGGCAGATTGAATGGAAAGCAACAGGTTCTCCAACTTGCCGTTAATTTCCACCGCCTCACGGCTCTTGCCGTCCATCCTGCTCTCACGTGAATTCCATAAGTCAGGATTGCAGGAGAGTTTACAACTAAACTGAGCAATGGAACGCTCAATGGTAATACGCCCCATAATCGGAGCTCTCCCCGACTTGTCCAGACCGCTCTTTTTAAGGTAGAGCAACACCTTCATTTTCTCTGTTTTCATACGCTTTAATATTTGTGGGTAAAATTACCCGAATTAAAGCGTTCCTCACATACGCAGAAAACTGCCGACCAAAGCAACAGCCACACGAGCGAAAATAATTCAGTTACCGAATACTGCACCATCGTTACCTACATCAAAACAAGGTAACACTCTGGTAACTGAACCTCTGCCTAAATCTGCATATTTCTGCCCTTTACAAATAGAGCAGTATTATGCAAATCTATTTCTTTTCCCTCTCATTATCAGTTAGTTTACATCAACCTCAACATTTCTTCATTTTCAGCTATTAGTTACACGATGATTTGCCGTATTTTATGCCATGAAATGACGCAGTTTATCACGTAAAGTGACGCTGTTTGCAACACAAAGTGATATATACTACTTTGCGGATGATTTGAGTCTATGTCGTAGTCCGTGTATTTCCTTTGCGCAATCTGTTAATAGTCTCATTCTGAAAGCAGTTTCATCTTCTTCAACTTCATATGATAATAAATCCCAATTCTTCACAATTCATCAGACAAAATCCAAGAGAGCATCCTTCCAAACACATTGAAACAACTCAATATCTCTCCCACTTTAACGATAGAAGTTCAACAAAGTAAGAATCAATTTGATTTAACGAGGAAGTCAATAAAAAAGGAAAAGCCAAGCAATGAATAATCATCCGCTCAGCTTTTCCTTTGTACCCAGACCCGGTACAGAGTGGGTAAAACAAGAGAAATGAAAAGAATATATTATATTGATAATCAGCTATTTATAATTTTCTTATATTTGGCTACTTTGCCCATTTTTACCTGTTTTTAGTTAGATAGTACACTTTTAGTACACTTTGGCATTCGGAACTTTTTAGTATCTTTGCAAAATAAGAAAACATCTGAAAATAAACGAGTTAATGATTTTACTCGGTTTGATACACATTTAGGTACATAACTATCAATTATGGCAAAATTAGAAAATAAAGCAAAAGAAAACCCGAAATTGGAGCAAAATGTGCTATCTGATGGTCGGATAAGTCTTTATCTGGAGTATTATCTCGGTAGAGAAGAAACACCGGTTTTAGACGAAAACGGCAAGCCCGTTTTGTACGAAACAGGCAAGATGATGGGCAAGCCAAAAGTACATATTAAGCACAACAGGCGAAAAGAAAATTTGCAGTTGTACTTGATAGCTAAGCCTCGTACTCCAGCGGAACGACAACAGAACAAGGAAACACTTAAATTGGCTGCCAAAATTCGTGCAGAGCGGGAACAACAGTTTAAGGAGAGTATGCTTGGTTATCGCCTGAAGAAAGACAGAAATGTCAATTTCTTGGACTATTATCAGGCTTACATAGACAGTTATACGAAGAAAGACTTGCGGATGATAAAGATAGCCTTGAATCGTTTTAAAGATTTTCTGAAAGAGCAATATCCAGTTTATGAGTTTGGCATTAAGCCCGACTTGATAACCAAGGATATGATGGAACAATTTGTTGAATACCTACAATCGAGAAGTGTCGGCGAAGGAGCAAAGAGTATCTATCAGCGTTTCAAGAAAGTTGTTCGTTATGCCATCGATCACGAAGTGATGTTGAAAGACCCTTGTAAGGGAGTAGTGTGCAAGGTGGATGAGCAGATTTTACGCAAAGATGTGTTGTCAATGGATGAGATTCAATCACTGATTCAATGCCATTATGATAATGAAAATCCCAATGTCAGGCGAGCCTTTATCCTTTGTCTGTATTGTGGTCTGCGCTTCTGTGATGTAAAAGACCTTACCTATAAGAATGTAGATTATACCAATCGCCTACTGAAGTTTGAACAGAATAAGACCAAAGGACATTCTGCACATAGTGGTGTTATTATTCCTCTCAATGACGGCTTACTCTCTTTAATTGGCGAAGCTCCTGAAGATTTAAATTCTTCTATCTTCAACCTCCCCTCGTATGAGAGTTGCAGCAAATCTGTGAAACGATGGATAAAGCGTGCAGGTATCAATAAACACATTAGTTGGCATTGTGCTCGCCACAGTTTTGCTGTGAATATTCTGAATAATGGTGCCAACATCAAGACCGTTGCCAGCCTATTGGGGCATAGCGGATTGAAACATACCGAGAAATACACTCGGGCGGTGGATAAGTTGAAGTCGGAGGCAATCAATAGTTTGCCAGAATTGAACATTTAAGATGAAAAATGAATTGAAAAACATTTTTTTGATTGAATAAGACAGTTTTTTGCTTGAAAAAGCATGTGCTTTAAGAAATAATGAATAACTTTATAGCGTAATCAAGTTACATAAGCATGGAACGGAAGAAAATCAATCGCCTAAAGGTGGTACTTGCCGAAAAAGGTATGACAAATAAACAACTGGCAGAAATCCTTGACAAAGACCCTGCCGTTATATCAAAGTGGGTTACAAATGTTGCTCAGCCCAATGTTGAAATGTTCATCCAGTTGGCAAAGATATTGGGAGTGAGAGTTGATGATTTGTTGTGGATAAAATAGAACTGCCAAATATTATTACATCTATGGATATCCACGTTAACTCTATATGTTAGTTGTCATTTTATTATAAAATTTTAATTTTTTAGGAATATATGAAGATTAAGGAAATAAAACTAAATAAATTTAAGCGTTTTACAGATTTAACAATTACGGAACTACCTGAAACTGCAAAACTTGTTATACTTGTAGGTCCTAACGGCTGTGGGAAGACTTCCGTTTTTGAAGGTCTTTACTATTGGTATAGATATTATGGGTTCAATACTCTTTGGGAAAAAGACTATTATATAAAAGTCGCAAATAAAAACGAAGCAGGCAGTAGCTGGTTTCGAGATTTAGTTACTCTTTCTACCTATGACACAAATCTTAATAGTAGTAATGAAATCCATGGTCGTTTTTATTTTAGAACTGCACATAGAAATGAACCAGATTTTACAACATCTAGTCTTTCAAGGCAAAATGACCCTAAAGAAGTTACTAAATATAATTCTTTAATGCAAACGGATACAGTCGTATCTGAAAATTATCAAAGATTAATTTCTAGTACTTTATCAAGTCTTTTTGACAATCAAAATAATGATAAATCTGTCAAAGATTTAAGGGAAGAGCTAATTGGTAAAATACAGACTTCTTTAAGTCACGTTTTTGATGATTTAAAACTATCCAGCATAGGTGACCCATTAGTAAATGGTTGCTTTTATTTCACAAAGGGGGAGTCAGAAAACTTCCATTATAGAAATCTATCGGCAGGAGAAAAATCAGCCTTTGATTTACTTTTGGATATGATTATCAAGTCTGTTTATTTAAATAATACAATTTATTGCATAGATGAACCTGAAACTCATATGCATACAGCTTTGCAATCCAAGCTAATAGCTGAAATGTATAATTTGGTTCCTGATAACGGGCAACTTTGGCTTACAACTCACTCTATCGGTATGCTGAAGGAAGCAAAGAAGATTGAAGAGCAACACCCTAACACTGTATGTTTCCTTAATTTCACGGATATAGATTTTGATGTACCAGTGATAATAAAACCTTCAACTATAGACTCTACTATTTGGAATAAGTTTTTAGAACTAGCATTTGGAGATTTTTCAAAGTTAATTGCTCCAGAAAGAGTTGTGTTTTGTGAAGGTTCTGTAAATGGAGCTTCTCGCAAAAATTTTGATGCCGATATCTATACTAAAATCTTTTCTGCAAAATATCCTGGGACGTCTTTTGTTTCTATTGGTTCGTGTTCTGAGATTGAAGATGAAAGCAATATTAGCATGCAGATTATTTCTCGTGTTCTAGAACATTCAAATATAATAAAGTTAGTAGACCGCGATGACAAGAGTGAAGAAGAAGTAAGCAGCCTTCACGATAGAGGTATTAAGGTATTAGCCAAGCGCCATATTGAATGTTATCTTCTTGATGATGAAATAATAACTAAATTATGTATAGTGCAGGGAAAAAGAGATAAAATAGAAGAATGTTTAACTGCTAAAAAGACAGAGATTGATCGAAGTATTAGCCGTGGAAACCCCAAAGATGATATAAAATCAGCAAGTGGACAAATATATACGGATCTTAAGCGTATATTATCACTTACTCAATGTGGAAATGACACTGCTTCTTTTCTAAAATTTACAATGTCCCCTCTGATAACACAGGATACTAAAATATATACGGAATTAGAAAGTAATATTTTTGCTTAACAAATTATTTTTTTAATTATTTCTATGGGAAAAACTGTAACAACATATTTATTAGATGCTGATCCGAAAGGAACACAGTATGTTTTTATCAGTAATAAGATTTGTCAAATGTATGTAATTCCTCGCTCACATCTTTCAATCTTGAATGAGCGATACGAGTTACAGACACCAGCTTTTTACATTCTATTGGGTGAAGACGAAGAGACGAAACCGAAAGCATATATTGGAGAGACTGAAAACTTTCGTGAACGAGTGAGAGACCATGAGAGCAAAAAAGCTTTTTGGCAAAAAGCCTTGCTTTTTATTTCTAAAGATGCAGCAATGACTAAAGCCGATGTGCAATACTTAGAGCATAAAGCGATAGCGGAAGCGAAAGTTTCAAATTCTTTCGTATTAAATGAAAATAAGCAAACGTCTAAAGCACCTAATCTTCCGGAATATCGTAAGGATGATATGGACGAATTTTTCGAGGATGTAAAATTTCTCACATCTTTCATTGGTTGTGGTATATTTGATATTGCCAAACCAAAAGAAGAACATCTTTTCTTTACAAAGGGACGTGGTTGTGATGCAAAAGGTTTTTATCATAGTAAAGGCTTTACTGTGCTGAAAGGAAGCACGATAGTGAGTTCTTCTTCTCCTTCCTTTAAATGGAAAAATAAACGTGAAAAGATGTTGAGCGAATATACGCACTCTTCTAAAGGGAAATTAGAATTGAGTTCAGATACAACTTTTAATAGCCCGAGTACTGCTGCTGATTTCTGTATAGGGAGTAGTAATAATGGTTGGCTTGTTTGGAAAGATAAAGATGGAAACACTTTAGATTCTGTGTATAGAAAACAATTAGAGTAATATAAAACTATCGGAATGGACGTGAATGTTATATTAGGTTTTATAAGTATAGTAGTTACTTTGCTGTGTGCCTACTTAGGTGCTTTACTTCATCGTAAAACAGAAAGAATAAAAATCATGGAGGGGCAATTATCTGAAAAAAGATACTCTGCTTATGAGAAACTTTATGATTTCTTTTATGATATGTTTAAAAATGCGAAGGATAACAAGACTGTTAATAATAGAGAAATGCGTAATAGACTTCTTGAAGCAAAAAAGGAGTTGATTATGTATGGGACAGACGAGGTTGTTTTTGCATTAAATAGTTATTTAAGTTCTCTTACTGAAGAGAATATCTATAAACAAGTTGATAGTTTCTTGGATGTTATGTTATTGGCAAGGAAAGATATGTGTGGAGAAACAAAGATAAATAGAGATGAAATTTTGTTAAATATAATGCAGGATAAGACGGAAGTACAAAAATTTAAATATATGAAATTAAATAACTTAGAACTGTAGAGAATCTGTAAAAGTACCATAATATAATGATATATAATAGATCTTTATCAAAATCTCATTTCTCGTTTAGTATAATCTACTAAAATTATTTCTTAAAGCATCTAACAATCGAATAATATGACCATACAAGAAATAACAACTCGCAAGGAAGACCAGACTTTTGATTGCAAAAGCATTCAAGTTGATCCGAAAGCATTGGCTATTACCATTGTGGCGTTTGCTAATGCTGACGGTGGTGCTATTGCTATCGGTGTGTCTGACAAGACAAGGAAGACAGAAGGAGTTGACCAGCATGCGGAAAAGTTGAATGAGTTGCTTCGTGTTCCTTTGGATTTCTGTAATCCTTCTGTGTCTATTACCAGCGACTTGTTACCATGCACGGATAAAGATGGAAACGAAAATCATATTTTATTGATGCATATTCCTGCAAGTTCTGAACTACATGCTAATCAGGCAGACGAAGCCTATATGCGTGTTGGCGATAAAAGTAGAAAATTGTCTTTTGAAGAACGCATACAATTGATGTACGATAAGGGAGAGCGCTACTATGAGGATACGGCTGTGTATGGTGCTACGGTAGATGATATTGATATGACCGCTGTCGAAAGATATACAGAATTGATTGGTTATGCCAAGTCTGCCAAGCAATATCTACATGAGAATAATAACTTCATAACTACCAATGCAAAGGGAGAGGAGCAGGTTAGTGTAGCTTGTATTCTGTTGTTTGGTAAATATCCTCAAAAATTCTTTCCTCGTGGGCGTACTCGCTTTATCCGTTATAAAGGTACAGAAGAGAGAGTGGGTGCAGAAATGAACGTGATTAAGGACGTAACCTTTGAAGGAACCATACTTGATCAGGTGAAGGCCACGATAGCTTATCTTGAAACCCAAGTGGAGGAACACACTTTCCTAGGACAGCATGGGCAGTTTGTAACCAACAGAGATTATCCAAAGTTTGTTATTCAAGAAATGGTTGTCAACGCTTGCTGTCACCGCGCCTACAATATTAAGGGTACGGAAATCCAAATAAAGATGCTTGACGATCGTCTTGTATTCGAGTCGCCCGGTAGATTACCCGGAACAGTCAAGCCTTCTAATATTCGTCATACCCATTTTTCACGGAATCCTAAAATTGCTCAATTCTTAAAAGCATACGACTTTGTAAAGGAGTTTGGCGAAGGGGTAGATCGTGTGTGCAGGGAATTGGAAGCTAATGGTACACCACATTTATCCCTTCATCTTGATGATTTTATTTTGAAAATTACAGTACCAAAGGTTAAGTCAGTACAAGAGAAATCTGTGAAAGGGAATGAGGATAACGTTACTGATAACCACTTAAAGGTATCTGAAAAGGTGACTGATAGCCAGTCAAAGGTATCTGACAGGGTGTCTGATATGCAAACTAAGGTGACTGATAGGCGAAAAGAAATAATAGAAAAAGTAGTAGAAAAGGCATTAGAAAATGGTGATAAATTAACGTCAAATCGTATTACCATCTTGCAATTAATGGCTGAAAATCCTTATATTACCAAGATAGAACTTGCTGCTGCCGTAGGAATCAGTGCCACCTCTATCATGCGTAATATCGAATATATGCGTAATAAGTACCTCCGTCGTGTTGGACCAGATAATGGCGGATTTTGGGAAATTATAGAATAGACAATATAACAAGCCCAACCAAATTTATGATTGGCTGGGCTTGTACGTTCTAATATTTTACATTCTCCTTCCTCTCGAAGTCCTCTGCGCTCGTTCAAGGGCTTCTCTCTGTTTCCTGTCAAGATACCATTGATTACGCCTGTTCCGTATCATATCATCGATGGATACGTCATTGATAAACAACTCACGGTAGCCTTGCTTCACCTTTCGGGAAGAGAATATGGCAGAATCGAACTCAAACGGGACTTTCTCACCCATTGGCGTGAACTTACCTGAACATACCACTCTTTTGTCATTCAATAACTGTCTGACGATCTCATCGCTGATCCGATAAGTATGTGAACACCTATTGGCAAAAGCCACATTCATACAAGTATCAGGATACCATTTCTCAATATCCCGCTTGAACTGCTCCAAATCCTTTTCTGCTGATTCCACGTTTTCTCTCTCCGTTTCAATCACAGCTTCACGTTCACGGATGGTATTCTTAAGCGTAGTGATTACTGCGTTTTTCTCGAAGAGCTGTTTGTTAAGGTCCGCTATTACCTGTTGGTCTTTGCTTGTGAAAAGAGAACCAATGGCTCGGGCTACATGGGAACCTGCATTGCTGATGTCTTTCTTCAACGTAGCTTGTTTGAGTTCAGACTTCGCCTTTGAAAGGTCTTCTGCTGCTTGCTCCTTCTGCTCTGCCAAAAGTACAATATCCTCCTTGAGATTCTCTGCCTTGCGGTATTGCTCGGTATAATACTCACGAGTAGAGATATGTCTTGCTTCCGACCCGTCAATACCACGTTCCAAACCAAAGGACTGCATCGCCTCGGCATACGATGATTGATAGTTCTTGAGTTTTGCCTGTGTCATTACATCATCGGCACACAGACGGGAGCCTTCGGCTTTCTTGCGATAGTGCTTCTTCACGCTGTCCTCTGATTTCTTCTTTCTGCGTGCAGCGGTGACGATAGGAACTACCGTTGCATGGATATGAGGAGTCTGTTCGTCCATGTGTAGAACAGCAGAGACCAGATTCTCTATCCCAAAGGTATCCTGCATCCACTTCACCGACTGCTCACACCAATCGTCAAGCCTTCCTTCGTGCTGTATCCTTTCCATTGCTTCGGGACTTGCTGAAAGCATCACGCGGATGGCATGCACTTGGTTCTTTCCCACTTTGCGCTTGAGGTGCGCATTCTCTATTCGATGCTCAATAGCTGCCGATCGTGATTTCACACCTTCGGGAAAAGCAATCATTTCTCGGTCGAGGTGTATGCGACTTTCATCCACGTTGCCTGCAATGAAAGTGCGTTCAATATGGGCAGACATCTTGGTATCTGCCCCCTTTGCTTTCTCCAGATGGAGAACTACAAAATTTGCCATATCATGAAAACTTTTAGTTCATTGTAGAGGTACTTGCATCATCCACTTGACAAGATGATGTAAGTACCGATTTTTGAAACAGGGAGTCCAGAGGGGTGTAACGCCCTTGGCTCATTGGGAATTTTTAGCATTACTTGTATTGCAGCTCGAAAAATTCCCTAATGAGCTATGGCATTTTATTGCCATAAAAACTCCGTAGGCAAGAGGAACGAAAGTCTCAAGGCTTGAGCCCTCTTCGTTGTTCCCTAACAGGCTTCTGCAGGAGACTGTCCTGACGGCAAAGGAACTCGTTGAGATCCTTGCAGTCAGCGTATAGACCTGAAGAGTCAATGACGGGTATTTTTAGTTCCGTGAGCAACTCTTGGTATGCCTTCCGTCCTGCATCATCATTATCCAAGAAGCATTGTACTTTGTCATAGTGCGACAAACGCTCTAATGACTTACGGACATTCGCCACAGAATTGAGCACCATATAGTCCTGGCGTATCAGTCCGTTGTTCTCCCTTCTTCGAATCGTAAGGAATGATAGGAAGTCCATAAACCCCTCGAAAAGAAAACATACATTCTTCTGCTCTCCCATACAGAAATGACTGATATCTTTTGGCGTCATGCATCCCTTGAAGAATGGATTGCGCAATTCATACCCACCAGAGATATTGGGCAAACCAATAGCAAAGTAATGTTTACCTCTAATATCAAAGTGCATTTCCTTGCACACCGTTTTGGCCATTTCTATGTTGATGCATCTTTTCTCAAGATATTGGATAAGGGCAGGATGCGTGAGAGGAAGTACTTGTAGATGCTCAAAGGAGTTCTGTGGTGTAGTCGACTTGACTATGGGCTGACAGACCGACGCACAGCTTGGCGCATTGCGTTCTATCTGATGAATAAGATACGACACGTCCGAAAAGTTGTAGAGCAACGCTGCAAGGTCGATGATGTTGCCACCTTTGCCAATGCCGAAGTCGTACCATAGATTGAGTTCGGTGTTTACCTTAAACGATGCGTGCTTTTCCGTTCTGAGTGGAGAGAGGTACATGAGGTTGACACCATACTGTTTTACAGGCTTACAGCCCATTGCTGCAAGAAAGTCCTGCAACTTTATCTGTTTTATTTTTTCAGTATTCATGATTATGTAAAATTTAAATTGATAATAAATTTGATGAACTGATGAAATTGCTTTTATCTATATGGTTATCAGAGAGTTGAAAACTCATCATGCCCTCATCATACTACTTTTCAAAATGGAATCGCTGACAAAAAGAAAAATACCTTCCTTTTCTTTTTTCATCAGTAGTATATTAACGATGAGTAAAAGATGAGAACACAAATGACTTGTACTGAATACTTTATATAGCTTATTCATCATTTCATCAAAATAATGGATATAAAATTGTTTATAAACTCTTGAGCTGCTCCTTGGTGATTGTATAAAACCGTCCTGTCCTTCGGATGGGAGAATAATACTGCGGAGTATTGTAGCTGAGTTGATAGGTAGTGTAAGTCAGCGTATTGGACGCTGGAGTCAGTTTCCAAATATCCTGTACGATTCTCCTAATCTGTCCCTTGTCGTATTTGCACTGCGTATTACTCATGAGCGGCATCATGTCATTGATGCAGAAGGACAATTCCTCTACATTGTTCATTTCCATGATGTCAAGACAGAGTTCAGCCAACTCAAGCTCCAACTTGTTGCGATTGCTGCGGATGATGCGCTGCAGAGCTGGCGTAAAGGTCAGTTGAGGCGCAAACCACATGCGACTTTCCTTTTGGGTAGATAAGGGGCGGTGCTGCAGGAAATAGAGAAAGGCTGGAATTTCGGCTTTCAGCTTTTGCAGAAAGTCGGTATCATCGCTTTTAAGGCGTTCTATCTTCCTAACCCAATATCGGGTTTCTCCCACGTCTATAATGACAGGGAGCAACTCGTTATTGGAACACAGCACGAACTTGGCAAAGAAGGAGATTTCGTCTCGGTCTTTTCCCTTGGCTTCCACCTTGTAAGAAAGCGTTGTGCTGAGATTCTTCAATCGTTCACTGTCTTCTCTGCGGTTGAGCAATACTTCGTCCACAACGATAAGCAGTTTACCTGCCCAATCTGCATTGAACTGACTACGGAAGTCCTCGTTGGTGTTGAAGGTTACGTTGTTCTGGAAAACGGCTTTGAGAAAGTTTAGGAACGTACTCTTGCCTGTATTGCGCTCTTCAGATACCATCAGTAGGATGGGTAGTTTCTGAACAGGGTCAAGGTAGAGTAGTTCCAGATAGTCCATGCCCATTTCATACTGTTCCCCGAAGATGTGGCGTATCAATGAGTCCACATGAGGGAAAGCTCCCTCGACAGGCTGATGGTCTATCGGCTCATAGAGATTAAGGAACTTATCAACGATAGGTTGATAGTTCACATGACTTGGTACGGTGCAGAAACCGTCATACTTGGGTACGGTGGCAATAAAATCCTTGCCATAGTCCTGTCGTAGCGTTTCATTGTTCCATACGATACGCTTCTTGACAAAACCACCATTAAGCCGAGGTTGGTTCACAATCTTGTACAAGGTTGTGCCAACTCGAATGAATTTCTCGTTCTCCATAACCTTACTTCTGCATTAATGGTTTATTACCCATAATGTATCGCTGGGCTTCTTGGGCTATTTGTGCCGAAGTTTTGATTGGATTCTGCCGTAGCCACGCCTCAAGCTCAGCTTTCTCAAAGTAAAGCATCTTTCCCTGTGGCTTGTAATGCGGTATCAGATTGCCTGATGTGAGTTTGTAGAGATAACTCTTAGAGAGGTTTAAGAACCTGCTGGCTTCTTCGAAGCTCAACACATTCTTATTCATGAAAACCATTTGTTCGAGTTCTTCAACTCGAGTTTCTAATGTCTTGCTCATATTGAAAACATTTTAAATTAAACAATATGAAGGTGCACCTTCGTTAATTATTTGTTAACGAGGGCAAAATTAGAAACGATAAAAGTAAATGACGTTGAGCAATGTTTGAGGTATCAACCTATGCTCAACCTTTTTTCAGTTGTTTGATGTAGTTATCAATGGTTTCCCATCCTTTCGGTTGCTTCATATTGATTTGGTCTGTTGCGGTGGAAAGGTCGGTGCGTGTCAGTGGTGTATCTTTTGTTTTCCCCAAGACAAGTTCATTACGAGCAATCGCAGATTGCCATTCATCAGTAATGAACCTTCGAAGATTAAGGCTTTGCATGAGATATGCCAACTGGCGGTTGTTATTTGATTTTAGAACACCTTTTAGCTTACAAGCAAAGAAGTCTTTGAGTATCTTGGAAGATATGCAAGTTGTAAATAATTGAATTTCGTTGATGCAAGCGGTAAGAATCTCAATTTGCTCGTCTGTAAAATCAGATTGAAATAGATTTGTTCCTTTACCAACGATGACAGGTTTCTTTTTCTGCTCACATGGTTCATCGTTTACCAAGACAGAAGAGCGAGACCGATCGGTTTGTACCTCTGTCAATTCAATTCGTTCTATTTCTGCCATGAGATATTTTGCGTATCGTTCATATAGAATTGCATCAACAAGATACGAGAACATCGGCAGGACATCATTATATAAGGTGTGTGTCTCAATGTATTTCGCATATTCAAATGAAGATACGGAGAAGGAGATATATTTCTGTTTTTGTTCTTTGGTCAGTGATTCAAAGAAAGTACTTTCCCACAAAAAGTCATCATCGTTGTAATATTCCTCTACACATGCAAGAGCAGGATGATTCAGATAAATGGAAGATAGTTCATCGGTTATTCGGATATATTCTTTTTGCAAAATCTCTTTGAACTGTATATTGTTGATGCAACCTTTCTTCCTCAGAATATTTCCAATGAGCACATCGTTGGTCTGAGTAATGCAATAGCTTAATATTCGTTGAATACTGTCAAGCTGTATCTTTAGATTGTCATTTTCCATTTTTACAATTTTCTAAGATAGGTATTGTTTACAAAGATAGGGCATTCGTTGGAGAAAAAGCCAAGAAAGGGAAATAAACAGAATAAAAGGGAAGAGTTGTCGTTAATTAAATATAAATCTGAGTGGCGAGAAACTATAAAAGTATACCTTTCTCATTATATTGTTATATAGTACACTTTTAGTACATGCTGAAAAAGAAAAATCCCTTATAAATCAAAGACTTACAAGGGATTTGTGGTACCCAGACCCGGGATCGAACCGGGATGGATTGCTCCACTGGTGTTTGAGACCAGCGCGTCTACCGATTCCGCCATCTGGGCATGGCCATTTTATAAGACGATGCAAAGGTACATATAATTTCGAAACTACCAAATATTTTGGTTATAAAAGTGTTCTTTTTGTGTAAGGAATCCATAAAAAAGTAAAAAGGCTTTGTCGTTCTGTTTTAATTTCATATCTTCGTAGGAGATAAAGAAACTGACAATGCACAATACCTTAACCGACTTCTACTGTGTTATTCTTGCAGGTGGTAAAGGACGTAGACTCTGGCCATGCAGTAGAGAGCACCTTCCGAAACAATTCATTGATTTTTTTGGCGTGGGACGTACACAGCTTCAACAAGCTTACGACCGCTTTTCAAAGATACTTCCTCAAGCAAATATCTTCATCAACACCAACGAAACCTATCTTGATTTGGTTCATCAGCAATTGCCACATGTATCTGATGACCACATCATGGCAGAGCCAATCTATCGCAATACAGCACCAAGTGTGGCATGGGCCAACCACAGAATTGCTCACATTAACCCTAAAGCTTGCTTGGTTGTTGCACCATCTGACCAGACCGTTCTTAACGAAGAAGTGTTTAAAAACGACCTCTTGGAGGCCTTGTCTTTTGTTCGTGACAACGACTGTTTATTGACTATGGGCGTTAAACCCTCACGACCCGAACCAGGATATGGCTACGTTCAAATTGGTGAACACAGCGGACAAGACGATATTTTCAATGTAAAATCGTTTATAGAAAAGCCAGAACGCGAGTTTGCTCATATGTTAATGGAGAGTGGGGAATGGTATTGGAACACGGGAATCTTCCTTTCTAACGTCAAATTCTTAAAGGAAAGTCTTTGTCAACACCTACCGGCTGTGCTGCGAAACTTTGATAAAGATAACCCCGAATGGACCATTTCTGCCGAAGACGCCTATATGAAAGAGAACTTTCCCTCCTATCCTAACGTCTCAATTGATTACAGTATACTCGAAAAGTCGGACCATGTTTACCTGAAAAAATGTGATTTTGGCTGGGCCGATATGGGCACTTGGCACGGCATTTACGAAGCCATGCAGAAGGCAGATGACGATAACGTGGTCATCAACTCCGACGTTCACTTAGAAAATTCGCATAATAACATTATCAAAGTCCCCAAAGATCGATTTGCTGTTGTCAGTGGATTGGATGGTTATATCGTTGCAGAAGAGGGAAATGTATTGCTCATTTGCAAGAAAGAAGACTCTTCGGCACTCATCCGAAAGTATGTTGCCGAAGTGCAAATCAAGAAGGGAAACGACTTCATCTAAGCCATTCCATTCATCGATATCCATTCTTCTACAAATGATTTCAACGTTTCTTTCATCCATCTTTTGGCTTTTCATCCGCCTGATTACTATTCATACAGGAGCCACATGGCGCTATTTCATCCACCGATTCCTATTGAATGAGCCGTATAGCTATCATGCATTCATGGTCAATGCCCCATTGCTCGACCATGCGAACAGGCCTTACAGAGAGGCTTTTATCACATGGAAAAATCAACAAGATGAACGCAATCGCAAGGCCTTTACACACTTAAATGCGCATCAACAGCATATTCTTGAAATGCTGAAAGCTGAAGGATGTTCCCACGAAGAGGCCATTCAAGACATGGTTTCCGCTGAAGATATCAAAGTTATAGATACAGATGTCTTCCCACGTAACCCCGAATATTTTAGCAATCGGGCTCTCAATGCGGTCATTGGCCTACTCTTTTGGCTCATCCTTTTAGTGATAACAATTTCTATGTGCTAAGCATTCAGCCTCTCATCTCCTCTCCATTTGAGCCTAAAACATGCTTTCAAACCATAGTAAATTAATAGAAAAACAAAGTATTTTTCAAATGGTTATTAGCAAGAAACATAAATATAACAACGAATTTAACGGCTGAATAGTGAAAGAAAGCGCAACACCTACGGCGTTGTTCCCCGCACAACATACGTTAACGCAGGGTAGCCTGCACTATGGTTTGGCAACCCTGGGCTATCAAAGGCGCAACACCTACGGCGTTGAAACGTGCATTTCATAATACAATTAACGCCAACATACGAATAATAAAGAGCAAAATATGCCAATATTTCAATGGATATATCCACTATGATGAGTGCGCTCATCATGCAACGCCGTAGGTGTTATGTCTATCTTCTAATGAGCGTATTTGTCATTATGAATATTTCCAACCCGCAACATCGTATGTATTATGATGCTTACTCGATGAATGTGTTTAACATTGTGAATGTTCTCATCTCGCAACTCGGTACGAGTTGTGTTTTTGATAGCCCGGGGTTAGCGAGGAACGAGCCTACCCCGGGTGAGCGTTCGCAAGGAGATTCAACGCCGTAGGTGTTGAGCTTTTTCTATGAAGGCATTGTTATAATGAAACATTTCATGGTGGATTACGCTTAGAAAGCGTAACACCTACGGCGTTGTTCCCCGCAAACCATACGTTAACCCAGGGTAGCCTGCACTATCGTTTGGCAACCCTGGGCTATCAAAAGCGCAACACCTACGGCGTTGAAATATGCATTTTTCGATACGATTTGTTTCGTCTTACAACTTGATTTAATAGCTTGTCACGCGGAAATAACCATTATCTACGACGTTGATTCAAATAATTTGTGAAACAATATGTATCGGGGCGTAATTTAATATCCAATACCTCGTGCAACAATTTGCACCATTTCACGCGATAATCTGCGTCATTTCATCGTGTAAAATGCGGCAAATTACGCAATGATTTGCCTCAAATCATTTTACCCTTCATTATCAACAACATCACCACCCCTAAATAACCCCATAACCAATTCCTCCATTTCCATGGCTAACCACTCCCCTCTCTCTTCGGAGAGGGGCTGGGGGTGAGGCTTTGTTTCCCATTCTCTATTCTGCAAAAGGGCTGGGGGTGAGGCTTTATTTCTATGCAAGCAATCCATCAATAACCTCACCTTGCGCGCTAATAAAGGGGAAATGGAGGATAACATGAATAGCATAAGTGTAAGGTTTGTTATTTTCTATGGCATAATATGTTATTGAAGGCATAGAATTTAACGTTTGGTTGTAGGATTGCTTCATAAGAATTTTATATCTTTGTCATACGAAATAAATTGCGGATAGATTGGATTATCCCCGCTGAATGAAACGAAACAAACCTAATAACAGCCTAATATGAAAATTAAAACGTTAGCATTAGCAATGACAATGAGCATTACAGCAACGGCACAAACACCGAAGTTGTCGAAAGACAACATTGAGAAGGTGTTGCAAGCCATGACACTTGAAGAGAAAGCCTCACTACTTGTAGGAGGCGAATACGACTTTTGGTCGACCACAGCTGTGGCGGGTAACTCCTCGCATACAGTGCCGGGAGCGGCAGGTTCGACGATAGCTATCCCGCGACTTGGTATTCCTGAGACCATTCTTACAGACGGACCGGCTGGTGTTCGCATTAATCCCACGAGGCCAGAAACCAACAAAACGTTCTATGCAACGGGCTTTCCTGTGGGCTCATGTATTGCTGCTACGTGGAACACGGAACTCGCTTTTAAGGTTGGAAAGGCTATAGGCAGCGAAGTAAAAGCCTATAATTGTGATGTGATTCTTGGTCCGGGAATGAACATTCACCGTAATCCTTTGTGCGGAAGAAACTTTGAATACTACAGCGAAGACCCTCTTTTGACGGGTAAAATCGCTTCGGGCTATGTCAAAGGTGTGCAGAATGAGGGTGCAGGAGTAAGCATAAAGCACTTCGCAGTGAACTCACAAGAGACGAACAGAACGTTTGTTGACGAGATTGTTTCACCGCGTGCAGCTCGCGAAATCTATCTACGTGGCTTTGAAATTGCCGTGAGAGAGAGTCATCCTTGGACTGTAATGTCATCGTATAATCGCATTAATGGGGTCTTCGCTCAAGCCAATCATGACCTCCTAACCAAAGTACTTCGCGACGATTGGGGCTTTAAAGGCATCGTCATGACAGACTGGTGTGGTAAGCGAGAGCAGGCAGGTCTCTACACAATTAATGAGGTAAAGGCTGGTAACGACTTGTTAGAGCCGGGGAGTAAAGAGCAGATTACGGATATTGTTGAAGGCGTAAAGCAAGGTAAACTGAGTATGGAAGACGTGGATAAGTGCGTGCGTCGCATGCTCGAATATATTGTTTTGACTCCTCATTTCAATGGGTATAAGGCCGATAACAACCCAAATCTCAAGGCGAACGCTATCGTAAGCCGAGAAGTTGCAGATGAAGGCATGGTGTTGTTGAAGAACAATGGTGTGCTGCCTCTTGGGGGAAAGACGAAGAAACCGACGCGCGTGTCACTCTATGGCACAGGCTCTTATAACTTCCTTTCAGGCGGAGTAGGTTCTGGTTGCGTGCATACACCTTATATTATAGACCTTGTTCAGGGGCTGAAGAATGTTGGAATCGAAACTACTTCCGACCTAACGGAGATCTATAAAAAGTATATTGACTATGCAAAACTTAAGTTTGAAGCCGATCGTTCGGGTTATCGTTGGTTCGAAGCACCATTGATGGGCGACCAAAAGATGCCCGAAATAGACATCACTCACGAGCTTTTGAAGAAACAACTAAAGCAGTCTGACATGGCAATCATCACGATTTCGCGTCAGGCAGGAGAGGGAATCGACCGAAAGATAGACGGAGAATTTAACCTCACCCCACAGGAAATGAAGATGATTCAGGATGTTTCTACCGCCTATCATGGCGAAAATAAGCCTGTGATTGTTGTCATAAACTCAGGTTCGGTGATAGAAACAACAAGCTGGAGTGCCTATCCAGACGCCATTCTTTTAGCATGGCAGCCTGGCGAAGAGGGTGGAAACAGCGTGGCAGATATATTGACTGGTAAGATATGTCCATCTGGAAGACTCACTATGACCTGGCCTCTTGCAGCCACAGATCACCCATCTACGAAGAACTTTCCACAGGATATAGACCTCTTTACGTATGAAAACCTGGGCTCTGGTGGGGCACCTATTCCTACAAGAAGCTTCACAAAGCACGAAGAAGGCATTTGGATTGGCTACCGATTCTTCGACACTTTCCATCGTCAAGTGGCTTATCCTTTCGGGTATGGACTTAGTTATACGACGTTCGAATATCATGGAATGACCGTGAAACGCAATGGAAACAAGCTCGTGGTTTCAGTCAATGTGAAGAACACCGGCAGTGTAGCGGGAAAGGAAGTTGCCCAAGTTTATGTCGCAGCTCCTAAGGGACGACTCGAAAAACCGGCCAAAGAGCTCAAGGCGTTTGCCAAGACACGTGTGTTGAAGCCCGGCGAATCGCAGACGCTGCAAATGGTGCTTGAGGTGAGAGATCTTGCAAGTTATGATGAAACGAACAATCAATGGTTGGCTGATGCAGGCACTTACACCTTCTTTGTAGGTAGTAATGTTGAGGATATCAAAGGCAAGTCAACCATCAATTTACCACAATATACAGAGAAAACCAGTGCAGCGCTGGCGATGAAAAAATAAGTTTCTTTTACGAAACAAAATCAAAATATAATCCTTTATCCCACCTTTTCTTATTCAATATGAATGGAGAAGTGGGATGAAGGATTTTTATTTACTTACAAAAATCAAAAAAAATCTTTATAAATTGTACAACGATACATTATTTATACTATCTTTGTACTGATTTTCTACAATGGAGTTAATCGGCAAAACGATTCACATCAGCTCGTCGGTTGACTTGACATATCGATTATTTATTAACAAAAACACTTATAAATGAAACTTAAGAATTTATTGGTTGCAGTGCTGTTAACGCTCGCTGGCAATGCTCAGGCGCAGCTACAGATGGCGATTCCAGTAGACAAAGATGTCAGAATAGGTAAGCTTTCGAATGGACTTACCTATTACATCCGCCACAACAACTGGCCGGAAAACCGCGCAAACTTCTACATTGCGCAAAAGGTTGGCTCGATACAAGAGGAAGAAAGCCAGAGAGGTTTAGCCCATTTCTTAGAGCATATGGCTTTTAATGGCTCGGATCACTTTAAGGGTAACAGCCTCATTGAATGGTGTCGGGCAAATGGAATAGAATTCGGTGCAGACTTAAATGCCTATACCAGTATTGATCAAACAGTCTATAATATAGACAATGTGCCTACACAAAGACCCGGAGCTATTGATACTTGTCTTATCATTCTACGCGACTGGTCTACTGGTTTGACACTCGATCAGAAGGAAATCGAAAATGAACGTGGTGTTATTCATGAGGAATGGCGTCTCCGTACAAGTGCTTCGAGTCGAATGTTTGAGCGTAACTTACCCGCTCTTTACCCTGGAAGTAAATATGGTTTGCGTTATCCTATAGGACTAATGAGCGTCGTAGATAACTTTAAACGCAAAGAACTTGTCGACTATTATCATAAGTGGTACCATCCTGATCACCAAGGTTTGATCATCATAGGTAATGTAGATGTTGACAAGGTTGAAGCCCAAATAAAGAAACTTTTCGGTGGAATTAAGAACCCAGATAACGAAGCTCCTATCATAGAAGAGCCTGTTCCAGACAACGCAGAGCCTATAGTTGTTATAGACAAAGATAAGGAAGAGCAAAGCTCCAGCGTTGAAGTGATGTTCAAACATGACGTATTCCCCGATTCACTTAAAGGCACAGTGAACTATCTTGTCTATGGTTTTGTGAACGCAGCTGTAGCTACTATGCTGAACAATCGATACGCAGAAGCCGCTCAAAAGGCTGATTGTCCATTCATAGGTGCCCAAGCTGGTGATGGAGATTATATCTTTGCTAAGACTAAAGACGCTTTTTCCATCAGCGCTTCTCCTAAAGATATTAGCCAAACGGCAGACGCTTTGAAGGCTGCAATGATAGTAGCGCGCCGCGCAGCGGAGTTTGGTTTCACTCCAACAGAATACAATCGATTCAAAGAAAGCTATCTAAGTGGCTTGGATAAGCAATATAGTAACAAGGACAAACGATACAATTCACACTTCTTTTCACAGTATCTTGGCAACTTCTTAAACAACGAACCAATCCCTGATATCGATTATACATATCAGACAATGAAGCAACTTGTGCCGATGATTCCACTCGAAGCAGTGAACCAACAGATTAAAGAACTCATCCCAAGTAACGACAGTAACATGGTCATTATCAACTTTAACAACGAGAAAGAAGGTAATGTTTATCCAACAAAACAACAGTTACTCGGCGCTATAAAGGCTGCACGTGCAGAACAAATCACGGCATACGTTGACAATGTTAAGAACGAACCGCTCATCAAACAATTGCCTCAAGCTGGTAAAATCAAAAAAGAAACCAAGAGCAAGAAGTTTGATTACACTACACTTGAACTCTCCAATGGCGTGAAAGTCATTCTAAAGAAGACCGACTTCAAGAAAGATCAGGTGCTCTTGAATGGCAATGGAGGCAGTGGTTCAACCACCTATGGCTTGAAAGACTTTGCAAACTTCACTACATTTAATGACGTTATAGGCATCAGTGGCCTTGGAAACTTCTCAAGTACTGAACTCCAAAAGGCACTCGCAGGCAAGATTGCAAACGCTAATCTGACTATGGGCGAACGCAAAATGGGCATCAGTGGTAGTGCAACACCTAAGGATGTAGAAACCATGTTGCAAATGGTTTATCTCTATTTCACTAATATAAAGAAGGACAACGATGCCTATAATACGCTCATTCAGCAATATGAAGTAGGATTAAAGAATAGAGATCTCTCTCCCGAAACAGCCTTTAGTGACTCTCTTACGGCTACACTCTACGGACATAATCCAAGACTTGCCCCGCTGGTTTACAAGGATTTGAAAGACATTAACTATGACCGCATCCTGCAAATGGCTAAAGAACGCACCGCAAGTGCACGTGGATGGGAGTTCATGATCATAGGAAACTACGACGAGAATACTATCCGTCCGCTCATCTGTAAGTATCTCGGCGCCTTGCCAGCAAAGGCAAACAATGTCGCTTCTAAACGTGAAAGTAAGATGGTAACTGGCCAGATTGAGAACATCTTTACACGTAAGATGGAGACACCAAAGGCCAATGCTTACATGGTATGGCATAACGAAAACCTTCCGTTTACACTTGAAAAGAGCATCCAAATGGATATGGCTGGTCAGGTGCTTTCAATGATTTATTTGAAAGAAATACGTGAAGAAGCGAGCGCAGCTTACTCATGTGGTGCATATTCTGGAGCCTCTTTATCAGATGATGGCTATAAGTCTTACCAGATGATTGGTGTTTGCCCAATGAAGCCAGAGAAGCGAGAGATTGCCTTAAAGATTATGACTGACGAGGCAAACAAGCTTGCAACGTCTTGCAATCCAGAGATGTTGGCAAAGGTAAAGACCTTGATGTTGAAGCAAATCGACGACAAAGTAAAGACCAACGGCTTCTGGAATGGCACAATTCATAACTATGATAAGCTCGGAATTGATACTTATACAGACTATAAGAAACTTGTCGAGGCACAGACGCCTGAAAGTGTTTCTGCATTCGTTAAAGCTTTCTTAGCATCTGGAAGCAAGATTACCGTTGTGATGTTGCCACAAGAATAAACCATTCTTTCATAGATATAACAAAAGGTCGGGCATGAAAATGCCCGACCTTTCCTTTTTGTTGGGGGGATGGAATGGGAGAAATAAAGCCTCTCCCCCAACCCCTCTCCGAAGAGAGAGGGGAGTAATTAGCCATGGAAATGAAGGGAGTTGTTTGGGGGTTATTTAGGAGTGACGATGATGTTGATAATAAAGCGTAAAATAATGTAAGGCAAACAAAGCCGAGACACCAGCGCCTTTCAGCCTCACCCCCAGCCCTTTGCTTTCCTCGTTTCGCAAGCTTCACGAACAGCGACCTATGGTTCCCCGAAGAGGGAGGGGAGTAATTAGCCATGGAAATGGAGGAGGTTATTTGAGGGTTGATTGTGGATGGTGATATGGTTGATAATAAAGCGTAAAATGATTCAATGTAAATCATCGCGTAATATGCCGCGTTTTACACGATGAAATGACATGAATTATCGTATAAAATGGTACAAATTGTTGCATAAGGTATTGGATATTGAATTATGCCTCGATGCATATCGTTTGACAAATCATTTAACCCCATGTTGTTGATAATGTTTATTTCCACGTGACAAGCCCGTAAATCATGTTGTAATACGAAAGAAATTGTATCGGAAAATACATGTTTCAACGCCGTAGGTGTTGCGCTTTTGATAGCCCAGGGTTGCCAAACGATAGTGCAGGCTACCCTGGGTTAGTGTGTGGTTTGTGGGGAACAACGCCGTAGGTGTTGAGTTTTTTCGGATTAATCCGCCATAAAAAGTTTCATTGGTAGCATGCCTTCACAGAAAAAGCTCAACACCTACGGCGTTGAATCTCCTTGCGGTCGTTTACCTGGGGTAGGCTCGTTCCTTGCTAACCCCGGGCTATCAAAAACACAACTCGTACCGAGTTGCGAGATGAGAACATTCACAATGTTAAACACATTCATTGAGTAATCATCATTATACACACGATGTTGCGGGTTGGAAATATTCATAATGACAAATACGCTCATTAGAAGATAGACATAACAACTACGGCGTTGCATGGTGAGCGCATTCATATGGTAGATGTATCCATTGAAATAATGGTACATTTGGGCATTTATTTATTCGCATATTGGCATCAATTGTTTTACAAAATGCACGTTTCAACGCCGTAGGTGTTGCGCTTTTGATAGCCCAGGGTTGCCAAACGATAGTGTAGGCTACCCTGGGTTAACGTATGTTGTGCGTGGAACAACGCCATAGGTGTTGTGCTTTTTTTGATTAATCCGCCATAAAAGGTTTCATTATAAGCGTGCCTTCATAGAAAAAGCTCAACACCTACGGCGCTGAATCTCCTTGCGAACGTTGACCTGGGGTAGGCTCGTCCCTCGCCAACCCCGGGCTATCAAAAACACAACTCGTACCGAGTTGCCCCATGAGAACAGTCACAATGTTAAACACATTCATTGAGTAATCATCATAATACATACGATGTCACGGGTTGGAAATATTCATAATGACAAATACGCTCATTAGAAGATAGACATAACACCGACGGAGTTGCGTGGTGAGAGCATTCATCATAGTAGATGTATCCATTGAAATATTGGTGCATTTTAGCGTTAATTGTATTATGAAATGAACGTTTCAACGCCGTAGGTGTTGCGTTTTTGATAGCCCAGGGTTGCCAAACGATAGCGCAGGCTACCCTGGGTTAGCGTATAATTTGTGGGAACAACGCCATAGGTGTTACGCTTTCTAAGCGTAATCCGCCATGAAATGTTTCATTATAACAATGCCTTCATAGAAAAAGCTCAACACCTACGGCGTTGAATCTCCATGCAAATGTTTACCCGGGGTAGGCTCGTTCCTCGCCAACCCCGGGCTATCAAAGGAACAACTCGTACCGAGTTGCAACATGAGGGCATTTATATTGCGAAATTCATCCATTGGGATAATGGCGCAATACCAACGCAGTTGCGAGATGAAACAATTGTGAGGGTGGCGTGGTTGATAGTGAAAGGGGAAATGGTGTAAGGCAAACAAAGCCGAGACACCAGCGATTTTCAGCCTCATCCGCAGTTACTTCGTGGAATGGGGAGAGGGAAATAAAGCCTCACCCCCAGCCCTTTGCTTTCCTCGTTTCGCAGACTTCACGAACAGCGACCTATGGTTCTCCGAAGAGAGAGGGAAATAGTTAGCCGTGGAAATGAAGCGAGTAGTTTTAGGATTATTTAGGGGCAATGATGTTGTTGCTAATTAAATGTAAAATGATTTGCGTCATTTCATTGTGTAAAATACGGCAAAACACAGGGTCATTTGACGCAAATTACCGCCTAAAATGACGCAAATCACAAGGCGAAATGGCGCAGATGGCGAGGCTTATTGTGTCACTTTGCGTTCTCTTTTGCCTTTACTCATGTAACAATCTGATTCTCAATCTGATATAGAATAAAAGATTCCGCGTCTGAATTGAATGTTCTTCTTACTGATAACGACTTCCTTTCCGTTGTGAACGATTGTTTTATTGAGCGTGATTTGACCGCCTTTATTGACCTTGAAATGTAGAAAGCTGTTCTCTTCTTTACCTTTCCACAGGATGGTTTGGGCCGAGTAAATAAGTAAATTCTCTGTAAGTTTGCCTTGCTTATCTATCGAACATAAGAAGAAACGCCCCTCGCCAACCGCATTATTGCCACAAACCAGGAGGAGACGATAGCCATCTACCGCAGGCAGTTGAGCCACATGGCAGTTTGAAAGGTCTGTTTCGGCGTCGACATAGGTCTTTAACAACGGCATAAGCGCCTTGTCGGGAGTGGCTGTTCCGTTCATATCCATGATGAAATCATAGCTATATTCTAATGGAAGCGATAGCATTGGAAGCTGTGAGAGCAGTTTTTCTGCACGCTCATGTTGGGCAGCTGTAGACTTTATTCCTAAGCAGTTGGTCACATAGTCCTCATATTTTGCCTTGTCATATCGCAATAAAGTGGGCGTGTCGGGGTCGTTAGTGATATCCTTTAAGCATCTGTTCTTCGTGTCAAGCAATAGCCAACCTTGCGTGCTTTCGCTGTTCGCGCCGTGTTCTTTGGCATATAAGCGGATGGCATAAACACCATTTTGTCGCTTTTCGGCTATCTCGGCATGCATCGTTTTCTTGTTGAAAGGCGTGTTGAAATTGGGACATGAGCGCACCAACTGCATGAGTTTTTCGTCACAAGAGAGAGGTTTTGCTGTTTGTTGCTGCACCTTTGGTGTGCTTGGTGCAGTCGTATTTTGCCCTAAGTCCATACAGGTGGCGCTTAGGAATAGCACTGAAAGTGAAATCAATCCCATCATTTTATAAGCTATCATAAGTTTATTTTAGGCTTTGTTTTATACTATATGGCTTACGTTTACAGGCTTATCATGGTTTCATAAGCCCTCATTCACTACTTCAACATATAGAAATCTCCCTGTTTGTTGAGGCGATAAACGAGGATTTTAGCTTTCTTTCCTTCAGTTGTTTTAATGTAAATAGTGCCATCAGAGAAGATAGCGAAGTCTTCTTTTGTGTCATTATACGAACAGAAAGCGTCGACTTGAAGACAATTGTCATAATCTATCACACCACGTTTCATGGCATAAATCAAGAACTCATCATCCTCATTATAGTTGTAACAAGCAAAGATGGGGAAGCTGTTAAAGCCGGGTAACTTCTCAAAGAAGAAGCCGCCATCGACTGGCATGTCTTCAATTCGGTCGAAAGATGCCATTTTCAGAGGCTCTTTCCATTGGCGAATGTGGTATGTTTTGGCACGTTCGCTACTGCCTTCTTTTTCAAAATCCTTATACATGTCGGCCATTGTATAGACCAATTTAGCCTTAGCATCGGGCTTTCCCTGGTCTTTTTGCCGAATATATTTATAGATAGCAATCGACCCTTTGTGGTAGAGTGTGAGATAATCTCCCGTGTAAACATATTGCAGTTTGTCGCTATAAAGGTCGTGCTTTGAGGCCTTTAATTGCAACACAGGCATCGTTTTAGAAAATTGAAGGCCTCGATAGGTGAGATACTTATACAGGAAGTTGAAGCAAGAAGACTGCTTATTCATCGTTTGCAGACTGCATTCTGCACGCTTCACCCTAAACTTTCGTCCATTCAGGAAAAGCAAACTATCGCCTGAAAGCTGAATCTTCATGTTTTGAAATAAGCGTGTTGTCGCCTCGTTTGCTTTATCGTTAGGCGAATAATCGGTAATAAAGTTCCAACAATCTTTAGGTTGATAGGTTTTAAGGGCATAGGCTGCATGCACCTTTTCCCATTGTTTGGCTGTCATGTAATGCTGTTGTTGCTGTGGGGTTTCAGCCTTCTTTGCGGTTGAAATCATATTCTTTCCATGACCAACCCATGGCATAAAAAGGCTCACAAGGAGCAAAATAATACTTTTTCTTATCATGTTTGTTGAGTAAAAATTAATATTCAAGTTCATAAAATTATGTGTTTCATCTCCTGTTTAACGTCAAACGAGGGCATTGAAGAGATGAGTTGATGCGCGAAAGCTATGATTTTAGAGTTCACTTTGTATTCTATCATAAAACTGTGTGATGACATCCAGCATGTCATCCGGTAGATACGAGTAGGCCTTTTCTATCATTTCTTCTGGTATTTCATAGTAAGATTCCGCGATGGATCCACATATATTTGCCTTGGTATCTGTATCTCCTCCCACGGCAACGGCATAGCGAATAGCGTCTTCAAAGCTATTACTTTCGAGGAAACAACGTATGGCATAGGGCACCGTTTCATTGCAAAGACCGTCAAAGTGGTTTTCACTTCCAATCTTATAGATGTCTTTTAACGGCATCATTCGATAGCCGAAGTTACGCTTTACGGCACTTTCTATCTCGTCTTTTGTAATGCGACACGTGCGAAGCCAATAGATTAAAGTCGCTACACACTGTGCTCCGTTGATGCCATCTGGGTGATTATGCGACACGGCGGCACATGCTTCGGCCTCGCGAAGTACGTCTTTGTATTCGTCAAAGAGCCAGCCAACAGGACTCACTCTCATAGCCGATCCATTGCCACTACTGCCATATGGTTGCGGATTTTCACTATCAATCCAGCGCTGAAACAGGCTTCCATAGCCTCCCTTTGGCGTTGGATAACGTCGACACCACTCATGAATCGTTTCACGATATGGCTTATTATTGAGGATAGCATCAGCCACTGCTACGGTACAAATTGTGTCATCTGTGAAGTCACAATCAGGCGTAAATAATTCAAAATCGAATGTAGTTTGCTTTGAAAACTCAAAGCGTGAACCAACAATATCACCTATAATAGCTCCAAGCATGATATTAATGATTGTTTGGATTAAACTGATTTATAGAGCCAAGGCTCAAGAAAGTGGTCTCACCGAGAATCGAACTCGGATCTAATCTTTAGGAGAGACTTGTTCTATCCATTGAACTATGAGACCCCATTACCTTTTATTCATGGTGCAAAGAGATTGCCAATGAGTGCAGAGTGAACTTGTTCAACTATGCCGAGTGCAGCTATCTCTTATGCAAAGAGATTGCCAATGAGCGCAGAGTGAACTTGTTCAACTATGCCGAGTGCAGCTATCTCTTATGCAAAGGTACAATAATTTGGAAAAAGAATGCCACTTTCAAGCTATTAATTTGCACTTTCCCATGATCAAATCCCTTCTTTATGATTGAATGTTTGGTATGATATCGCACTATATGTGCTTTGCCTTTACCACCTAACAGCCTTGCTTACTCGTCATGATTCGAAGCACCATATCGTCTGTTGTGCACATAGCTTCCTTGCCAATACTGGTTAAATTATGGATGCTTCGGTCCACACATTCGTCAATAATGCCTTCAGCGGCGGTGACATGTCGGCCTTCTCGTGCTAAGAGAGCACTCAAAAGAGCCGTACTTACGCCTGAACATATCTTCAAAGAACAGCTTGGTTTCGCTCCATCGCATATCATTCCAGTAAGATTTGCAATCATATTCTTCACGGCATGGCATACATCTTGGTAGGTGCCTCCCATGAGATAAGTGATTCCACAGCTACTACCTATACTGGCAACTACGCATCCACATAACGCACTTAGCTTGCCAAGACTTTGTTTTATGTATATAGCGGTGAGGTGACTTAACGTCAAAGCACGAATCAATTCCTCTTCCGTGTTCTCGTTTTCTTCGGCATATATGGCCACGGGATTAGTTGCACAGATGCCTTGATTGCCTGAACCTGAGTTACTCATCACGGGAATCATCGCCCCACCCATACGCGCATCACAAGCTGAAGCGGTTGTAGCGATGATGTGAGAAAAGATACTATTGCCGAAGATTCCATGGCTTAGAGGACGATCCATGGTCTTACCGAGGCAATGACCATAGTTCCCTTTGCGGCTCTCTTGAGCCGCACGAAGGTTATATTCCTTTGTCTTTAGGATGAAACTCAATTCATTTATGGGGCTCGTCATAGCGAAATCCCACACCAATTTCATGTTAAGTTGGATGTCGTTTTCTTCGCTTTCGTCTCCACTTTTGTGGCGTTTGTCAAACAAGACTTCATCATCTTTCGATGCAAAGACAAAGCAGGTATGTGCTCCCGAGATAATGGTTGTAGCTTGATGTCCTTCACTTTCTACTGTCACTTCCACATAAAGTTTCTCTGTATTGTTCTCTTTCAGCCCAATACAAATGCGGTTTTCGGCCACAAACTGCTTGCCGGCTGCGAGTGATTCGGGTGTAAGGTCCTTGATAACTTCAAGCTGATAGGCGCTCTTTCCTATCAAACTACCGAGTGAAACAGCGATAGGTAACCCTATCATTCCAGTGCCGGGAATCCCCACTCCCATTGCGTTTTTCAGGATGTTTGCGCTTAACAACACCTTGATGTGTGTGGGCTTGCACCCCAAAAGCTCTGTAGCCTTCGCCGTACATAAGGCAACTGACATTGGCTCTGTACACCCAACAGCCGGTACAACCTCACGATTGATGAGGTCAAGGATAGCTTTACGCGTTTCGTTTTCAAGCATATTTAATTGTTTTTCTGCTCTTTTTTGTAAGCGTCAAGACCCTTTTGCAGGAACTTTATGTATGCAGGTATGTCCTCATTATATGAATAACTGCCCACAAGAGGATTGCCTTCGTTGTCTACTGGCACATAGAATGGTTGCGTGTTTGCACCGAACTTACTGCGTTGTAGATAGCTCCACTTGTCGGCAATCGTACGGAGTATGCGTGTCTCTCCATTCTCTTTGACACTTATTTCTTCAGGAAGTTTCGTGTGATCATCTACATAAAGTGAGATAAGCACATAGTCTTTCTCCAACAATTCCATAACGCGTGGGTCGGTCCAAACGGCAGATTCCATCTTACGACAATTCGTACAACCATATCCTGTGAAGTCAATTAGCACGGGTTTATGCATGGCTTTCGCCGCCGCCATACCTGCTTCATAATCTGTATACTGTGCCTTTACCACCTTAGTATTAAGATTAAAGTCCTGAGTTTCCATTGGAGGAGCGAACGCACTGGCTGCCTTGACGGGCGCACCCCATAGTCCCGGCACCAAATATACAGAGAAAGCAAGTGAACAAAGGCCCAACATGATGCAAGGAACTGGCATTGGTTTTTGAATATCTCCACCGATTGCATCGCTTTGGAACTTAAGTTTTCCAATGAGATATAGGCCAAGTGCGGCGAAGAGTACTATCCAAATAGCCAGGAAAGCCTCACGACTTAGCAGGTGCCAATGCGATGCCATGTCGGCAACGCTTAGGAATTTAAGAGAGAAAGCCAATTCAATGAAACCGAGAACTATCTTGATAGTGTTCATCCATGAACCCGACTTTGGAGCGCTTTTCAGCCAACTTGGGAACATGGCAAATAGTGTAAACGGCAAAGCTAAAGCCACTGCAAAGCCAAACATGCCAAAGGCTGGACCAAGAATCGAACCAGATGTGGTAGAGGCTACAAGCAAAAAGCCGATGATTGGGCCTGTACATGAGAAGCTAACCAACGTCAATGTGAACGCCATTAGAAAGATAGAGAGCAGTCCTGTGGTTGAAGATGCCTTCGAATCAACCGCATTTCCCCACTTCTCGGGTAGCTTAATCTCAAACCATCCGAAGAAACTGAGGGCGAAAACCACAAGCATCAAGAAGAAGAACACATTGAAGAAGGGCTTTGTTGACCATGCATTCAGCGCCGAAGCACCAAAGAGTTTCGTCACCGCTAAACCCAAAATGAGATAGATAACGACTATAGATATACCATAAGTGATGGCATCTCGTATGCCTTTTCGACGGTCGTCTTTTGCTCGTTTGAGGAAGAAACTCACGGTCATCGGTATAATCGGCCACACACAAGGCGTGAACAAAGCGAGCAATCCGCCCAAAAAGCCCATCATAAAGATATAGGCCCAGCTCTGGTTTTCAACGCCTTTGTCTCCGTTTAACGCCTGAATCTCCTTGATAACAGGCTTCCACAATGCTGCTTTATCAGCCTTAGTGAGCGACGAAGAGGCTGCAGCAGCTACACGAGCCGCACTATCTTGCTGCATCTGTGCAATGCTATTAACCTGCGATTCGGCCACATTGCCCATCTCTTCTGCCTTTCCTGGGTCTGCAGTTTTTGACATATCACTCAAAGCTTCTCCTTGAGTAGCTCCCTTTTCTGCTTCAGCTTTGGCATCTTTTCCTGCTGCTACAGCCGGACTTTTGCCCGATTTTGAAATGTCAACACTTGTTGGTGGCATGCAGTTTTGGTCGTTACAAGCCCCATATTCCAAGTAACCTTTCAGCACAAAGTCAGGCTTTGTAAACCTCACTTTCTGTGTAAAAGTCACGCTATGTTCAAAATATCGCAGCGTCGTTTCAAAGTTCTTGTCGTATGCAGAGATTTCATTTCCGTGGGCTTGAAGCTTTCCTACAAGCTCAACGCCATCCATTTTGGTCGCTGTATACGTAGCCGATGTCGGTCCATCTGCCCCAAGTCGCGTGGAGTATACATGCCAACCGGCTGCTATTTTCGCTGTAAACACAATCTCAGCTTCAGCCGTTTTGCCCGTCTTTAGTTGTGCGGTGAACTTCACGGGAGACTGAATCTGCGCACTCGCTACAATGACCATCAGTAGCAAAATGCCTGTAGATAATATTCTTCTCATATCATTTTTCAATCTAAGTATATTGTGCAAATATAATAAAATTTTTTCAATTGTTCTTCAAAACCAATTCTTTTTCATGAGATAAAGTCTTTTTTCGCTTTCTTGACAGACTTAAAAGGTGAAATCATCTGTTTGCAAGTAGAGTATGTGTTGAAGCCTATCGTGAATATTTACATATCAAGTTGCATGACGAAACGAATTGAAAACCATCGGACAATCACTTCCCCTACTTTCTATTTTTTATCCTCTCACAAATTATTGTCCGTCAGACGATTAGCCGCTTCCTATCCATCCACGCCATAATTTCATATTCATGGCGCTGTGAAATGCGTCAAACAACGCCACAATCTGCGTCATTTTACCCAATGATTTGCGTCATTTTACGCGGTAAAATGCGTCAAATGACCGTGTGTTTTGCCGTGTTTTACACGATGACATGCCATAAACCATTTTAACTTTAATTATTAACAACGCCACCCTCATAATTGTTTCACCATGCAACTCGGTACGAGTTGTGTTTTTGGTAGCCCGGGGTTGGCGAGGAACGAGCCTACCCCGGGTAAACGTTCACAAGGAGATTCAACGCCATAGGTGTTGAGCTTTTTTTGAGAAAACATGGTTATAGTGAGGGGATTCATGGTGGATTACGCTTAGAAAGCGTAACACCGATGGTGTTGATACGTTCTTTTTATATCATGATTGTCGTTTTTTTATGCCAAAATTTATGGCAAATTGCGCCGAAAAAGCGCAACACCTACGGCGTTGTTCCCCACACAACATACATTAACCCAGGGTAGCCTGCACTATCGTTTGGCAACCCTGGGCTATCAAAAGCGCAACACCTATGGCGTTGAAACGTTTATTTTATAATACAATTAATGCCAACATACGAATAAATAAACGCCAAAATGCACTAATATTTCAATGGATATATCCACCATTATAAATGTTGTAACGACGCAACGCCATAGGTGTCATGCTGGTATTCCAATGAACGTGTTTGGCAATATAAATTTGCTCATGGCGCAACGCCATAGGTTTTATGCCGGTATTCCCATGAATGTATTTGGCAATTGCAATGCCCGCATGGTGCAACTCGGTACGAGTTGTTCTTTTGATAGCCCGAGGTTGGCGAGGAACGAGCCTACCCCGGGTGAGCGTTCGCAAGGAGATTCAACGCCATAGGTGTTGAGCTTTTTCTATAAAGACACGCTTATAATGAACTCTTTTATGGCGAATTAATCAAAAAAAGCGCAACACCTACGGCGTTGTTCCCCACACAACATACCCTAACCCAGGGTAGCCTGCACTATCGTTTGGCAACCCTGGGCTATCAAAAACGCAACACCTCCGGCGTTGAAACATGCATTTTTTGATACGATTTCTTTCGTTTTTCAACATGATTTAATGACCTGTCACACGGAAATAACCATTATCAACGACGTTGATTCAAATAATTTGTGAAACAATATGTATCGTGGCATAATTCGACATTAAATATATTATGTCACAATTTGTGTCATTTCATGCGATAATCCGCGTCATTTTGTTGTGTAAAACGCGACATATTACGCGATGATTTGCATCAAATCATTTTACGCTTCATAATCAACGACATCACCACCCACAATTAACTCTCAAACAACTTCCTCCATTTCCATAGCTAACTACTCCCCTCCCTCTTCGGGGAGGGGCTGGGGGTGAGGCTGAAAGATGCTGGTGTCTCGGCTTTATATCCCTTTATTTCATCTGCAATTTCACCATAACGGGGTAGTGATCAGAGATGTTTCGGCGTGTTTTTCCAAGCCAATAGCTGTTTGTAAAGATGCCATAGTGCTCGATGTTAAAGTCATTTGAGACAAAGATATGGTCGATACGAGCCATATCCCGATAGTCTTGCATGTAGTCGTTCCATGTTCCTATGGGCGCCATTCGTTGCTTGGCATTGGCATAACAGTCGCGTAAGAAGCCCGAATCTGAAAAGATTTTATAGATTTCATCCGTCTGATCAACGTTAAAGTCGCCTGTAAAGATGACATGATTGTTTTTGGCTATGGCTTTGATTTGATTGAGAATGAGGTGTGCACTCTCTCTTCTTGCCTTCGTTCCAACGTGATCCATGTGGGTATTAAAGAAGAAGAACGTCTTCTTTGAAGCCTTATCTTCAAACTTTCCCCATGTACAGATGCGGATACATGCCGCATCCCAGCCGAGAGATGGCTTATTTGGCGTCTCAGAAAGCCAGAAATAACCGCTATCCAAGCATTTAAGTGCATCGCTCTTAAAGAAGATTGCCGCATATTCTCCTGCCTCTTTACCATCTTCTCTGCCTACTCCTAACGTGCTGTAATGGTCTAATCCTTTTTGTAAGTCATGGAGTTGGTCGACCAACACCTCTTGCGCGCCGAAGATAACAGGCTGTTCAAAGTTGATGAAGTCGCAGAGATGAGGGCATCGTTGCTTCCAAGCGTTGCCTTCAGCAATATCATCTGGGGTGTTATAACGAATGTTATAAGTACCTACATAGAATGATTGTGCCATGAGATTACAGCCTAACAGCAGTGTGATAGCGAGGAAAGTGATTCTTTTCATTGGTTGTTTTGTGTTTATGTTTTATTCGATTTACGTTGTTGTTTATTTGTGTTTATTTCTTAATCCGATAGATGTCAAACCATTATTTGCTTTGAACAGGCGCACAAGATTCTTACTGTGGTCTATTCACGGCATTGTAGCGAGCTTTTATTTTTTAAAGACCTGCGTCATGGATTGACCGCGCCAACACTGTGGCATCTTAAGAGAGAAGATGTCAGCAATAGTTGCTGCGGTGTCAAACTGCATCATTGTTTGTTTGAATTCGCCTGTGTTTTTGACGTTCTTACCAAAGATAATGAATGGAATCTCAAGCTCAACGAGAGATTTTCCGCCATGTTTCTTGCCTATTCCCCCATGATCTGCGGTGACAATGATAATGGAATCGTCGTATATTCCGGCATCTTTCAGCGCCTGAATGATTTGTCCTATGTAGCCATCTACACGGCTTAAAGTCTCATAATAGGCTGGAGTGTCGTGGCCAATAGCGTGCCCCGTGTGGTCAATCTGGTCGAAAATGATAGCCATTAAGTTAGGTTTCTTTGCCTTAATATAGTCTACTGACATGCGACATAGCTGCCCATTGTCTTTCTCATAGTTAGAAGCTACGGCCTCATAGTCTACAGAAAGCGTATCAACAAGGTAGCGTATGCCGTCCCATTCGGCAAGACAACCGATGACAGCCTTAGGATATTGGCGCCGAAGTTCATAGAAAACAGTTGGGAAAACGCCATGTTCGTTGAGCTCCATTGACGGGATTTCGGGCACGCGTGAATTCCAATTGGTGTATCCATGCATTTCAGGTGTTGCGCCACAAAACATAGTATACCAATTAACGGCAGACTCAGAGGGCAACACACTGCGTTTCTTCAAGGTGTAACATCCCCCTTTCATTAAGCTTTGTAGATTGGGAATGTTGGATGCTTTGGCTACACTGTAGGCGCCCCAACCATCAAGTCCGATGAGAAAAACATGGTTAGCTTTCCATTTTCCCCATGTAGTCAGACAGCATAATAAAGCTATCGACAGCATAATTAGTTTCTTTTTCATAGTTTCTTGGTTTGTGTTTTTATTCTATGTGCAATTCATTTATAATCGAGAAGCACCCAAAAGGCCACAATCTTCGAGTGTAGAGAAGTGGACATGGATATGCTCTATCTCTTTCGGATAAGGGAAATTACTCGCCATCGACTGCATCATTGCGGTCTTAAAGAAGTCAGATCCGCCCGTGATTCCACCGCCAATGATGATTGCTTCGGGGTCGTAGGTGAGCAAAATTGCCTGTAACAGTTTGCCAAGATGCCTGCCAAACTCTTCCCAAATGGCTATAGCCTCAACGTCGTTCCTTTGTGCCCGTTCAGACAACTCAAGCGCATTGAGCCCTCGTTTGTTCATCCATTGGCAGGAACAATAGTGCTCATAGTCGGAGTTTAGATAGGGAAGACATCCTATTTCGCCTGCTCCCGTGTTACTTCCACGGTAGAGTTTGCCATCAATAACAATGCCTGCACCAATCCCTGTGCCTATCGTTATGCCTACAAAATTACGATATTGTTTTCCAATTCCAAAATGTTTTTCGCCTAAAGCGAAACAATTGACATCATTATCTACTGCCGATGGGAGGCTAAACTCTTTCTCCATGAGTGCTTTTATCGGTACAATGTCCCAGGAAGGAATGTTTTGTACGTCGTAGACTACACCCTTTTCATGGTCTATAATCGATGGAACGCCGATACCAATCTTTTCAGTTTCTGGCGTCATTAGTTGTCGAACGAGGTCGAAAAGCTGTTGAACAACGTCGTGTTTCTGGCCATTAGCCTTACACTTTACGGCTATTTTCTGTTTTATTTCATAGCCTTCTATCCTGGCAGCTCTTATGTTTGTTCCGCCAAGGTCTATTGCAATTGTCGTAGACATGATATTAATGGTTGCTTTATTTGTTTTGTTTTGAATGAAGATTAGAGGGTGGTGGTGCCCGACTTTACCTTAGTTGTCTGCTCCTTTTCACCCCACATAAGCTGCACTTCCACAGGTTTATTCGTCTTGATTGTTACCTTTGGCTTCTCGTTTTGTGATGTTCGCTTAGCCACTTTGATATCCATCAGCCCGTCTTGTCCAAAGGGATAGCGGCTAATGCCATAGCCGTCGGTCAGGTTTACATCAATAGTTAGCTTATTATCTGCGGCATTTGCGCGGATGCCAAAGATGTATTCTATCAGTATTGCAATAGGAGGAAGTCCGGTCCATCCTACGAAATCACGGCGTGCCATGAAGCCCGGTGCAGCGTCTTCTGGGGCATAATATTCCCAAAAGGTATTCGTTTTCTGAAACACTTTGAATACATTTTGATAATGATTCAGGGCAATATCCCACGCCAACCGGCGGTAACCTTTCTCTACAAGACCCGAGATGACCATATAGTTTGTGCCAGGCCATACGCCGCCGAGCCAGTAACGACCATTCGCTTTGTATTTAGGATGGCTGTAAGATAAGGAAGGTATGCGATGAGGACGATTGAATTTGGTAGTATCTTTGAGGTGGTTCACGAGCCGATCAAGCCTATCTTTAGAGAGAACATCAGTGTGAAGAGCCCAAAAAGCGTATATACCTTGCGTGGAACTAAGGCTATCATTGGCGAACAAATCATAGAGAAAACCATCTTTTTCGCTCCACATGTGCCGGTTGATATAGTCAGAAAGGCTCCTAATATCATCTTCAAATTCTTCTATTTCCTGCCAACGCTCTAAGTAAAAGCCCATTTTCAAGAGGATGTTTGCAACCATAATCTGTTGTAAACAGGCATCAAGCCAGACCATATGTCCATTACTATAGATGGTGTTATAGCCCTCGGGAACGCGTGGCATGTTATCCATTCCCGTGCCCCAACCGCTACTCCAGTAAGTGCCATTACGCCAAGTGCGGTTCAATTTCAGCCATTTGTAGTAGGCAGCAAGCACAGGAAACACCATGTTTAGACGCGAGTCGTCGCCAAACTGAATGTAATAGAGCCATTCCGACCATGGAAGTAGGTTGGGACCTGTACTGGTTGGGTCGTAACGTCCAAAGCAATCGCTGCCATCGGCACGTATTTCACGACATATAAAGCCATCAGGATGCTGCTTAGAATAGAAGTTATTGAGGGTGTTTTGAAAGGGAAAGTAACGCCGTCCGTAGCGACAGAACATCGTAATAAAGGCATCATCCCACATGAAGATATTGCCATTATAAGCCGGAGCGATATAACTGGAGACGAAACCTGACTCATCTAAGGGTTGACATACATTCTTAATACCGAGTTGCCAGGCTTTCCAATACATGTCAATCTCCTTAGAATGGCCCTCCCAATAAGGCTCTGGAAGCACTCTTTTGGCGTGTTCAAACGACTCGGGGATTTGTTTTTTGGGCTTCATTGTACGGAAAGCGTTCTCTGCAACGAGGGTTTCCATGACATAAGTATTCTTATAAGGCAACTTATAAAGCGGCGAACCAGACGGCATTAGGTTTTGTCCTGTTGCAGTGATTGCCATGAATGACGCGATGAAGCCAATGGTTTTTCTGTGCATTTGGTTTGTAATGGTTTTATATTTTCAGTAGTTTCTTAATCTTCCAGAATATCTCTGTGTTGTCCATAAAGCCTGTAAAGTCTTGCGATCCCGGTCCAAAGGCATAGACAGGGACAATAGTTCCCGTGTGGTCTTTTGTCGAAAAGTTGGCTGTTACGGTTCCCGTTGCCAAGTCACCTCCATGGATTGTCATGCCGCCTGTCTCGTGATCAGCCGTAATTATGACAAGCGTTTCACCATCCTTTGCTGCCCACTGCATGACCTTTCCAATCGTTTGGTCGAAGTCTAAGGTTTCTTTCATCAGCATATCCAACTGATTAAAGTGTCCATAATCATCGAGTTGAGACCCTTCTATCATCATAAAGAAGCCATTCTTATTTTGATTTAACAGCGTGATTCCAGTCAAAGAAGCACGTGCAAGCAGGTCACCTCGTTCGTCGGGTAGTGGCGTATCGACCTCAAAAGGCACACAATAAACCTTACCGTTTTTTACGTTTTGCTGAACGTCTTCAAGCGAACGGGCGATGTAGTAGCCTTTCTTCTGAAGCTCATCAAAGAGGTTTCGTTTGTCCTTTCGATGCTCAAAATACTTTGATCCGCCTCCAAAGACAAAGTCAACTGGGCTGTTTATCATCTCCGAAACAAGCTCTTGTTCGTTATTTCTGTCGTGATTATGGCTGATGAAATCACAGGGAGTAGCATCCCAAAGACGGCAAGTTACGGCAATGCCAGCACTCTTTCCCGACGCTTTTGCATAGTCAACGAGCGACTTTAACGGTCGCCCTTCGTCATCAACTCCCACAGCATGATAGGCCGTTTTATAGCCTGTAGCCAATGAAGTGCCTCCTGAGCCCGAGTCAGTAATAAGCCGATTGCTCGCAGGAGTAAAGGAAAGACCCGTCGTTTGAGCGTTCTCTATCCATAGATGGCCTCTGTTCACGGTCCAGGCTGCCTGAATATGCATCAAACTCATGCCGTCTCCAATCATCAAAATAACATTTTTCACCTTCTTACCCTTGGGAGGTTGAATCCTCTCTACGCTGTAAGGGTGGGCTAAAGTGAACGTCTGTAGTGCGCTGTTCTGGGCATATACGACAAAGGTATTCAACAGAACGGCAGCAGAAATAAAGCATTTTCTTATCATCATGGATTGTAATTTATAAACTTTCTGGGCTATGTCATCTAAGTGTTTGATTTCTAACATCTTGTAATTTGCGGCATCTCACTTGATGATTTGCGTCAAAACATGCGGTGATTTGCATCGAATTGTAACATCATTTGCGTCAAAACACATTATCAAAAGCACCATCCTATTCAACTAACTGACTCTTAACACGTTACGAGTTGTTTCGATTGAAGAGCAAACGCATTCATGCAGAGGTAATGTTTTGACGCATTACACTCTGCATGTTGGTTTTTAATGCTTTATGTTTTGAGGCGCATCACTTGCTGCATCAGAAGTTAGAAGCATATCCTTTGTTTTGTTTTAACTTGCCATTCGACTTAATCACCTGGTTGATTTCATACGGCAAAACGCTGTAAGTGCCCCCCGGTTCATAGTCTTTGGCATCACCTTGCCCCGCCCCTATGGTGATAACACCATGATAAGTCTTTCCGTTTATCGTGAGCGTAGTGCCATTTGTCACATCAACGGGCGAGTCGGGATTAGTTCTATCCACGTGCTTGATGCCGTGTTTTGCCCCTCTTATCTTTGCAAGTGCATCGAGATTCCAAGCCGCATTGCCTCCTGCTGCCCATCGTTTGAGGTCCATCAGTCGGTCGGTCCATTCAAAAGCCAACTCACAACGACGCTCATGCATGAGTTCTATCATTGTAGGTGCAGTGTAAGTAACGCCTTCCTGAGCGCGGTTTGCAATCCTGTTGAGCACAACGGCAGCCGCATTGTTCTGTCCTTGCATAATTAATGCCTCGGCTTTGAATAGCAACAACTCAGAGAAACGCATCAAAGGAACATTCAAATCGGTTGTAGGACGGTCGCCGTTTGTTGAGATATGGCTGTTCTCATACCCCGTAATCTTTCCATTTCCGTCGCGAATGATCTTGCCATAAGAGAATGGTTCCATATACTTCTTAAAGGCAAAGCCCACTTCAATGTCAGAGTTTGAATACCATTTCCAGTTTTCTCCGAAGTATTTGAAGCTGTCTCCATAAGCCAATAAGGTAGCATCGCGGCGCTGATCTTGGTCATTGTATTCCGCATAAAGCTCCAAAGTAGGCTTCATATAACCCCATCCGTTGAACACACCCCAGCCTTTATTCTCTAATGAAATGCCTGGAAAGATGCTGCCAGCATAGTTACTTCCTCTTGAGTTTATAGACCAAATATACTCTTTACTCCATTCATTCTCGGCCTTAAACACGTCAGCATAGCTATTGAGCAAGCCTCTTCCGCCCTCATTTTCAATTTTATCCACGAGCGCAGGTATCTTTGCCCACTGGCTGTTATCATGCTGTGCCCAGTATGCATAGGTTTTAACCATGAAACCTAATGCCGCATCTCGTGTGGCTCTTCCATAGTTATCAGCCGTATAATTCTTAAACCAGTCAAGACAATCGGCTGCTTTCTGCAAGTCTTCTACAATCAAACGATAGTTATCCATGACGGTGTTTTGCTGCTGAGGAACCTCATTTATCTGCCTCTCATAGTTCGAAAAGTCTTCATATTTCACGAAAGGCACGCCGTTATCTGGGCGTCCATAGCGATAGGCTATCATGTAATGGGTGAATGCTCTCATGAAATATGCCTCGCCCAACGACCGCTTTTGCACCGCTGTTCGTTCGTTTTCAGGAATCAAAAGCGCGTGATAGATGATGTTGTTTGCGGCAGACATCGTCTCATACATTTGCTTATAGAACCACTTTATGGAGCCTTCTGAGGAGCCATCCATCTTGAGTTTCGCCAAGTTCATTTGGCTATTGCCTCGGTTTCTGCCGTAAACGATGTCGTCACCAGCACCTTGTTCGTAGAACAAATCACGTCCCCAGGTCTCTTCATAAGCGTAACAATCATATAAAGTGGTTACAGCTTTGATGTAATCTGCATCATTTTTCCAGAAGTTTCCCTCGTTAGGAGTTCCTTCTTTCGTAGTTTCTAACCAGTCACCTGTACAGGAAGAGAGCGTTCCTGCAATCAAAAGGAGAGAAAAGAATATTTTATTTATCTTCATAATTGTCTGAGTTTTCGATTCTTAGAATTTGATTTTAACACCCAACGAGATAGTTCTTGAAACAGGATATTGGCCACAGTCCAATCCCACTCCACCTACTTCGGGGTCTATTCCGCTATAAGGCGTGATGGTAAATAGGTTATCACAGCTCAAGGTTAGGTCGAGTGTGCTCTGTCGTTGGTTAAAGAACGCGAGCTTACGCAATAGGTCTGAGAACGAATAACTAATGGAAATGTTCTTCATTCTAAGGTAAGAACCACTCTCAAGATACCAATCTGATATCCTGCCGAAGTTGTCGTTATCGTCTGTCATGGATATACGTGGCACGTCATATGTAGGACCTTTCAACGCCTTTAGAATCTTTTCAGAGCGGTTAAAGCTTCCAACGGCTTCATTTAATGTGGTATATTTATAGGCATTGAATAGCTTTGCACCATACGATCCCTGTAACATGAAGTCGAAAGAGAACTTCTTGTAGCTGAAACCTGCACTGAAAGCGTAGGTCATTTTAGGCATTGCATTGCCTCGGAACTCATAGTCTCCCTCACCGATTGAACCATTTTTGTCGATATCTACAAACTTTAAGTCTCCTGCTTTGGCTTTAGGCTGCAGACGTTGTCCGTTAGAATTCACGTAAGCGGCAGCCTCTGCATCTGTTTGAAAGACGCCATCCGTGCGCAAAAGATAATAAGAATAGAGTGGCTTTCCTTCCGCACTGCGATACGGAGTGAGTTCTTTGTAGTGATAATCATCCTCATATGTCCACACAGGTTTACTGCCGTCAGGGTTGGCGGCACCGATATTAGTGAGTCTATTGCGTAGGGTTGCAACGTTAGCACTTACATAATAGCCGATGTCTTTACCTATTCGGTCTTTCCACAAGGCTGAAATCTCAAGGCCACGGTTATTTACTTGTCCGTCGTTGATAAGTGGTGACGCGATGCCTATAGTCGTTGGCCAGTTCACATCCTGTGTCTTGATGAGATTCTTTGTATTCTTATTGAAGAAGTCTACACTCAAATTCAGTCGGTTATTGAATAAAACGGCATCCAAACCAACGTCTACTTGCTCTGAGGTTTCCCATGTAAGATTCGGATTAAAGGCATTAGCGAGGAAGATTCCTGCCATCACTCGGTTGTTAATTCCTATCTGACTGCCCACATCAGGCGAATCGTTTGGATAGCGAGTCGATAGTGTTGCCACACCATATCCATAGCCAATAGACCCTAAGTTGCCTATTTTTCCCCAGCTGGCACGTAGCTTTAACATGCTCACTACATTGTTTTTCTTAAACCATGGCTCTGAAGTTATCTTCCAAGCTGCCGTTACTGACGGGAAATCTCCATACTTCTTGCCCCTCGGTAGACGGCTTGCATAGTCTCTTCTCATTGAAGCTGTGAAGAAATATCGGTCAGAATAGCTGTAAGCTCCACGTGCTACATACGACACATTGCGGTCTTTGTAGTACAGATCGTTTGGATTGATGACCTGGGTTCCATTGGAAAAGTACATCATTGAATTGATTTCGTCTTCGAATCCGCGCATAGTTGCGTCATTAAATCGGTAACTATATTGCGAGGCGGTAGTCGAAACCATCAGTCCTAAGGTATGTTTCCCGAAGATACGGTCGTAAGTTAAGGTGTTCTCCCAATCCCATTGAGGCTCCCGATAGTTACGATAATAGAGCTCGTTCGTTAGATTTGGCTTCCCAATCTCTGTGCGTTGAGGACGCCAATAGCGTTGCATATAATTGGTTTGCATCCAGGTAAAGCGTGAAGTTACATTCAAACCATTGACTGGTTGCACGACATCTAAGAACGTTGTTGAAGTGAAAGTGGAGGCGTGATTGTTATCATACGCGGCCTGAAGGATACGCATTGGGTTAATGGCATCACCATGAATATTGGCATATTCGGCATACTTCGTCGGCACAGTACCCATATATCCGCCGCCCTCATAAGGGAAAGTGTTTCGTGGAAACATAATAGCGGCGAGGATAACTCCTGATTCTGCACTCGTCGTATTAACGTCTCTAACGCGTCGATCTTTCCAACTTAGGTCCTCACGGATACGTAAGAACTTCGTGATATTCCACAAAGAATTCAGTCGTGCGGTAACTTGTCTGTTGTAAGTATTAACAAGTGTGCCCTCAGCATTATTGATTTCTAAGGACAAACGATTAGAAAACTCGGCGTTACCTCCTGATACTGCTATGTTATGTCGATTGAAAGCAGCTGTTCTGAAGACTTGTTTCACCCAGTCGGTATTGGTCTTTCCGTAGACAGGATCACGGCTAATAACGTCCCAACCGGCCGGAAGGGTGCTGCCAGCTTGCTGATAAGAGAAGGCACGCACACGCTTTTCGTCTTCCCACCCGAGTGACTTAGGCAGATGCTGTGCGGTAGAATAGCCAAATACTCCATTGTATTCGATAGAGGGTTTGCCTGCCGTGGCCTGCTTGGTGGTTACGAGTATGACACCCGCCGAACCTGCATAAGCACCATAAATGGCTGCCGAGGCGGCATCTTTCAATACGGTTATTGATACAACATCACTCATATTAAAAGGTGCACCGGGTACACCGTCAACCACATATAAGGGAGATTCTCCGTTGGGCGAGCCCATTCCACGAATCGTAATCGTTGGTTCGGCGTTGGGATGACCACCATTTGCAACAACCGAAACCCCCGGAATCTGACCTTGAAGCATTTGAGACACATTGCTTACTGGGCGCTTTTGCAGTTTGTCTACATTGTCAACAGTCGCTACAGCAGCTGAAAGATCGCCTTTCTTTGCCTTGCCATAGCCAATGGCTACTACCTCGCCAAGCAGCGAAGCGTCTTCTTCCATCGTGAAATTAAGCTTTCCTCCCTTCTCAATCTTTTTCGTTATATTCTTATAACCGATTGAAGAAATCTGCAGTGTACTGCCTGGTGATATCATCAACACATAGTTTCCGTCTAAATCAGTGACTGTACCATTGCTCGAACCCAACTCTCTTACTGTTGCATTTAGAATCGGATTATCGTCAACATCAACAACCCTTCCTGTTACTTTCACCTTGTTTTGCTGCACAATTCCCGAGACTTCAGCTCCTGAAATGCCTCCCATGACAGGTGAAGGAACTAAAAAAGACAAAGCAGATAAGGCTGCTACCGTCATGATTCGGTATCTGCAACCCAGTAGTGTTTTTTCCTTTTCCATTCGTTTAGATTTTAATTTATAAATTTTAGGCTTAACATTCCTACGCGTATTGAGACAAAACGTGAGCCGATGAACCATAAAGCAGCACCTTTCCTGCGCTTTGTCATTAGCCGACCAACGTCAGTGTGTCTTGTTTTTCAATGTCTGTGAACGCTCGTTTTCCACGCCAATGCTGCATCGTTTCAGTGAGGCTAACCCACCATCTACAGCCATTCGCGATGCCATCTGATTCGCGGTGACTCGTCCGAAGAATACGTTTTCATCATGGTTTCATACAAAGCGGAACTTCACCTCTTAGGTTTCATGTTTAGGTTTACAAATAAGCATCGGCCACAAAGATATATAAAATAAAAGAATATATTGTTCTTTTTGCACAAATAAATTTCCAAATAGCACACAATTTCATTACATTTGTAATGTAAGCAGGCTGTTTTCGCCTCTTCTTTCAGAGATAAACGCACATGAAACACCCCTATCTTGTCCGTTAACAAGCACGATATTAAAGCGTTAACCAAATGTATCTATGAAATGCTTTCCCTAAAAACATTCTTTCATATCCCAATCCTCATTTTTCAAAGTGATACAAATGGTGTTGTAAAATGACACAAATCACACGGTAATTTGTGCTATTTCATCGTGTAAAGTGACGGGAATCATTTTACGCTTCATTATCCACAACATCATCACCCCCTATTAACTTTCAAACAACTACCTCCATTTCCACGGCTAACCACTCCCCTCCCTCTTCGGGGAACCATAGGTCGCTGTTCGTGAAGCCTGCGAAACGAGGAAAGCAAAGGGCTGGGGGAGAGGCTTTGTTTACCTCACACTATTTCACGCTTTATTATCAATGATATCAGCATCACAATTACCTCACCACGCAACTCGGTACGAGTTGTTCTTTTGATAGCCCGGGGTTGGCGAGGAACGAGCCTACCCCGGGTAAACGTTTACAAGGAGATTCAACGCCATCGGTGTTGAGCTTTTTCTGTGAAAACATGGTTATAGTGAGGAGATTCATGGAGGATTACGCTTAGAAAGCGTAACACCGATGGCGTTGATACGTTCTTTTTATATCATGATTGTCGTTTTTATATGCCAAAATTTATGGCGGATTAATCAAAAAAAGCGCAACACCTACGGCGTTGTTCCACGCAAACCACACGCAACCCCAGGGTAGCCTGCACTATCGTTTGGCAACCCTGGGCTATCAAAAACACAACACCTACGGCGTTGAAACATATGTTTCATGGTGTGATTAATACCTATACACACATGGATATATGGTGGATTACGCCGAAAAAGCACAACACCTATGGCGTTGAAACATGTATTTTGTAAAATCATTTACATCATTTCGCACCATGGTTTAATGATGATTTTCAAGGGAAGGCATAGCACCTGTGGCTTTGAAACATGCATTTCATAATGCCACTAACAACAAACCTGTCTGTCATTCGCCGTGTTTCATGCGATGATATGCATGTTTTCATTTCCTAATAAATGATGATTGTGAAATTTGTTAAAAGCTTGTAACTTTGCAAAATATTTCATATAAAACAAAAACATGAAGTCATTTCTTTTCCTATGTGCGGCATTTCTTCCCTTAAATGCGCTGGCAGAAACAGCTGATTCGACTATAGTTCAACACCATACGCTATCAGAAGTGCTTGTAAAGGGATTCAAACAAGACAATCTGAACAATGCTCCCATGTCGGTTTCTGTGGCAGGAAGTAACTTTCTTCAACACAATGAGCTGAATGGTTTGCGTGACATGAGCTCCGTTTTTCCTAATCTTTTCATCGCCGATTATGGCGCTCGACAGAACACTCCGATTTATATTCGTGGCATAGGCTCAAAGACTAACGCACCATCTGTAGGCTTATATGTCGATGGTATGCCTTATTTCGACCGGTCAGTTGTCGACTTAGAACTCGCTGGAATCAGTGGAATTGAAGTGTTGAGAGGCCCGCAAGGTACGCTCTATGGACGCAATTCAACAGGTGGACTCATTAATATCTACACCTATTCGCCTTTAGATTACCAGAACACTATAGCCAAAATCAGTTATGGTTCGCGTAATGATGTGCGCTTGGGTGTGGCACATTATCAAAAGATTGCACCGCGTTTAGGACTTCATGTGGCTGGAAACTACCACCACAACGATGGATTTTTTCGCAACCTTTATACGGGAAAGAAGGCTGACGACTTGCAAGATGCCAACGCAAAGATAGGACTTGCCTGGCAGGCGGCACCGCTTTGGACGATGCGTTTGAATGTGCTTTTCGACCATTCTACCCAAGGTGGCTACCCATATGGCGTCTATCATGCCAATGATAACACTGCCGATGCCGTGAATTATAACCGCAACAGCGACTACAGGCGCAATGTGTTGTCGGCTGGAATGAACTGGCTTTATCGCGGAAATGCCTTCCGTTTCAATGCGCAGACATCGTTTCAACACAGCAATGACAAACAACACATCGACCAAGACTTCACTCCTCAGGATCTCTTTTTCGTCACAACACAACTGAAACAAACGCTCGTGAGCCAGGAATTCACGTTGCGTTCGGCCGACATTAAAGGCAGATATCACTGGATTGTGGGTGCATTTGGCTTCTATCAAAAGGCGAATAACTCGGTTGAAACACAATTCATTACACGCAGTTTTGCTACACCTAAGTACTATAACAACCCCACTTGGGCAGCTGCTTTATATCATCAGTCAACGTATGACCTAACAAAGAGCACGCACATTGCAGTGGGATTGCGTTATGACTACGAGCGTGTTGGCGAAAACTATGAAGCAAACAAATATACATTGACTGCCGGACCATCGAGTAAAGTACAGACAGCGACGTTCGAAGCACATAAATATTTCAGGCAGTTTACACCGAAATTTACACTCAGTCAGCAGCTTTCGGCCGACAAAATGGTGTATGCTTCAATCGCAAGAGGATATAAAGCAGGAGGTTATAACCTTACTTCGACAACGAATGAACTACCAGCTTATGACCCCGAATATAACTGGAACTATGAGATTGGGACAAAGATGGCGTTCTTGAATGGTACACTTCAAACCGAAATGGCACTCTTCTATATTGATTGGAAGCATCAACAGGTGACCTCAACTGTACCGGGTTTGGGCAACATTATCAACAATGCAGGCCACTCTAACAGTAAAGGTGTGGAGCTTTCTGCCACATGGCGTCCGACAACACAATTCGAACTGCAAGCCAACTACGGGTATACCTATGCAAAGTTCCTGCGTTATGAAAAGAGCAACACCATTAGTTTTACAGGCAAGATGTTGCCCATGGTGCCACGACAAACCATGGCTTTGGTGGCCAACTATACCATTCCGCACATCATTGGCTTAGACAAACTCATGCTGAATGCAACACTTCTCGGCACAGGTAAGATTTATTGGACCGAAGATAACCGTCTGATGCAACCCTCTTATGCCCTACTTAATCTCAAGGTTGCAGCCACTAAGGGATGTTTTACATGGGAGATTTGGAGTAAAAACACTACAAACACGCACTACATGAGCTATGCTTTTGCCTCTTCAGCAACGTATGCTCAGCGTGGAAAACCATTCATGTTGGGAACTTCTTTAATCTTCAAACTCCACCCATAAGCTTCAAATCATTCAATACATGCATCAAGAAAACGTCAAGAAGACAGCCTATTTGACTGTCTTCTTTAGTCTATATATCGCGCAAGCTGTGCCGATGAGCTTCTTCACTACAGCCCTTCAAGTCATCATGCGCGAGCAAGCTGTGCCGCTTTCTATTATTGGTTTGCTGCAAGTTATTAAGCTTCCGTGGATATTAAAGGTGTTCTGGGCACCAGCAGTAGACCGCCATTGCAACACGATTCGTGACTACAAACGCACCATTGTCGGTGTAGAGATTGTCTATGCCCTATTGGTTTTGCTGACGAGTATCTTCAATTTGGGGGCTATAGTGCCGTCATCTTTCCACTTCTTAATCGTCATTATTCTGCTCGCTTTGATGGCTTCTGCAACGCAAGACATTGCTACTGACGCCTTAGCCATACGCACTTCGTCGCATAAACAGCGTGGATTGTTGAACAGCATGCAGTCAATGGGCAGCTTCGGAGGTAGCCTTTTAGGAAGTGGAGTGTTGCTCATGGTGCTCCATAAGTATGGTTGGAGTCGTGTGGCGCAATGCTTAAGTGTGTTTGTTCTCATAGCCCTGATTCCATTGTTACTGCATAAGAAGCTTGCATTTCAGCAGGAAAGCAAGGTCAAGCAACGTGCCACGTGGAAGGATTTTGGGCTGTTTTTCCGTCAGAAAGGAATCTCTCGACAAGTCATTTTCTTAGTACTTTATTACACAGGGATTATCGGTGTCATGTCAATGTTAAAGCCTTTTATGGTCGATTTGGGTTATTCGATGAAGGAGATAGGCTTTCTCTGTGGCATCGTTGGCATTGGGTCGGCCTTTGTAATGGCCTATCCGGCAGGACTCTTTGTGCGCCGTTGGGGGTATAAACGCATGCGAGTGGTCTTTGCTTTCATTATGTTTCTCGCGACAATATCCTTTGTATTACTGTCCTTATCCCATCCAACGACCTTGCTGTTAACGCTTGCCATTGTCGTGCTTTGGGGCAGTTATGGCATGGGAACAGTAGTCGTTTACACGTCATCTATGCAACATGTGCGTGCAGGAAGGGAGGGAACAGACTTCACAGTGCAAACCGTTATCACACATCTCATGGGGATTCTCATCTCCATTATTTGCGGAATCATCGCCAATAGCATAGGCTACACCGGCATGTTTGCCCTACAAGGCGCCATCGCTTTGGCCTCTTTCTTTTATACAATGTACATGAATGAACAATCAAAAGACAATGAGCGAAACACTATTCAAGAAATATAACGTTCCCGTTCCACGCTATACGAGTTATCCAACGGCCAATTCTTTCGGCCCGTTTGATGAGACTGACTATTTGAAGGCTGTTGAAACATCTAATGATGCCACTGCAGACAACATCTCATTCTATATCCATGTGCCGTTCTGTAGGCATCTTTGTCATTATTGTGGGTGTAATTCCGTGGCCATGGCAAAGCCAGATCGCATCACAGAATATTTTGAAACACTGCACAAAGAGATTGATTTGCTGTTGCCACATCTAAGAAAAGACCGCCGAATTAGTCAGATTCATTATGGTGGAGGCAGTCCCTCTTCAATGCCGTTGCATTTCATTCGTAGCATCAATGAACATTTGTTGTCGGCTTTTGAGACGATAGATAGGCCAGAAATTGCCATAGAATGTCACCCAGGATACCTGAAAGAAGAAGATTGGCACTATCTACTTGACAGCGGATTTAACCGCTTTAGTCTTGGAATTCAAGACTTTAATGACGAGGTTTTGCGTTGTGTGAATCGACAACCAGCCTTACTTCCTGTTGAAACCATCATGAGAATACTGCGTGAAGGCGGTGCAAAGGTGAACTTTGACTTTATCTATGGCTTGCCAAAACAATCCGTATCAGCGTTTGTTTCGACAATAAAGAAGGCGATATCTCTGCGTCCCGACCGCTTGGTTACTTTCAGTTATGCGCATCTTCCAAGCCTTTTTAAACGACAAATGATATTGGAAAAGGCAGGTCTTCCGAGTCAAAACGAGAAGTTAAAGATGTTTGGAGAGGCCTCAAAAACATTGCAGGCAGCGGGTTATGTGCCTATCGGCATGGACCACTTTGTGTTGCCCGACGACGACTTGAGTGTGGCTTTACAGCACCATTCGCTTCATCGTAACTTCCAAGGATACTGCCCTCGCCGCATCACGGCACAGGTATATGCTTTTGGAGTGTCGGGAATCAGCCAGTTGGATGAGGCTTATGCGCAAAACACGAAAGACATTTCAGAATATGTTTCGCGTGTCAATGCAGGACAATTGCCTATTCATCGTGGCTATGCTTTAATGGAATGGCAGCGCATAACGCGTGAAGTCATCGAATGTATCATGTGTAACAACAGCATCAACTGGCGTGACATGGCAACGCGATTGCAGTGTAGTGTTGAGACAATTAAGCAGGCAATTCATTATGATGAGCAACAATTGACAACGCTTCAAGACGATGGTTTGATTGTGTTTGATGATGAGTCATTGCACGTTTTGCCAGAAGGCATGCCGTTTGTACGCAATGTTGCCGCTGCGTTTGACCCCATGATGCGAGACAATCACAAACAATTCTCAACTCCTGTTTAATGAATTTATCCAAAGTTTACATGCAAAACGAAATACAAACAGAGCTTGATGCCATTGTCATTGGTGCTGGATTGACGGGCTTAACGACTGCACACACGTTGAAAAAACGTGGAAAACGTGTCGTTGTTATTGAGAAAGAGCAACGTGTTGGCGGTCAGATTCACACCTACCAACAAGGAGATTACACGTTCGAAAGCGGCCCAAATACGGGTGTTGTGAGTTATCCTGAGGTGGCAGAACTATTCCATGACCTTGCCCAATGGGGGTGTTCACTCGAAGAAGCGCATGAAGAGGCACGGCAAAGATGGATATGGAAGGGCACAAAGTTCCACGCTATACCTTCTTCTTTGATAGGGGCCGTGCGCACTCCACTATTTACTTGGCGCGACAAATTCGGCATCTTGGGAGAGCCTTTCCGTCGAAAAGGAACGAATCCTGATGAAGATGTGGCCTCAATGGTGGTCAGAAGACTCGGCAAAAGCTATTTAAACTATGCCGTAGATCCCTTTGTTTCGGGCGTATATGCGGGCAATCCACACACACTTATCACGCGTTTTGCATTGCCAAAGCTATATAACTTAGAGCAAAACTATGGCAGTTTTATCCGTGGAGGGATAGCAAAGAGCAAGGAAAAGAAGTCAGAACGCGAGCGGTTAGCTACAAAGAATGTCTTTTCTGCAGTGGGAGGACTGAGCCGTTTGACTGAAGCACTGGCACAATCGGTAGGAGAATCAAACATCATCTTGGGTGCAAAAGAGGTTGTTGTGACGCCTATGAACGGCCAATGGCAGGTAAGTTATAAGACAGCTACGGGCGAAACAATCAGTCTTTGCAGCCAACACGTCATCACTACTGTGGGAGCTTATGCGCTGAAAACAATGCTTCCATTTGTTGAAGAGGCTGATATGGCAGCGATATCTGCCTTGCGTTATGCCCCAATTATACAGGTAAGTGTCGGCCTTTCTGACGCACATGGGGTAGAGAATAAAGCCTTTGGAGGACTCATTCCGACGTGTGAGAAACAACCATTCTTGGGGATTCTTTTCCCTTCGGCTTGCTTTTCACAACGTTGTCCAACTGCAGGCGCACTCTATTCTTTCTTTATTGGTGGCACGAATCACACCGAAATGCTCGATAAAACCGATGCCGAACTCCAACAAATGGTTTGTAAAGGTTTGACAACAATGCTTGGTTTGCCAGCTAATGTGCAACCCGATATGATACGAATCTTCCGTCATGAGTGTGCCATTCCACAGTATGAGTTGTCAAGTGGGGCACGATTTGAGGCCGTAAATCGTATAGAACAGGCACACAAAGGCCTCATTATCGGAGGTAATCTGCGTGATGGTATCGGCATGGCCGACCGTATTCGTCAGGCCGTTCGCATGGGTTCGCAGCTTGCATAAAGCCTTTTTATCGCGCGAAAACCTCTCAAAAAGTTGAAAATAACATAGGTCTGACCTTGTCAAGAGCCTTTGATAATTTCGTTTAATTTCTTTGATTTACGCATGATTTATTGTAATTTTGCAAGCAAAGAAATCATAACCAACGATTGAGATGGAACAAAAGAAATTCAAACGCACAACAGTTACCGCGGCATTGCCTTATGCAAATGGAGGTGTTCACATAGGACATCTCGCGGGAGTATACGTTCCTGCCGACATCTATGTACGCTATTTGCGACTTAAAAAGCAAGAGGTGGTCTTCATTGGCGGTAGTGATGAGCACGGCGTGCCAATCACTTTGCGTGCCAAGAAAGAAGGAATCACGCCACAGGATGTTTGTGACCGCTATCATAAACTCATCAAAGAATCTTTCAAAGAGTTTGGAATCAGCTTTGATATCTATAGCCGTACAACGAGCAAAACCCACAGTTTGATGGCCAGCGACTTCTTTAAGAAGCTCTATGATGACGGGAAACTCGTTGAGAAAGAAAGTGAACAATATTATGATGAGGAAGCAAAACAGTTCCTTGCTGACCGATATATCATGGGCGAATGCCCGCATTGTCACAATCAAAACGCTTATGGCGACCAGTGTGAAAAGTGTGGAAGCGACCTTAGTCCAATGGAATTGATCAATCCCCACTCTACAATCTCTGGGTCAAAGCCTGTGATTCGCAAGACAAAGAATTGGTATTTACCTCTCAACGAATATCAAACCTGGCTCAAAAAGTGGATACTTGACGAGCATAAAGAGTGGCGTCCCAATGTATATGGGCAGTGTAAGAGCTGGCTTGACATGGATCTTCAACCACGAGCAATGACCCGTGACCTCGACTGGGGAATCCCAGTACCAGTTAAAGAGGCTGAAGGCAAGGTGCTTTATGTTTGGTTTGACGCCCCCATTGGATACATAAGTAATACCAAAGAGCTATGCGACAAAGAACCAAATAAGTTTGGTTCGTGGGAGAAATGGTGGAAAGAACCCGACACACGCTTAGTACATTTCATCGGAAAAGATAACATTGTGTTCCATTGTATCATATTCCCGACGATGTTAAAAGCCCATGGTGGTTACATACTTCCAGACAATGTACCCGCAAATGAGTTCTTAAACCTTGAAGACGACAAGATATCGACGAGCCGAAACTGGGCAGTATGGCTCCACGAATACCTGAAAGAACTTCCTGGAAAGCAAGATGTGTTGCGCTATGTACTTACTGCCAATGCGCCAGAAACTAAGGATAATAACTTCACTTGGAAAGACTTTCAAGAGCACAATAACTCAGAACTTGTCGCCATTTATGGCAACTTCGTTAACCGCGCCTTACAGTTGACAAAGAAATATTGGGCAGGTGTGGTTCCGGCTTGTGGCGAATTGCAAGACGTTGACCATGCAACCCTCGAAGAGTTTGAGGGAGTTAAGGACAAGTTAGAAGCCTATTTGGATGCCTTTAAGTTTAGAGAAGCCCAGAAAGAAGCCATGAACTTGGCACGCATTGGCAATAAATATATCACCGAATGTGAGCCTTGGAAGGTATGGAAAACAGACCCAAAGCGCGTTGAAACGATTCTATATATATCGCTACAATTAGTTGCTAACCTCGCCATTGCATTCGAACCATTCCTTCCTTTCTCTTCAGAGAAGCTCAGAAAGCTTATCAACATGGAGTCGTTTGACTGGAACGAGCTTGGCAGTACAAACCTATTGAAGGCTGGACACCAACTCGCTGAGCCCGAGTTACTATTTGATAAGATTGAAGATGACGTCATTCAGTATCAACTCGACAAGCTTGCGGCGACCAAAAAAGCTAATGAAGCCGCTGCATTCAAGGCCGAACCAATTAAAAAAGAGGTGGCTTTCGAAGACTTTGAAAAGTTAGATATTCGCGTGGGACATATCAAAGACTGTCAGAAAGTGAAGAAAAGTAAGAAGCTGTTGCAGTTTACTATTGACGATGGTAGTGGCGAAGACCGCACCATTCTCAGTGGAATTGCAGCCTATTATGAGCCAGAACAACTGATAGGAAAGGATGTACTCTTCGTGGCAAACTTTGCTCCTCGCAAGATGATGGGCATCGAAAGTCAAGGTATGATCCTAAGCGCGGTGAACTTTGATGGTAGTCTTAGCGTCACAACAACACTCGGAGAGGTAAAAGCTGGAAGTCAGGTGGGCTAAAGGTTTGAGGCTCCAAATGATGAAGTCTCAAAGTAAACAGCATTGCATCTGAACTATTTCTGTTCTACATTTGGTGCAATCTTGACGCACCTTTGATTCAAACTTGATTGACATTCCCTTCAATCATCCCTTGGATTCAATTTGATGTAGATGAGTGTTCAATTCAGTTTAGCCTCGCTTTCGACATTAAAAGTCATGATATACCTAAAAAGGAAGGCCCAGTAAGGCCTTCCTTTTTTTCGTCCCTCCTGCTTACCGATGTAACGTTTCATTAATTATCGTAATGTAATTTGCGTCAAACGACCGCGCAATCTGCCTCATTTCACACGATAATTCGTGTCATTTCATTGAGTAAAATACGGCAGATTACGTGATGATTTGCCTTACATTATTTAACCTTTAATTATCAATCATGTCGTCACCTTTAATTAACCTTCAAACAATTCCCTCCATTTCAAAGGGTAACTACTCCCCTCTCTCTTCGTAGAACCATAGGTCGCTGTTCGTGAAGCCTGCGAAACGAGGAAGGCAAAGGGCTGGGGTGAGGCTTTGTTTGCCCCAAATCATTTAACCTTTAATTATCAACCACGTTCACATCCCTAATTATCCTTTAGACCAATTCCTCCATTTCAAAGAGTAACCACTCCCCTCTCTCTTCGGAGAGGGGCTGGGGGTGAGGCTTCCTTTCCCTCGCATCACACACTCATCGCTCTCCCCAATCGCCGCGATCAAGCTGGCGATAGCTTATCGCTTCAGCCAGGTGGTCGGCTTCAACGCATGGTGCCCCTGCCAAATCGGCGATTGTTCGCGCCACCTTCAGAATGCGACTATAGGCTCGGGCCGATAGACTTAGTCGCTCCATGGCCATTCGTAGCATCGCTATTCCTGCGTCGTCGGGTTCTGCATACGTATGAATCATGCGCTCAGACATTTGTGCATTGCAATGCACACCCTTGATTTCTCGAAAACGTTCGGTTTGAATTTCACGCGCTCGGATAACACGTTGGCGAATGGTTTCGCTGCTTTCGCCCGGCTTTCCGCGGCTGATATCCTTAAAAGGAACTGGAGTTATCTCGCATTGTATATCTATTCTATCGAGCAAGGGGCCTGAAATCTTGTTCATATAGTGCTGGATTTGTCCCGGCGTACATACGCAATGGTGCGTCGGATCACCATAGTAGCCGCAGGGACAAGGGTTCATACTGGCCACAAACATAAATGAACAAGGAAACTCTATGTTGTATTTTGCCCTACTAATGGTTATCTTTCGGTCTTCTAAAGGCTGTCGAAGTACTTCAAGAGTATGCTTATTAAACTCAGGTAATTCATCACAAAACAAGACACCATTATGGGCTAACGAGATCTCACCGGGCATGGGATTTGTGCCTCCTCCGACAAGCGCTACCTCGGAAATGGTGTGATGTGGTGACCTAAAAGGACGCTGACTGATGAGCGATGTGCCACAACCCAACTTACCAGCAATGCTGTGTAGTTGCGTTGTTTCAAGGCTTTCGGACAATGAGAGCGGTGGAAGTATGGAAGGAAGTCGCTTGGCCATCATCGACTTTCCACTGCCGGGAGGACCTATCATGATAAGATTGTGGCCACCAGCTGCGGCAACTTCGAGCGCACGTTTAACGCTTTCTTGGCCCCGAACATCACTAAAGTCGAGATCAAACTGCGTTTGTTGTGCATAAAACTCCTTTCGTGTGTCGATGATTACAGGCTCAAAGTGGGCTGACCCCGTAAGAAACTTGATGACTTCTACGATGTTTTCCATGCCATAAACATCGAGATTATTGACCACAGCAGCCTCTCTGACATTGCTTTTGGGTACGATGAGTCCTTTGAAATGCTCTGAACGAGCTTTGATAGCAATAGGAAGTGCACCCTTGATAGGTTGAAGTTGGCCGTCAAGGCTTAGTTCTCCCACCATCATATATTGGTCAAGACAAGCTGTTTGGATGCTTCCATTGGCGGCAAGTAAGGCAATTGCCAACGGCAAATCAAAGCTACTACCTTCCTTTTTGAGGTCAGCGGGAGCCATATTCACGGTGATATCGGCTTTGGGAAACTTGTAACCACAATATAAAAGGGCTGCAGCGATGCGGTCACGCCCCTCTTGAACGGCCTTATCTCCAAGTCCAGTGAGGTGGTAAACAACGCCAGGATTCATGCTCACTTCAATCGTTACAGTGGTTACTTCGAGTCCGTTGACAGCGGCACAATAGGTTTTTACAAGCATGATTAGAAAGAGTTAAGGTTATTGTAGGAGTGAAATGTCCACTAAAAATCAAATCATCTTTTCGACGCGGGCAATGAGATCATCGGTCGAAAGCCCACGAGCAATGATGCGACCCCGCTGTAACAAGAGATTATCTGGTACGGAAGTGAGTCCTAATTTGAGCACCAATGGTCCCTTAAACAACTGTTCATCACATACAACGGGCCATCGAACACCCTGACTTTCAAGGTTATCTTTGCAAGATTTTCGGCTTGCATCGAGGTTGATTCCAAGCAATTGGAGTTTTCCATTGGCACGCGTTTGCATATCAAGCAAGCGCTGTTGCAGTGTGGAACTCTCATAACTCCACGATGCCCACGTATAGATGATGGCAAGAGGAGCCGAAGAATAGGTTGTGGAAGAAATGGAATTGCCCTGTATATCCATAGCCGAGAATGCAGGAAGTCTATCAGAAGAGGCATCGGCAAGCGGCTTTATTTGAGCTAAAAGATGGTTCAAATAGCCATTGCGAGCCTGTTCTTTTTGCAATGAAAGCAACAAACGATAGGCTTGTTTGTAATTGGGCTGGGGCTTACGAAGTAGATATTTGTCAATGAGATAAGGGCCAACAGCCGATTCAGGATGATCATTGACAAAATATTTCACGTCTTTTTCAATCTCGGGGGGCGATGAATTAGCAATCTGATGACGGAACTTCGTCATCAGTTTATTGTCATCTGTTCCCGTGATTTCAAGTTCTTTGAGGTGTGAGGCGTCGCCTTCTACGTCGACAGAACCACCAGGTTGTGCAAAGATGGGTTGCTCAGAGAAGTTTGGAAAGACTATAACGAGCACGCCATTCTCTTCACATGGAAGCTCATAAGAGAAGCGTCCACCCTCTACTTTTATGGTATCTAAGCCTGTAATTAGGCCGTCGGGACTGTATACATAGAACTCACCTTGGTTGAGATTAGTTAGTCTTCCGTCGATTTCGAAATGGTGTTTATCGGTTCCACAGGCTGCCAACACCAACGTGAGTACTATGAGAATACAGAGTTTTTTCATCGATTTACTTTAGCAAATTCAAGGTCGTTCTTGGCATATTCGGCCAAAGAAGGATCCTTTTGCAATGCATCTTTCAAGTAGGTTGCAGCCGCATCATTCTTTCCTTGGCGTGCATTGAGCACGGCAAAGAGATAATATGTCAGTCCATTTGGCTGCTGAATAGCTTTCAATGTCTGTTCAGCTGCGACATAATTCTTGTTCATCAACTGCGCAAGTGCAGCGCTATTGTTGTTATTAAAGAGTTCATCCGAAGCGTTAGCATAGTTTCCTCGTGCGATATGTAGATTGCCAAGAACCTCATTAAAGCCGTTCGCCTCAGTGGCATCTGATAGATGTCGTTCTGCATCGGCAATTCTTCCGTGTGTCAAATCAATATAAGCCTTGTTGGCAAATGCCTCTGGTGCTTTGCGGTTTACTTGCAAAGCTTTCTCCAAATAGCTTTGAGCCGTCTGCTCATCACCATCGTTTAATGCCAAGGCTGCAAGGTTGTTATAAGCTCGGTAATCGCGATCATAGAGCTCAGTAGTCTTTTTATAGATGGCCTTCTTAGCGTTCTTGTCGTTTGTTAACGATGCCGCATAGAGCAATTCTTCAAGACTTAACTTCGTAGGATCAGCCGCATATTGCTGTTGAATCTGGTCATCGCTGCGACCAATTGTTTGATAATTGATAATCAAACGACTGCGACGGAGTTCTGGAAGGATGCCATCGGCGAGCTCACGGAAGCCTTCACTCATGTTACGTATTTGCTTTTCACGCTCTTGTGGGTCTTTATACATGGACAGAACGCGTAAGATTACGTCCTTATCTTGTATCTTACTCGCCTGAACGAGTTTCATAAAACCATCCCAATCCTGTGCAGTGTAGTGGGCATCTATGTCTGTTTTTAATTTCGTTCCTTTGAGTTGTTGCTTCACATAGCCTTCGCTGACGTTCTGACGCTTATTGGCTAACTTATCGTTAAAGCTGAAACCACCTTCTGGAGAGGCATAAGCTTTCACCTCAACATTCTTGATTGCCAGTCCCTCTCGGTCTGAATTGATGCGCTTAAGCATGCTAACAAACTCGCGAACACTATTGTTTTTTAACTCATTACTACGTAAATTAGCTTGGTTTATGAGGAATTTTACGTTGGCTTCTTGCTTGCGATCTATCACTCTTTGAAACGAATCGAGCGCCAAACAAGCACCGCCTTGGAGCATAGCCTTACGATAAAGTTCTGCTGTTGCAATGACTCCAGTGGCAACTTTGATTGCCGGGACATTGACTTTTGAATTTCCTATGCGTGCATTGAATGTCAAATACATGTCGCTTTTCTGCATGGCTGGCACATAATCAAATGAAGTTTTCATCGTGTAACGACCGCCAAGACGATAAGAAATCACCTTATCGTTGCCCATAACTTTCTCTCCTTGGAATGTCATTGGTTGTCCTTTGGCTACTTCTCCGCCTGCATATCTGAGCTCAGGAACCACAGTTACTATGGCCTTTTTATTCATAAATTTCTCTGGAAACTGTCCTTCCACTGTTGCAGGAACCTTTCCTCCAACCGTCTCTAAAGGGTTTGGACTAACTGAAAAGCTATCAGAAGTGAGCTTACCTAACTTAGAACATGATGTCATTAAAGCCAATGAGCACACTGAAAGAGTAAGAATAAGATTGTTGCGCATATCTATGAATTAAATTAAGGGTGTGCCGCGAGCGGGACTCGAACCCGCACAGCCATTACTGGCCAAGGGATTTTAAGTCCCTCGTGTCTACCAATTCCACCATTGCGGCTTTGGAAATAAGAAATAGTTTGTAACTATTGAGCGGAAAACGGGACTCGAACCCGCGACCCCGACCTTGGCAAGGTCGTGCTCTACCAACTGAGCTATTTCCGCAATTCAGGTTTTGCAAAGGTATATTCTTTTATCGAAACCGCCAAATAATTCTTCATTTTTGTTCATGAAAAAAAGCAAAACCTTTCGTGAATCGGTTCAAAACCTTTCCCTTTCAAGGTGTAAAAGTGAGTTAATTCTTTTCATTTTGTAAGACAAGGAATATCTGATTGCAATTAATTTACGCTTAAAATGCCGTATGGTCCCGTAGAAGATGCACGATAACGCGTTAGTTTTTTGCCACGCTCTCCACTGATAATAACTCCATTATTGTTAAGATTGTAGTGACGATGGCACACGTTGCAGATCGCAATCCCACCCGAAGCTAAATGCAACGGCTTACTACGCACTGGCAAAGATGAGGCATCAAAGCAGTTAGGACACTCCAAATCATAGGCATAAAACACTTGAGGATCACTCAGGTTTCCATAGCCAACAATGAGTCCATTGTTATATCCGAGCACATAATGTCCTTGTCTTTCGCGGTCGTTTTGAATGATTTTCTGACTCAATCCATCACTATTTGTGAACACATAATATGTGGCTCCACTGATAAATTGCTGTTGAATGATGCAAAAGATTCCACTATTTGGCGTCATGGCTTCAGCCAAACGAGCACATTGTCGCACGTTATTATTATACACGAAATAAGGACGAAAGTCACTATATTCGTTTTGAATCTTACCACAAGAGCAAACCAACAGCAAAGCCAACACTATCCAAATGCCTCGCCATTGATTAGGCTTTATCATTCGTATTCTTTTCAAATCGTCAAAAACAAGCCTCAAACCGCCTTGCTTACTCATAGTGAATAGCTTGCAAAGCATCAGCTATCTTCTCGATACCTTCGGTTAATGGTTTTGAAACCATCCCCTTAATGAATGGATTTAACTCGGCCTTGATGGTAAGTTTCATCTTACTTGTGGTTTCGGATACGGGCAAAATCTGAATCCAAAAGTTAAAAGGCAGCGGACTTTCTGCTGTTTCAAACTTAATACATTTAGGGGCTTCACGCTCCACAATGACTAATTTTACAGCACCCATTGGCGTGTTGATACCTATCGAATTGGTATCAAATGTAAGACCGTTTGCCTTATCTTCGGGGATACGATCCTTCACTTTATCTATATTATTCATGTCACTCAACAGGGCATAAACACGCTCTTGAGGATAGTCTATCTGTCGAATACTACTTTCAAATGTTGCCATTTAGTTTAATTCATAATTCATAATTCACAATGCATCATTACATATCACGCTTCACTTCCTCTCGCTTCAAAGCCTTCAACGCATGGGATTGCGCAATGCATCATTGCATATCACGCTTCGCTTCCACTCGTTTCAAAGCCTTCAACGCATGCTTTCACACAACATTTCATTGCATATCACGCGCTATTTCTCCCCTGTTTGGAGAGGCTGGGAGAGGCCTTTACCTCATAAGAAGTTTTATTTTATCTTATTTTTTCCACTTATCGGGAGCCTGACGCCAGTCATGTAACACCTCAACATCATGTTCACTGATGTAGCCAGTAGCTAATGCTTCTGCCACCACATGCTCGTAGTCAGTCAGTGTTTCAAGTCTAACATTGGCCTCACGAAAGGCATTTTCCGCCACAGGGAAGCCATAAGTGTAGCTCGCTACCATGCCAATAACCTCACACGCATTGCTTCTGATAGCCTCAACAGCCTTCAAACTGCTGCCACCTGTAGAGATAAGGTCTTCTATAACGACCACTTTCATGCCGGGTTTCAAGTCACCTTCTATCAAGTTCTCTAAGCCGTGATCTTTTGGTTTCGACCGAACATAAACGAAAGGCAAGTTGAGTTCGTCGGCCACTAAAGCGCCTTGAGCGATAGCCCCAGTCGCAACACCAGCTACTACCTCTGCTTCGGGGAAACATTCCAGCACTTTATGCACAAGCTCTAACTTCACATAATTGCGCAATTCAGGGTAAGACAGCGTCTTACGATTGTCACAATAGAACGGCGAAAGCCATCCTGAAGCCCATGTGAAAGGATTGTTTGGCTGAAGTTTAATGGCTTTTACCTGCAGCAATCTTGATGCAAAATCTCTCTTTAAGTTGTCCATTATGTTGAAAAATTAATGATATCGTATTGCAAAGTTAGGTTTTTTATCTTATAAAACAAATTTTTATGCCTTATTCTTTCGTTCGCTTGCCGTTTTAGAATGTGTCTATAAATACAATAAATCCCAACAACAGATAACATCATTTTAAGGTGGTTCGCAACCCTCTTGAAATCCTTCTTCACATCATCTAAATTAAAGTAATGTATATAATAAAAGATTTCACGCATCAAACAAAATGATTTTTCATGAAGAATACATTTGAAATGCAATCAACTCTCTACCTTATCTTCTGTAAGCCTCACGCTTTTCTGAACATGCTTATAATCAACCGATTATATTGTTCATGTCAAAGCATGATGAAAAATCGCATTATTCACCATATAAGTTGGTACAAATTGTTGTGTAAAATACGGTAGATTATACAATGATTTGCGTCATTTTACACGCTAATTTGCATCAAATGGTCGTGTGTTTTGCCATGTTTTACGCGATGAAATAACGCAAATCATTTTACGTTTCATTATCAACGACATCACACCCATAATTGTTTTATCTCGCAACGCCGTAGGTGTTGTTCTTTTGATAGCCCGGGGTTGGCGAGGAACGAGCCTACCCCGGGTAAACATTCGCAAGGAGATTCAACGCCATAGGTGTTGAGCTTTTTCTGTGAAGGCACGCTTATAATGAACCCTTTTATGGTGGATTAATCAAAAAAAGCGCAACACCGATGGCGTTGTTCCACGCCAACCACACGTTAACCCAGGGTAGCCTGCACTATCGTTTGGCAACCCTGGGCTATCAAAAGCGCAACACCTACGGCGTTGAAACGTGCATTTTGTAATACAATTGATAGCAATATACGAATAAACAAATGGCAAAACGGGGCAATATTCCAATGAATATACCCATCATGATGAATGTTGTAACTACGCAACGTCGTAGGTGTCACACTAATATTTCAATGAATACATCTATTATCATGAATATTCTCTTCTCGCAACTTGGTACGAGTTGTTCTTTTGATAGCCCGGGGTTGGCGAGGAACGAGCCTACCCCGGGTAAACATTCGCAAGGAGATTCAACGCCGTAGGTGTTGAGCTTTTTCCACGAAGACACGCTTATAATGAAACATTTTATGGCAAATTAATCAAAAAAAGCACAACACTTACGGCGTTGTTCCACGCAAACCACACATTAACCCAGGGTAGCCTGCACTATCGTTTGGCAACCCTGGGCTATCAAAAGCGCAACACCTACGGCGTTGAAATATTCATTTTATAATACAATTACGGACAACATACGAATAAACAAATGGCAAAACTGAGCAATATTCCAATGAATACATCCACTATTGCGAATGTCGCAACCACGCAACTCGGTACGAGTTGTGCTTCTGATAGCCCGGGGTTGGCGAGGAACGAGCCTACCCCGGGGAAACGTTTGCAAGGAGATGCAACGCCGTAGGTGTTGAGCTTTTTCTGTGAAAATATGGGTATAGCGAGGGAATTCATGGCGAATTACGCTTAGAAAGCGCAACACCGATGGCATTGAAACGTTTATTATATAATACAATTAATGCCAACATTCGAATAAATAAATAGCAAAATGTGGAAATATTTCAATGAATATATCCGTCATGTCGAATGTTATAACGGCGCAACGCTGTAAGCGTTGTTCCTTTGATAGCCCGGGGTTGGCGAGCAAAAGAGCTGGCAACCCTGGGTTATAACCAGCTTAAAAGCGATAAACAACAAACGATTTTGCTGGCACTTTCATTGAAACGACATTGCCATTTGCTTCTATCTCACTTGTTTGGGGTACGACATTGGTTTTATTTTCCAATGAGTTCACGGCACGTGGATTGTCACTGTGCAGGGTGATACACTTTCCTTTACCAAGCGTTTTCAATCCTTCGAACGTGACATTCACCTGCTTTTCGCGGTCATCTACATTGACAATCTTCACGACATACGCCTTTTCTGCCTTATCATATACGGCACTGGCATAGAGCTTTTCTTTGCCTTCAACAGGCTTTCCGTCTTCGGTCAGACGAAGAACATTCGTACCTCGGTTTGTAGCATAAAGCATTTGCACATACCAATTGACTGTACGCACACTCTGAAGATTGTCAAACCAGATGAGATCGGGACGCCATTGCCAACCCTCAACGTGTGCAAACAGAGGGGCATATGTAGCTTGCCACACGACATCGGCATTGCGTTCAAGTCCTGTCATGAAGGCCGCTTCGGACAAAGCTGCCTCAAAATTGTTCATCGCTACATTTGGTTGCTTGTCAAGTCCACGCACATGAGCTGCATATTCGCCTGCAAACACCTTCGGACCCTTACGATTATAGTGATCATATCGACCTGCATTGTTCAAGAACCAATCAGGAGACATGTAGTAATGTTCGTCAACAAGGTCGACACCGAGCTTGCGCATTTGTTGCCATCCATAGTCAAACTCCTTGCCACTTGCCGAAGGTCCTGATGAGCCGCATATCTTTATGTTTGGATATTTGGCATGAATCTGCTTCATAAATGCCTCTAAGCGTTCGGGATATAAAGGTCCCCATTGCTCATTTCCGATACCAATCTGCTTGAGGTTAAACGGAGCTGGGTGGCCCATGTCAGCGCGGACGCGTCCCCATTTGCTTGTAACGGGACCATTGGCAAACTCAATCAAGTCGAGCGCATCATCGATATAAGGTTGCAAGTCGGCCATAGCGGTGTGTGCATTTCGGTCGTTATCATCATTCTGATACTGGCAAGCGAGCCCACAACTCAATACAGGAAGCGGTTCGGCTCCTATCTTTTCAGATAGGAGAAAGAACTCAAAGAAGCCCATGCCTAACGTCTGATAGTAGTTTGGAAAGAGGCGATGTGGGAAGGTATAATTCCATCTATTCTCGTTCAAAGGACGCTCTTCTACGGGCCCGACTGTGTTCTTCCACTGATAGCGTGTAGCCAAATCAGTTCCTTCAATGATACAACCTCCGGGGAAACGGAATATCCCTGGGTGGAGTTCTGCGAGGTCTTTTACAAGGTCAGCACGCATCCCATGCCAGCTATCTTCAGGGAAAAGACTCACATGATCAAGGTCTACTGCCTCACCTTTTTCAAGGAAAATGCGAAGCAATCCCTTTTCAACGGTCTTATCAACCGTCAGCGTTGAGGTATATTTCTGCCATTGATTGCTCTTCACAGTGATTCTTGTTGAGACAATAGGTCGGTCTTCTTCATCAACAAGTTCAACGCGAAATCTTGCTGAATCGCCTTGCAACATGTGCAAACGAGCATATACAGAGAAGTCATAACACATGCCTTTCTTCAGTCCCATGCCGAAAAAGCCACGATTTTCCAAGCCAGTTCGCTTCTCACGATGCCCCGCATCAGAGAGTGTTATGTAGTGAGGATTGCGCGCAAAGGCAGGCTTTTGGTCGTTCACAGTGACATTACCGAAGGTGTTCCAACCCATTAATCGGTCGGGAAACTCAAACGAACGATTCTCTATCATCTCGGCATAGAGGCCGCCATCTGCCGCAAAATTGATATCTTCGAAAAAGATACCATACATTGTTGGCTGTATGGTTGCGCCGGGTTTAGTGTTGACAGTGAACTGATGTTGTGCGTTGATGCTGACAGATGTTAGTGCCGTCATCAATAAGGTGGATAAGATTTTCTTTGTCTTCATATTAGGTTATTGTTGCATTATCAATGGTTTTATAGTCGCAAAAATAAGAAAATCCACCTCATTGGAGGTGGATTTTATGGGTTAAAAGGTGGATAAACCACGTTATTTCACAATAGGACGCAATGAGAACTCATAAGTTCTGTCACCATAGTGCAGGCGATAACGCTCCAAAGGCCACTCACCCCAGCTATTGGTTCCACCCACTCCAGTTTGTTCTTTGTCGATACAAAGGTTGGTGAAAGATGACTTTTTAACTTGATAACTATGGCGTTGTCCCTTCTCAAGTCCATCATCAAGGTCGGCAATCGCATAGTGGAGAGCTGACATAGAGAGGTCACCAAGCTCACCATGTATTTCAAGTCCTGTACCCGAAGCATTGGTCTGTTGCCACCATTTGACATCTTGTTTCGTGCCATTTTCCTGTGGACGGATGTAAGGGAAGAACTGATTGTCGGCTGTTTGCTTATAGATGCCGATGCGTTCTGAAGCTTTTCGGTCGCTATAGTTCTCTATTGGACCACGTCCAAAGTATTGAATCTGGTCCATGTTATACGGCATTTGCATCACCATTCCGAAGCGAAGCATATCGCTAACCTTGGCATTCTTGTCAGTGATCATCTGCATCTTGACGTTCAATTCACCACCATCAAGTACCATATAGGTTAGTTTCAACTGAGCCTTCACAGCTGGCATATCGTATAAAGCAGTGACTATGGGATCTTTATGTTCCTTGTCTCGTGCAACCATCTGTACGTTTAGCGACTGCAATTTCATTTCAGGATTGCGCCAAACACCAAGCTTATGCTGGAAGTTAGCACCCATATCATTGTCTGTAAGCGCTCTCCAGAAGTTGGGTTTCAACGTGCCGCCATTGCCTAACATGTTAGTTCCGCCAACCTCATACTGGGTCAACCAGCCTGTTGTTCGGTCGAAGCCAAAGGTGAAGTTGTTGCCAGTGATACGTATTACAGATTCATTTTTCTTATCGATAATCTTTGCTTTTGCAGATAAAGGCTCACGCATTGCGTGGTCAGCTACAGCATCTGATTCCAATTGTTGATATGCAATCGTCTGACCTTGTGCCATTAATGGCTCTGCATTCTTTAACTGATAATCAACATTAAGATATTGAACGAAGTCCATATTCTCGGCAAAAGGCAACTGGATTTCGGCCGTTTGTTGGGGCTGAACATTCAAATTGTCAACATAACCAGAGGCAAGTTCCCTTCCGTATTCATCCAAAGCCGTCCACTTCAAGCGGTAATCAGAGAGATCACGGAAGAAGTTTTCGTTCTTAACGCGTAGCTTTCCAGCCTGTAAGTCTATGGGGTCTGTCCATATATTTTGATACTGATAAGCCAGTTCATAGGCATGAGGATTGAGCTGACGGTCAGGACCTATGATACCATTGCAGTTGAAGTTGTTGTCTGAAGGGTCATAATTGTTGTAGTCACCACCATAGCAATACTCCTCTTGATTACCCGTTCCAGGCTCTAATGAAGCAGCTTTAGCCTCATAATCAGCTAAGGTTCGTGATGCCTTAAAATTGAGATTCTTGTGCAATCCCTGGTCAACGAAGTCCCAATCAAAGCCTCCTTGATACTTAGGATACTTGCGAATTAGGCGCCAATATTCGGCAAGATTTCCTCCCGAATTACCCATTGTATGGTTGTATTCACACTGGATAAGCGGCATGGTTTTAGTCGAATCAAGACAATATTTCTCACAGTTTGCAACAGAATAATACATCGGACAGAAGATATCTGAAGCTCTTGAACCCTTCCAAGCAGCCTGTTCATACTGCACAGGACGTGAGGGATCATATTGCTTTATCCAATCATACGCCTTATCGAAATGGTCACAATACCTACTCTCATTACCCAAACTCCACGTGATAATGCTTGGATGATTGAACTGCATCGCTACATTATGCTGATTGCGTTGCATCACAGGAGTAGCAAACTGAGCCTGTATCATCAGCGAATTATCATCATATCCGAGGCCATGGCTTTCTTGATTAGCCTCAGCAACGACATAAAGGCCATACTCATCACAAAGGTCATACCAGCGAGGATCATCGGGATAGTGGCACGTTCTGACGGCATTGATGTTCAAACGCTTCATGATTTTGATGTCTTGAATCATGCGATCGAGCGTCACAACATAGCCTCCATCGGGGTCAACTTCATGGCGGTTGGCACCCTTTATGAGGATAGGCATACCATTAACAAGCATTTGCGAGCCTTTGATTTCAACCTTTCTAAAGCCCACCTTCTGTGTGATAACCTCTTTTACCTGGCGTTTTTGGTCTTTCACCGTAGCCACAAGAGTATATAAATAAGGTGTCTCTGCTGACCATTTCTTTACGTTACGCACCATGAAATGCACGTTTCCGCGTTGTCTTCCCTTAAAGTTTGACTCACTCTTTACTATGGTTTTACCATTCGCATTGAGCAATTCGAAGTCTATAATTGGGTTTCCTTTCGCAGTAACCGCTATCATAGCGTCTCCATCTGTGTAGTTATTTGTGAGATCAGGAGTAATGCGAATATCATCAATATGCACGTTTGCATCACGAGAATACAAGTAACATTCGCGTGCAACTCCACTTAAACGCCAGAAGTCTTGGTCCTCACTATACGATCCATCACACCATCTGAAGGTCTGAAATGCTATGAGATTCTCTCCAGGTTTGAGGTATTTTGTAATGTCATATTCGGCAGCTACCTTACTATCTTCAGTGTAACCAACGTATTGTCCGTTTACCCACAGGTACATATTTGACGTTACCGAGCCGAAGTGGGCTATCACTTGACGTCCTTTCCACGTGTCAGGAAGCGTTATGGTTCGACGGTAACTACCAACATGATTGTCTTTAATGGGCACCTGAGGAGGATTATTTTTGAAGTGTCCTCGCCATGCAAAACCGACATTTAAGTATACAGGATCTCCGTAACCATTGACTTCCCATATACCAGGTACAGCCAACTTGCCCCATGAAGCGTCGTTAAACGTCGTCTTAAAGAAGTCGGTTGGGCGTTCATCGGCATTAGGAACCCAATTGAATTTCCAGTCGCCTTCGAGCGAAAAGTAGTTGTTTGATTGCTTCTTATCACCCTTCATTGCTTTATCATTAGACTCAAAAGCGAAGAAGTTTGTATGCAAAGGAAAACGATTTACCTCATTAACGGCACAGTCATGCCATTCAGTAAAGGTTGGTTGTTGTTGTGCATGGCTGCATAATGGACTTGCCATCGCTACCAGTGCAAACATTAGTTTTGTATTCATATCTTTATGGTTTGAAGTTCTTAGGTATTTGGTTATGTGCACAAAGATACGTAAAAAAAACATACCCTGCAAATAATGGTGATGAGAAAAGTATCTTATCAACTCGTCTATGGCAGAAAGTTAGAAACTTTTTCCTATGAAAAGAAGATTGATTTATATCAAAAATTCACGAAGGTTTTTATTGAAAAGTCATGTCGCTACAATCTATTTTTGAAATAATTTATACTTTCGCGCCCACAAACAACAATAGGTTTTTAGGTAAGCAAGATTTATTTTAAGAAACGAAATAGGTTTAGCTAACGAAAGGAAAAGGATTAGTGTTCAGGCAAAACGATTTGAAAATAGGATTAGTCAAAGGTGAAAGTAAGATTGTTTTAAGGGATAATCTATTTAAAGTTTTAGGTTTTTAGTTATTGAATTTAGGTTAAAGGTTGTTTGTAATGACAAGAAAGGTGGTGTCGAAAGTCGGCCCACCAATGACAATCGGGGTGAGAAATCAACTCCGATTTTTTCATTTTATAGAAGGTTATGTTTGTAATAGTGCGCAAAAAAGTCTGCGTTCTATTCAGAAAGTAGCATATTTGCCGTTTCTTCGGGTGTGTTAAAAGGCATCCCAAAGGCTAAATCGTCATCTGAAAATGAGGCTAACCGCGCGTTAACTTCTTTTTCTGTAAGCTGCAATTCACCATTATCTTTCGTTGCAGACAACATGCATTGTCTCACCGCCTCGCGATATTCGTCTATTAATTTCTTTTCTTCCATATATATAAATAGGTGTAACTCGTAAATGTTTTGTTCCTGCTAAGCAGATAACTTAAATTATTCTGTAATGTCAAAACCCTGAGAAAATGACATAAGGCAATACCATTCATGAGGTAAAGACTATAGGCAAAATTACTGAAATATTTGGGAAGATTTATGCTTTTCCCTCATATTTTTCTTTAGAATAATAAAGACTTCTCATTCTATGCTATTAAAATAGAACACAATGCAGATGTAGGAAGATAAATAAAAACGACCAAAATCCTCACAAAATGGCATAAAAAAACCTTGCAACACATTTGCATTGCAAGGTTTATTATATTCTTCCGACTCATACACCTTATATATATAAGGAGAGAGTCGAGTCGGATGCGATGATTAAAGCTGTGGACCAGCAGCAACAAGTGCCTTACCAGCCTCATTGCTTTCATACTTCTTGAAGTTCTTAATGAAGCGAGCAGCCAAATCCTTAGCTTTCTCTTCCCACTCAGAAGCATTCTTATAAGTGTCACGAGGATCAAGAATCTCTGTAGCAACACCCTCCAACTTCGTTGGAACAACAAAGTTAAAGTAAGGAATAGTCTTTGTAGGAGCGTTGTCAATTGAGTGATTTAAGATAGCATCAATGATACCACGTGTGTCACGAATTGAGATGCGTTTGCCTGTACCATTCCATCCAGTGTTAACCAAGTAAGCCTTAGCGCCACTCTTATCCATCTTCTTTACCAACTCCTCTGCATACTTAGTTGGGTGCAATTCGAGGAATGCCTGACCGAAACAAGCTGAGAATGTTGGAGTAGGTTCAGTGATACCACGCTCTGTACCAGCCAACTTAGCGGTGAAACCAGAGAGGAAGTAGTACTTCGTTTGCTCTGCGTTGAGGATAGAAACAGGAGGAAGTACACCGAAAGCATCAGCTGAAAGGAAGATTACTTGCTTAGCAGCTGGACCCTGAGATTCAGGACGTTGGATGTTCTTAATGTGGTAAATAGGATAAGAAACACGTGTATTCTCAGTGATACTCTTATCATTGAAGTCAATCTTTCCATCCTTATCTACGGTTACATTCTCAAGAAGAGCGTCGCGAGTAATAGCGCCATAGATGTCTGGTTCAGACTCTTTGTCAAGGTTGATAACCTTTGCATAGCAGCCACCTTCAAAGTTAAATACGCCCTTGTCGTCCCATCCGTGCTCGTCATCACCGATGAGTTTGCGCTTAGGATCAGTTGAAAGAGTTGTCTTACCCGTACCAGAAAGGCCGAAGAAGATAGCAGTATTCTCGCCGTTGAGGTCTGTATTAGCAGAGCAGTGCATAGAAGCCATGCCCTTAAGTGGCAAGAAGTAGTTCATCATTGAGAACATACCTTTCTTCATTTCACCACCATACCATGTGTTAACGATAACCTGCTCTTTAGATGTTACGTTGAACATTACACAAGTTTCTGAGTGCAAGCCGAGTTCCTTATAGTTCTCAACCTTTGCCTTAGAAGCATTGTATACGATGAAATCTGGCTCTTGATCGAAGTCAGCTTCATTCTTTGGACGGATGAACATGTTTGTAACAAAGTGAGCTTGCCATGCAACCTCAACGATGAAACGAATCTTCATGCGAGTATCTTTGTGTGTACCGCAGAAACCATCTACTACAAACAAGCGCTTGTTTGAAAGCTCTTTCTTAGCTATTTCCTTAACAGCTTTCCATGCTTCTTGACTTGCACGATGGTTATCATTGTGGTATTCCTCTGAGTCCCACCACACTGTATTATGAGATGTTTCATCATCAACGATGAACTTATCCTTAGGAGAACGGCCGGTATAGATACCTGTCTTAACGTTGATAGCGCCAAGTTCTGTCTCCTGACCTACCTCAAAACCTTCGAGACCTTCTTTTGTCTCTTCATTAAACAACACCTCATACGTAGGGTTGTAAAGTACTTCTGTAGTACCTGTAATGCCGTACTTCTCAAGTACTGATTTGTCAAACTTTGCCATTTCTTAAATGTATTTAAGTTGTGAAATTAAATTTGTCGTTATGTTATTCTTGAATTTCTTGACGGCAAAGTTAAGGAAAAAAATATATATATCCCAACTTTCGAGCTCTAAAATTCAGTCGATTTAGGTCGTTTCTTAGTTAAAGTTGTTAAAAAGAATCAGTCAATAAACACATTTGTAAGACTCACTTTGCAAAAGAAGATAGAATTAAATACCTTTGCAAAAATTAATTCGAAACAACCTATGAAAATTGTAAACTTCTCCGAGAAAAATAGTATTATTAACCAGTATCTGGCCGAAATGAGAGACGTTGACTATCAAAACAATCGACTACTCTTTAGGAACAATATCATGCGTATAGGCGAATTTGAAGCTTTCGAGATATCAAAGACGTTGCATTATGAGGCAAAAGACATCACTACTCCATTAGGAATCTCACGCGTAAATGTGCCTACTGACAAGATTGTTTTAGCCACTATCTTTCGTGCCGGCCTACCTTTTCATAATGGGTTTCTCAACATCTTCGACCATGCTGGCAATGCTTTCGTGAGCGCATATCGCGAATATAAGGACGCCGAACACCACGAAGTGGGTATTCATATCGAATATCTTGCCACACCAAATATTGATGGAAAGACGCTGATTATTGCCGACCCAATGCTTGCAACAGGTGGAAGCATGGAGTTAGGCTTTAAGGCTTTCCTCACAAAGGGCACGCCTAAACAGATTCATGTGTGCTGTGTCATCGCCTCACCTGAGGGCATTGACCACATCAAAAAGACCTTCCCAGAAGATAAAACCACAATATGGTGTGCTGCCATTGACCCTGGAATGAATGAACATAAGTATATCGTCCCGGGATTTGGTGACGCTGGTGACCTCTGTTATGGGGAGAAACTATAACCCCATTACCTCTCTACAACCTGCTTCCGATAACCTCTTTGCGAGCTACTATCGGAAGCATCACGCCATGACAAACCACCTTTTTAAACATCATCAGCCCATAATGCATGCGTAAAGTGACGCATTTCACACGATGAAATGACGCAAATCACCGCATGAAATGCATCAAATTGCGCGGTCATTTAACGCAGTTTACACCTACCCTCCTTTTCCTTTATAGGATAAAACCATGCATCATGGCTCATAAGGTAATGGGGTGTATAAGAACATTCGACTAAAATAGGCAATTGTCTCACGGCTATACGCAAAGCCTTCAGCACCATTATATTTCGCGCTTCATACGTAAAAATCTTGTGGATTGCTGCCCGATGAGCAGAAAAATAAGTATCTTTGCAACAAAGATTAATTCGAATTATTATGCAAGAAACAAGACAAAACCGCATATCAAGACTGTTACAGAAAGAACTTGCGACTATCTTTCAAGAGCAAACTCGCCAGATGCATGGCGTGATGGTTAGTGTTACGCGCGTTAAAATCAGTCCCGACTTGAGCATTTGCACGGCATATCTGAGTATATTTCCAAGTGAGAAGAGCGAGGAAATTCTAAAGAATGTCACCGCAAACACAAAGACTATACGTTATGATTTGGGTTGCCGTGTGCGCAATCAACTGCGTATTATCCCCGAACTTCGATTCTTTATAGACGATAGTTTGGACTACATTGAGCGCATAGACGAGCTTTTGAAGAAATAAATCCAAGTGTAACCTCCTCGCCGCCGCCCCTAAACCATTGTGTCACTGCTGTGTACAAACAATGCAAACGAAGGTCGGCTGTTCTACCCAACAAGCTGTTTTGAGTCAAAACAACCGCTGTTTTATGTCATTAGAACAAAGGAGTGAGGAGACGAAGTGAGTTTTTCTTTTATGAATTTTCCTTTATATATTGCCAAGCGTTACCTCTTTTCAAAGAAGAGTACGAATGCAATCAACGTGATATCTGTTATCTCGGTGATTGGCGTTGCCGTGGCAACGATGGCCCTTGTAATAGTGTTGAGTGTCTTCAATGGCTTTCATGACCTCGTGGCTACATTCTTTACGAACTTTGATCCACAACTCGAAGTGGTGCCAACCCAAGGAAAGACGGCTCCGAGTGATGACCCTTTATTGGCAAAGATGAAGGCTTTGCCGGCGGTAGATGTAGCCACCGAGAGCGTGGAAGACCAGGCTTTAGCGCTATATAAAGGTCAACAGGCGATGGTAATTGTAAAGGGTGTCGACGACAACTTTGACCAGTTGACGCACGTTAAAGACATATTGTTTGGTGACGGCACGTATAGTTTGCACGCAGGAAACCTGCAATACGGCATCATGGGCATCAGATTAGCGGCTGCTTTGGGTACAGGTGCGCGCTTTGGAGACTATCTTCGCATCTACGCTCCACAGAAAGAAGGACAATTTGACGCTGCAAACCCAACCCAAGCCTTTGTGGTTGACTCGCTCTTATCCCCCGGAGTGGTGTTTGCAGTCAATCAAAGCAAATACGACAAGAACTATATCATCGCGCCAATTGCCTTTGCCCGTAACCTGTTTGGACAGCAAGGACGATTGTCTTCGCTTGAGTTCAGACTGAAAAATGGCAGCGATTTAGATGCTGTTAAGAAAGAGATGCAGTCAATAGGTGGGTCAAAATACAAGGTAATGGACCGCTTTGAACAACAAGCCGACACGTTTAAGATCATGCAGATTGAAAAGTATATAGCTTATATTTTCCTTACTTTCATCCTCATAGTAGCATGCTTTAACATCATAGGTTCACTCTCAATGTTGATCATCGACAAGAAAAACGATGTGACAACGCTGCGGAATCTCGGTGCAAACGAGCACCAAATATCTCAAATTTTCCTATTCGAAGGCTGGTTGATTTCGGCATTTGGTGCGATTATCGGTATTGGATTGGGACTTCTGTTGTGTTGGTTGCAACAGCAATATGGCTTTGTTTCACTCGGAAACAGTAGCGGAACCTTCATCGTAAACGCCTATCCTGTCAGCGTACATTATACAGATGTGTCACTGATTTTCGTCACTGTGCTCATCGTTGGCTGGCTGGCGGTGTGGTATCCCGTAAGGAAAATCCTTGCGCCTGCAAAGTCTTTGAAGAAAGAAGTCTAAGAACTTGTGTTCTATCGGCAATGTAGTGGTCGAATCACTACATTGCATAGTTTTGAAAAACACTGTCGGAAAGCAAGGTAAGATAGCCGATGATGCCTGCCAACTATGGTTGTTTCATGCGCGCTTTTCGTGCCATTTCAAACAAACTTTGTGGCAGATGACAATATCCTGTGGGGTTCTTGTCGAGATAATCTTGATGATATTCCTCAGCCGAATAAAAGTTTTTCAGCGGCGAAACCTCCACTCTGATAGGCTGTTTGTAATGCTTTTGTTGCGCCTTTATAACGGCTTCAATCATCGATAGGTCAGCTTTGTTGGTGTAGTATATGCCTGTTCGGTATTGCGTTCCGCGGTCGTTGCCCTGCTGATTGACTGAAGTGGGGTCGATAGCCCTAAAATATAAGTCTAACAAAAACGCCAAACTAACTTCTGAAGGGTCGTATTCCACCTTTACAGTTTCGGCAAATCCCGTTGTGTCGGTACACACTTCGTGGTATGAAGGATGTGGCGTGTGCCCATTGGCATAGCCAACCTGCGTAGCCTTTACCCCATGAACCTGTTTAAAAAAGTGCTCTGTTCCCCAGAAACAACCGCCTGCAAGACAGATGGTTTGCAACGGATGAAGCAGTGAGAGATAAGCTCCGTAGCCCTCTTTTGCCATGTCTTGTTCGGGAATGAAACGCAAAGCACCACTATTAATGCAGTAGCGTTGGCCGCCTTTTTCACGTGGTCCATCGTTAAAAACATGTCCTAAGTGAGCGTCACCAAGCTTACTTTTCACCTCGGTGCGCGTCATTCCGTGAGACAAATCGGTGTTTTTGACAATCAAATGTTCGTCAATTGGGCGCGAGAACGCTGGCCATCCACAACCTGAATCATATTTATCGGATGAGAGAAACAAAGGTTGTCCTGTGGTAATATCTACGTAAATGCCTGGTCGAAACTCATGGTCGTAGGCATTAACAAAGGGGCGTTCAGTCGCCGCTTGTTGCGTTATAGCAAATTGTTCGGGCGTAAGCGTCTTCCGAAGTAGCTCTTCACTCGGCTTGCTATAATGGTTTGTGTCGTTAATTTCCATAAACTTTGCATGTTCATTTGTTTGATTTTTACTCATATTCTGACAAGAAAAGAGCAATGAAATAAGTACAATAAAAAAATAAATTCTCTTTTTCATACGTCTCAATAAAATGATTTTAAGCCATAAAGAAAGGCTTTCTATTCCACTATTAACTTGTTTTTCCCTACTCAAACAATAGTTTTCGCGTAAATTCCCACATCACAATACCGGCTGTTGTGCTTACATTGAGACTGTGCTTTGTACCAAATTGAGGAATTTCAAGGCAGCCGTCACTCATGTTAACAACCTCTTGTTTGACACCCTTCACCTCATTTCCAAAGACAACAGCATAGCCTTTAGCCTCTGAAGTCTTATCTATCGTGAGGTTTTGTAGCTTTATACTGCCCTCAACTTGCTCTATACTATACACAAAGTAATCGTGACTTTGCAACTCCGTTACAGCGTCTTCAGCACATGAAAAATATCTCCACGCAACACTATCTTCGCCTCCAAGCGCCGTCTTATGAATCTCAGCATTCGGCGGAGTGGCTGTAATACCGCAGAGATATATGCCTTCTATGCGGAAAGCATCACCCGAACGGAAGACACTTCCCACGTTATATAGGCTCCGAACATCATCTAAAACAACGACCAAAGGAAGCTTTTTAGCCTCCTTAAACTCGTCAATTGAGAGACGATTCATCTCTATTGTGCGCAACTTTCTATGCATTTGCATATACTAAAGCGTATGACTTTATGCGCTTAACCATGGCGAGTAAACCGTTACTTCGCGTCGGACTTAGGTGGTCTTTCAAGCCAATTCGATCGATGAAATAAAGGTCAGCATCGAGAATTTCCTTTGCAGTATGCCCACTAAATACCTTGATTAGTAATGCAATAATGCCTTTTACGATGAGTGCATCGCTATCAGCCGTGAAGAAAAGCTGGCCATTTTTCACGTCACATTGAATCCAAACACGACTCTGGCAGCCATCAATGAGGTTGTCATCGTTCTTATATTGCTCACCAAGCGCATTCAATTCGCCGCCCAAGTCAATGAGCAGTTGATATTTATCCATCCAATCGGTGAAGTCATTAAACTCTTCAATCACTTCATCTTGAGCTTCGTTGATTGTCATAATTAATCATTTATCAATATAATCCTTAGCTTTACATCGAAAGCATTCGTTCTCTTTTCCAACAAGCTACACGCTTCTTACAGGTTGATTAGTGCGTTGTGGAAGGCTGAGTCTTTACTAATTTGAAGATTTTATCATTGGGACGAACCTTCCCTGTGACGGGAATTGAGACACGAGTTCCTTGTTCTGCCTTCTCAACAGGATTGAGATCATAGCGTATTTCATCTGCCGTGAGATACATAACTCCCGTGGTTGGTCCCGTGATTAATAGCTTATCACCATGCTTAAAGTCGGTAGCTTCCACGGCAATTTCAGCCACATTGAGCTTTGAAAAGTATTTCATCACCTTGCCGATAAGCACCTTCTTCTCCGTCGCGGCACTGCCATAGTTTCGATTCCACTCTCCAAGTGTCTGGCCTTGATAGTATCCATCCCAGAAACCTCGATTGAAAACAGTAGCCAATCGCTTATCCCATTCGTCCTTCTTCGCTTCTGAACACGTGCCGTTTAGAACCGACTCTATGGCCTCTTTATAACATTTCACGACGGTATATACGTATTCTGGTCCTCTGGCTCGACCCTCTATCTTAAACACTCTGACGCCCGCCTCCATCATTTTATCAATGAATCGCACGGTCTTTAGGTCCTTAGGACTCATAATATACTTATTATCTATCTCCAATTGGTTGCCAGTTTCCTTATCCGTTACAGTGTAAGAACGCCGACATATCTGTACACATTCCCCACGATTTGCCGACCGATTGGTATCCGAAAGGCTTAGATAACACTTGCCACTAACGGCCATACACAACGCACCATGACAGAACATTTCAATCCGAACAAGTCTACCCATCGGCCCAGTAATATGTTCTTGGAGGATGGAATCACAGATTTTACGAACTTGTTCCATGTTTAATTCGCGCGCAAGTACACTCACATCAGCGAACCGACTGTAGAACTTTAGCGCCTCAATGTTCGATATATTGAGTTGTGTTGAGAGGTGAACTTCCTCGCCAACCTCATTACAATACGCCATAACGGCTACGTCACTGGCAATCACTGCGCTTATACCTGCGTCCTTTGCAGCGTCAATAATCTCGCGCATTGTAGGCAAATCTTCATCATAAATGACTGTGTTTACAGTCAAATAGGTCTTGATTCCATGCGCATTACACGTGGAAGCAATCTCTCGTAAGTCGTCTATGGTGAAATGATTGGCCGAATGTGACCGCATGTTCAGCTTGCCTATACCGAAATAAACAGAATCCGCTCCAGCCTGAATTGCTGCAACTAAGCTCTCACGTGAGCCTACTGGAGCCATTACTTCATAATCAGTTATTTTCCCTTTCATGCCTGCAAATTTAATCATTTTCTTTGTAACTTTGCGGAATATGAATAAAATTAATGTTTATATCATAAGTCTTGTGCTGATGGTTTCAGCCTGTTCGCGACCTCAGCACACAACAAAACATGACCCGTTTACCACGGAGATATGTCTCAAAACAACTCCCGTGAAAGACCAAGGGCGTAGCAGTCTCTGCTGGGTTTATGCCATGTTGGCCACCATAGAGACTAATCATCTCATGCAAGGTGACTCTGTTAACCTCAGCACCGATTACGTTGCACGTTGCCTTCTCACTGAAACAACGCGCCGATACTACCTTTCCCATGGCGCTGTTCCAGCCAATTTGCGAGGCATGGGCACACGACTTCTCACGCTGATTCAAACCTATGGAGTCGTTCCTTTCGATTCATATCATGCCCAAGACCCCGTGAATTATAACGTCGTTGCACGCAAATTGCAACTTTGTACGCGTTCAACAACCGACTTCCCAGGCCTTGACGACCGCATGAATCGTGTGCTTGATGCAGCCATCGGCTATCTTCCCGGCCCGAAAGTCCACATGCTTGGTGCCGAATATACGCCCTTAGAGTTTGCTCATAGCGTATGCCGTGACGACGAATATCAGGCAGTTACGAGCTTCACTCATCATCCTTTTGGCAGTCGTTTCATTCTCGAAGTGCCCGATAATGTCAATGACGACCGCGTACTTAATGTGCCCTTAGACACCATGATGCACTTTATCGTCAACCGAATACGCAGTGGTCGCGCCGTGTTTTGGGAGGGAGATGTCTCTTCTTCGGGCTTTCATGCCAACTCAGGAATAGCAAAATTAACACAAAAACACGTCACCCAGCAACAGCGTCAGCGTGCATTTGAACGGCGAGAAACCACAGATGACCACGCACTTGAACTCATCGGACTGGCCCATGACCATCAAGGCAGGCGCTATTTCATTGCGAAAAACTCATGGGGAACAGCCTGTGGATTTGGTGGTTTCTTTTATCTTAGCGAAGACTATGTGCGCATGAACACAATATTGGTGATTGGATGACCGCACAATCTGCGTCATTTCATCGTGTAAAACAAGGCATTTCACACGACAATTTGCGTCATTTCACACGGTGAAATGACGCAGATGACAACATGAAGAAAGGGGAAGGAGAAGCTTATTTACATCATTTCACATCATTATGCGCCAAAAACCAGCGCTTTATCCTTTATGCCCCACATCGTTTAACGATTGAAATCACGCTGAGTTTCATGTTTTTTCGTGATTTTCTTTTATATATAATGGTTTTCCGTTAACTTTGCATCTTGTATGGTTTTGAATTATATTTGGGTGGCATTCTTTGCCATTGCCTTTCTGTTTGCACTCGTTTCATTGTGTTTGGGAGATACAACCGTCTTCCAAAAGATAGTGCAAGCAACCACCGATTCATCGAAAAATGCCTTCGAAATATCGTTGGGCTTGACGGGAGTGCTATCACTTTGGCTCGGGATTATGAAGATTGGAGAGCGTGCCGGCATCGTAAACGTGTTGGCAAAAGCCTTGAGTCCTATCTTCACTAAACTCTTTCCAGACATCCCAAAGAACCATCCCGTGATGGGAAGTATCTTTATGAACATCGCTTCTAATATGCTTGGACTCGATAATGCGGCCACGCCGACGGGACTAAAAGCCATGCAACAGATGCAGGAATTAAACCCAAAGAAAGACACAGCGACTAATCCGATGATTATGTTCCTTGTGCTTAACACGAGTGGTTTGACGATAATCCCAACGACAATACTGGCATTTCGTGCCTCAAATGGGGCCGCAATGCCGACTGATGTGTTTATTCCCATCTTGTTAGCTACGACAATTGCCACGCTCGTGGGCATCATTATAACCGCTCTTTGGCAGCATATCAATCTGTTTCAACCCGCACTTTTGGCGTTCATTGGAGGCATGACAGCCTTTGTTTGCCTTGTTATCTGGGGCTTTGGGCAGTTAGATCAGAAGACGATGGACACCATTGCAAACCTCAGCGGAAGTCTGATTCTCTTCTCAATCATCATGGCTTTCATTGTGGCGGGCGTCATCAAGAAGATTAATGTCTATGATTCCTTCATTGAAGGTGCCAAAGAAGGCTTTACAACGGCAGTCAAAATCATTCCCTATTTGGTTGCCATCTTGGTGGGCATTGGTGTGTTTCGTGCTTCAGGAGCTATGGATATGCTCATCAATGGCATTGCATGGTGTGTGGAAAAGTGCGGACTTAACACCGACTTTGTAGGCGCTTTACCGACCGCTTTCATGAAACCGCTGAGCGGAAGTGGTGCTCGTGGGCTTATGCTTGAAGCCATGAAGACCTATGGACCAGATAGTTTTGTGGGCCGATTGAGTTGTATGTTCCAAGGCAGTACAGACACAACGTTTTATATTTTGGCTGTATACTTCGGCTGTGTAAACATCAAATATACGCGTCATGCGGTAGCTTGTGGCTTGCTTGCAGACTTAGCTGGCGTGATTGCAGCTATCGGATTGGCGTATATGTTCTTTTGAATGGCGGGGTGATTGGAATACAACGAGACACCGATAAGGATAAGAATAAAATTAGAACTATAAGAAATAAGAAGGCCACGCCATTTAGATTTCTCCTTTCTTGGGGAGAAGTGGGGAGTGGAAATTAATTTGTTTATGTTATGGCAAACTTAAAATCATTAGCTAAGGACACTGCAATCTACGGACTAAGTTCCATTGCAGCCCGCTTTGTTGGTTATCTTTTAGTGCCCATTGAGACGATAAAGTTCAATTCAGCAGGGGGACAATACGGCATCATTACCAACATCTATGCCTATGTTGCCTTACTGATTATCGTGCTAACTTATGGAATGGAGACGACGTTCTTCCGCTTTATGAACCGTCAGGGCGAGCAACCCGAGAAGGTATATGCCACAGCTTTGCGTATGGTTGCCCTCACTTCGGTGTGCTTTGTCGCCTTAGTTGCCCTCTTTTTAAGTCCAATTTCCGATGTCGTTGGCTATCCCGACCATCATGAATTCATTATGATCATGGCGGCTTGTGTGGCAGTTGATGCCTTCATTAATATCCCAATGGCTTATCTTCGCTATGCACATCGTCCGATAAAGTTTGTCACTTTACGCATGATAAGCATAGTAGTTAACATCATAGGAGTGTTGCTTTACCTTGTTGTTTTGCCTTATTTCAAGTTGAATCTCTTTGGGATTTACGATGCAAACTTTAGCTTAAATGTTGTTGGAGTGTTTTGGATTGAGCTGGCAGGAAGCGTACTTACGCTCTTCTTCTTAGGCAAAGAATTGAGTGGTTTCCGTAATCCTTTCGACAAAGCCACCTGTAAACGTATGCTGAAATACACCTGGCCACTCCTTGTTATGGGTGTTGCGGGGCAGCTAAATCAATCCGCATCACAGATTATTTTCCCTTGGATGTATGACGGAAGTGCCCAAGATGCCCGCACGGAATTAGGCATTTATGGAGCTTGTATCAAGCTCGCGATGATCATGGTCATTATTACTCAGGCGTTCAGATATGCCTATGAACCCTTCGTTTTCAGTCAGACGAAAGAGCAAGACAACAAGAAAACCTATGCCAAAGCCATGAAGTTCTACATCATTTTCACACTTTTGGCCTTCCTTTGTGTCATGGGTTATATGGACATTCTACGCTATATTGTGGGTAAAAGCTATTGGGAAGGACTGCAAATTGTGCCGATTGTCATGGCAGCGGAAATCATGTTTGGCATCTTTTTCAATCTAAGTTTCTGGTATAAGCTAATAGATAAGACCATTTGGGGAGCCTATTTCAGTGGCATTGGGGCTGTAATCTTGATTGGAGTAGACGTGCTTCTCATTCCAAAGTTTGGCTATTGGGCCTGCGCTTGGGCTGGTTTCGCGTCGTATGCAGTTAGTATGTTGCTCAGTTATCGACTGGGACAGAAGTATTATCCCATTCGTTATCCACTCAAAGACATTGCAATTTACACCCTTGTTGCCCTCGTCTTGTTCGCACTTATCACGCTTTCCAACGCCCAACTCCCAATGATTGCGGCCCTTGCAGCCAACACTTTACTCATCCTTTGCTTTGCCTTTGTGATTATAAAGCGTGACCTTCCGCTGTCAAGTTTAGTCAAATTAAAAGATAAATTCAAGAAATAAATCAATAAAACTGAATCACATGAGAAAGAAACTACTTGGGGTTCTTATCCCCTTATACCTCTTTACATGCATCACTTCACGTGCAGATGAAGGCATGTGGACGCTTTATAACCTCCCAACTGCAGTCTTTAATCAGATGAAAGGCGAGGGATTTACACTGCCTTATGGTGCACTTTACAACAACGAAGATGCCATAAAGAACAGCGTTGTGAACTTTTCGGGCTTCTGTTCTGGTGTAGTTGTCAGCCCCGATGGACTCGTTTTCACGAACCATCACTGTGGTTTTGAGGCCATAAGAAGCCACTCTTCCGTCGAACATGACTACATGTTGAATGGTTTTGTGGCTCAAAACTACGCCGAAGAACTACCTAACAAGAACATGTTTGTAAGCTTTATGGTGAGCCAAAAGGATGTAACTCCCGAGGTAATGAAGTTGGGTTTCGCCGCAATGGACCGCCATCATCAAGCCAAACTCCTTGATTCCTTGCAGAATGTACTTAGTGCTGAGGCCAAGAAACAAGACTCAACACTCTACGTTGACATTAATGCTTTCTATGAAGGAAACCGATATTACGCCACAACCTATCAGGACTTTACCGACCTAAGGCTTGTGTTCACCGTGCCAAAGTCCATGGGTAAGTTCGGAGGAGAGACCGATAATTGGATGTGGCCGCGTCAAACTTGCGACTTTAGTGTGTTTAGAATCTACGCCGATAAGAACAACCGACCGGCTGCTTACAATAAAGATAATGTGCCTTATCATCCAAAACACTGGGCGCCTGTAAGCCTTCAAGGGTATAAACAGGGTGACTTCTCGATGACAATGGGCTATCCCGGCAGCACAGGTCGCTATCTTTCAAGTTATGGAATACGTGAACGTCGCGACGCATTAAATGCTCCTCGCGCGCAGGTTCGTGGCGTTAAGCAAGATGTTATGACGCGACACATGCGGGCAAGTGAGGCTGTTCGCATCAAGTATGACTCTAAGTTTGCCCAGAGTGCGAACTATTGGAAGAACTCAATTGGCATGAACAAGTGCATTGATTCGATTGGACTCATTGCACAAAAGCAACGTTATGAGGACATCATTCGCCACTGGCAAGACTCTACAAGCTATCTAAAAGGACAGTTAGATTTCGTCAAAATGGCTCGCCTTTACAATGAACGCTTTGAGACAAGAAAGGCAGCTATGTACTTCCAAGAAACCTTCTTGCGCACCAACGAGCTTACCGATAGGGCATTGAAAGCCTTGACCAGCATGACAAAGAAAGACAAAAAGGGCGATTATGTGACGTTTGCTGACAACAGCAACACATGGGATGCGTCTCTTGATAAGGATGTACAGGCCGCGTTGTTAAAGAACTATCGCGAGCATGTTGATGCCAAATATCTCCCTGCTTTCTATCAAATCATCGACCAAAAATGCCACGGTGACTACAAAAGATACGTTGACCACCTCTGGGAAACATCTGCGCTGATGCTTAACGACGAACGAGTTTACGTCACGAAAAAGGCCATTAAGAAAGATGCCGGCCTACAATATGGCGCACAACTCAAGGCAATGCGCGAGGTGTTTAACCATGCCCTTGATGCGACACGAGATAGCATTGACAACCAGGAACGAATGCTTTGTGCGGCTAAACTGCGTATGGAGGAAGACTTACCTCACTATAGTGATGCCAACTTTACTATGCGTTTATCCTATGGACAAGTAGGTGGTTTCGACCTCAGTGGACGCCCTTCAGGGTACTATACCACGGCAGAAAGCATCGTCGAAAAGATGAAACGGGGAGATAACGGGCTATTCGATTATAAGGCAGAACCTATTATGCAGCAGCTGATGAGTGAGAAATCATTCGGCAAATACCAAGATAAGACGACGGGAAAGATGCAACTTTGCTTCCTAACTAATAATGATATTACGGGCGGAAACTCTGGTTCTCCGATGTTTAATGGCAAGGGAGAGCTCATTGGTTTGGCTTTCGATGGCAACTGGGATAGCTTGAGTAGCGACCTCAACTTCGACAACCGACTGGCTCGTTGCATTGGCGTTGACATCCGTTATGTGCTCTATATGATTGACAAATGGGGCCATGCCGACCGCTTAATCAAGGAGATTGGGGCAAAATAAAGCCTCAATGCCGTGATGCACTGACGCCACAAACGGCATTGTTCAACTATAAAAAATCAATTTTTTTAGTCGAAACAAACCTGATATAAATAGGCATTACAACATATTTTGAAAGCAAAAACAAAGGGCGCGTATTTGAAACCATTGATGTTTTGGATTCAAATACGCGCTGTTTTTTATCTTATTTTGAAACACCTTGAATGTTGTTGCACGAAAAATACGCTTTGTTGGGCCTGTCATTTTGTAAAGATTATTATCCGTTTTTTAACACTTCACCGCGTCATCAAATAGAAACAGGAAAACCATTTTTGTGCTCTCATCTACTCTTTTCCTGTACCTTCTACCGCCATTTCCATCATTTTTCCAAGTCATTCCTATCATTTTATGCTGCCAAATGACGCACTTTGTCCCTTTCTTTGCGTCAAAACAGGCCATGATTTGAGGCAGATTGCATGAATTTTCCACGTGATTTCACTCGCTCTTTTGACTTCTTTCGTGAAACAAATTGACTCACAACAAGTTACGAACTCATTCAAAACAACGCGTGTTCAGCGCGAAAGCCTGAGGCGTTTCAAATGCATTCATGATGAGAAGGCTTTTGTAAATGCTTTTGTTTTGTTTTAACCCATATTCCGCTTACCCTCTTTTGGGTACAGAAAAGGGCTTAAAACGTGAACTAATAACCTTGAAGTCAGGGGCCAAGTTCGCGTTTTCAATACTTAAACGAGCTACCACCGAGGAACTCTCTCAATAGAGAAGTGGGGGGTATATCACGGTTACTGATAGGCTTAAAGTACTTTAAGAACTTCAGCAATCGATAGGCTTCGCTGTATTCTGGGGATGTTTCGGGCACCTGTTCCAATAGTGGTTCGGCCTGCGTTTTAAGCACAGCAAGTTCAAAAAGCATAGCCGTGTTGAAGACAGCATCGGCATTTTCCTGATAGGGGAATATCCATTTGTTCTCTCCTGCGCGTACCGATGGCCAGCGACGAATGGTATCTTGCGCCGAAATTCCACGATACTTATTGTCTCGAACGATGCGACGCAGCAGACGATTATCAGTAGTTGGGATATAGTTATGGTCGTCAAGGAGAATCGTTGTCAATGCCGATGCGTAGACACGGAACTTCTGTTGTTCTGGAATTTGAGCCGTAAGTTCGGGATTCAACGCATGGATTCCCTCAACAACCAGCACGTTATTATCCGTCATTTTCAGTCGTTTTCCACTCTTTTCACTCTTTCCTTGCTGGAAGTTATACTTGGGAAGTTCAACCTCTTCGCCTCGAAACAGTGCATTAAACTGCTTGTTAATGAGGTCTAAATTGAGTGCATAGATGCTCTCATAATCATATTCTCCCGAAGCATCCTTAGGCGTTTCATCTCGGTTTATGAAGTAATCGTCAAGACTAATCTGTAGGGGTTTGAGCCCATTGGCAAGCAGTTGAACAGACAAGCGCTTGCAAGTGGTGGTCTTTCCTGACGAAGACGGGCCTGCAAGCAGCACGAGTTTGACTCCCTTTCTGCTTGCAATCTCGTCGGCAATCTGGGCAATTTTCTTCTCCTGTAAAGCCTCACTGACGTTTATTAAGTCAGTAGCGTAGCCCAAAGTAACGGCTTCATTGAAATCGCCTACAGTGCGAACACCGAGTATCTCCTGCCACTTATGGTGCTCTTTGAATATCTCAAACATCTTGTCTTGAGGGATAATATCAGGCAAAACGGCTGGATTTTCAATAGAAGGGACGCGTAAGAGCAAGCCATCATAATACTTATCAAGCCCGAAAAGATAAAGTTTCTTCGTGTTGGTCAACAGCGATCCGTAATAAAAGTCAACGTAATCGTCAATCTCATAATAAGTAGTGTAGAGCCGACCAGCACTCTCCAAGAGCTTCGCTTTAGCCTCGTCACCTCGTTCTCTGAACATTGTTATCGCCTGTTCTGTGGGAACTTCGAAGCGCTTTATAGGCAAATGAGCGTCAATAATCTCTTGAATGCGCTGATAAATGCATTCAACATCGGTTGGCGTTACAGGGTGTCCGAGTTGCAAATTGACGTAATAGCCGTTGGAAACAGGTATATCTATGATGACATAACTTTTGGGATAAAGATCATGAACGGCTTTACAGAGCACGAAAAACAAAGTCCGTGTGTAGTTGCGTGAAGCCGAAGGAGCTTGCATATTCAAGAATTCCACGTCCTTACTATGGTATACTCGATAATGCATTCCCTCCACTTTGTTATTTACTTTGGCGCAAATAGGGCCATATGGTAGAGTCAGTTTAAATTGTGAAAAAACATCAGAAAGTGTACTTCCAATAGCAACTTTCTCCGTTTTTTTATTATTTTTGCAACGTATTTGCACTTCTTGTTTCATATCGTTAATATTTATCTGTGATACAATATGTGTTTGAGTTTGCCTAAGCGTGAGGCATATCAAGCCGTTCAAAGGTAGGAAAAAGTTGGCAGATTGTATAATTCTGGCATTACAAATTAAATTAAAATATGTCGATTTGGATATTTTTTAGGCTCATAGGTGCATTAGCTTTACTAATGTTTGGTATGAAATCAATGAGCGATAGCTTACAGAAGATGGCGGGACCTCAGCTTCGTCATGTCCTCGGAGCAATGACAACAAACCGCTTTACAGGTATTCTTACCGGTACATTTATTACTGCAGCAGTGCAAAGTTCGACTGCAACGACGGTCATGACTGTGTCATTTGTTAATGCCGGTCTACTCACTTTAGCGCAAGCAATCTCTGTAATCATGGGCGCAAACATAGGTACTACGCTCACAGCTTGGATTATGAGTGCAGGCTTTTCGTTTAATATTACCGACTTTGTTTGGCCTGCTTTCTTCATCGCTATTATCCTTATATATTCTAAAAAGCGTAAGATTATCGGCGATTTCATCTTTGGTGTCTCGTTCATGTTCCTCGGATTAGGAACTCTAAGGCAAACAGGCATCGACATGGATCTGGCACATAACCAGCCCGTTTTAGCCTTCTTTGCTTCCTTTGACCCTAATAGCTTCGTCACAACTATTGTATTTCTGCTCATAGGTAGCGTGCTAACGATGTGTGTTCAGAGTTCCGCCGCCATCATGGCGATAACAATGATCCTCTGCTCGAGTGGCGTTTTACCTATCTATCAGGGTATAGCTTTGGTGATGGGAGAGAACATTGGTACGACGGTTACATCCAATATAGCGGCTCTAACGGCTAATACGCAGGCACGAAGAGCGGCATTTGCCCACATGTTCTTTAATCTTTTTGGAGTTATTTGGGTGCTAATGATCTTCAAACCTTTCATCAATATGGTCTGTGGTTTCGTTGGTTTCGATGAATACATGACCAAAGGTGACCCCCACTTCTTAGCCAATGCAGCGAAGTTAAGCTTTGTACTTGCGGCATTCCACACCACATTTAACCTCGCAAACACATGTATTTTGGTGGGCTTTATCAAGCAGATAGAGAAGGTAGTTTGCTTTGTTATCAAACCTAAGAAGCAAGCCGACGAGGACGAATTCCGCTTGCGTTTCATCCAATCGGGTATCATGAAGACTCCTGAACTCTCTGTACTTGAAGCGCAAAAAGAGATTACCAGTTTCGCAGAACGCATCCAACGAATGTTCGGAATGGTTCGTTCGCTGCTCGAAGAGAAAGATGAGAAGGTGTTCTTAAAGACATATACGCGCATCGAAAAGTATGAAGGAATCAGTGATAACATGGAAGTGGAGATTGCAAACTACCTGAATGAGGTCAGCGACTCGCACTTAAGTGACGACACTAAGGCTAAGATTCGCGCAATGTTACGTGAGATTAGCGAGATAGAAAGCATCGGAGATAGCTGTTATAACATGGCCCGCACCATCAATCGACGCTTTACCAGCAAGGAAGACTTTACCGCTCAACAATACGATCACATTCATCAGATGTTCAACTTAACTAATAATGCGCTCGAACAAATGAACTATATGTTCAATCATAGCCGTGAAACGGTAGACGTGAACAAGTCATTCAACATCGAGAATGAAATCAATAACTTCCGCAATCAGTTGAAAAACGAGAACATCAATGACGTGAACTCGCACACCTATACCTATACTATAGGAACGATGTACATGGACTTGATTCAGGAATGTGAGAAACTTGGCGACTACGTTGTTAACGTTGTAGAAGCCAGAATGAATACAAAACAACACGATGTATAAGGTAAACATAAAACCACGACAATGCTATCCTCTCGCTATGTGCGGATAGTGATGTCGTGGATTTATGAAAATCGTCGTGTGATTTGCCCTGTTTTACCGCATGAAATGACACAAATCATCGTATAATTTGCCCTATTTTACACGATGATATGACGCAGATTATTGTCTCCTTTCAAAAGAACAATGGAATAAACTCCGTAACCTATTGACTTTCTTTCATTTATTTAGCAACAAGATTTTAGGCATATTCAGAAACAAAGTGAGGCTCTTTGGGCTTAGTTTCCATTGCCTTCATCGACCGACTAATTAAAACAGACACTTAGAATTGCATAACATAAGGAGATGATTTGGTTAAAGGGACGAGGCTATAACCATAAAAAAGAGGCTGCAGGGATAATTCCTTGCAGCCTCTTTTCTTTTGAAGCAGATGATTTATTTAATAAACTTATGCGATGCAAGCATATTCTTTGGATCGAGAGCTTCGTCAAGTTCTTCTTTCGTTAGCAAGCCTTTTTCGAGTACAATGTCGTAAACGGAGCGGTTAGTCTCAAGGGCTTCCTTCGCAACCTTTGTGCTATTCTTGTATCCAATGTATGGATTGAGCGCGGTAACGATGCCGATTGAGTTCTTAACCATTTCGTAACAACGTTCTTTGTTGACTGTAATGCCGAGCACACATTCCTCAGTTAACGTGTCAATAGCATTGTGAAGCCACCATAAACTCTCGAAGAGACACTCGGTGATTACAGGCTCCATAACGTTTAATTCAAGTTGACCTGCCTCGGCAGCAAACGTTACTGTGGTGTCGTTTCCTATGACTTTGAAACATACTTGATTAGTAACTTCTGGGATAACGGGATTGACTTTACCCGGCATAATCGATGAACCTGGAGCCTTAGGAGGAAGATTTATCTCGTTAAGACCACAGCGAGGACCAGATGCCATGAGGCGGAAGTCGTTGCAAATCTTAGAGAGTTTCACTGCCAAACGCTTCAAAGCACCACTGAAACTGACGTAAGCGCCGGTGTCAGGAGTAGCTTCTACGAGGTCGATTGCAGACACAAAAGGTTCTCCTGTGAGTTTACTTAGGTTGGCAGCACATAGTTTTGCAAAGCCCGGTACAGCGTTAAGACCTGTTCCAATGGCTGTACCGCCCATGTTAATCTCATGTAAGAGTTTGATGTTTCGTTCCAGATTGAGAATCTCTTCCTCAAGATTGTTGGCATAAGCATTAAACTCTTGGCCCGCCGTCATAGGCACTGCATCCTGCAACTGGGTGCGTCCCATCTTCAAAACATCCTTGAACTCTTCGCCCTTATAACGCAAAGCGCTGATTAATCCCGTTAGACTGGCCACAAGACTCTTATTCATTCGGATGAGTGCAAGACGTATAGTAGTGGGATAAACGTCATTAGTGCTCTGACCACAATTAACATGATCGTTAGGATAACAATACTGATATTCTCCCTTTTTGTGTCCCATTATCTCAAGAGCTCGGTTGGCTATCACCTCATTGGCATTCATATTAACCGATGTTCCGGCTCCACCTTGCATCATATCTATAGGGAAATCCTCGTGAAACTTACCGTCAATAATCTCTTGACAGGCTTGACTTATGGCACCAGATATCTCATCATTGATCACGCCTAAGCTGTGATTGGTTTGCACTGCAGCTAATTTCACGTAGGCAATTGCCACAACATAGTCGGGATAATCACGCATTTTCTTTCGTGAAATGTGGTAGTTGTTGATTCCACGCTGTGTTTGTACGCCATAATAAGCATCGATTGGCACTTTAAGTTCGCCCAAAAGATCGGACTCTACTCTAAATTTTTCTTCTGACATAGGTGTTGTTTTTGAAGTGTTTACTATGAAATGGAGTTATCTTTACTATCGAAAGGTGCTCCGATTCCGGTAAATAAATAAATTCTTTTGATAGCTAAGAAGTCGGCTCTTGCCGCAGTTTGTCGCACCTATTCTGCCCTTTCGCGAGGAAAAGTGAGGCATAGGGGCCGACAAGTTGATGAAAATGAAAGCCCCTATTATATATAAGGTATAGACGTTTTACTTTGATTGACTCGCTACTCAGCGCTGATGCGCAGCACGATTCACGTTGAAAAGCGCCCTTTTCTATCGTGAGAAGGGACGACACCGACAACGCATTCGGCAGAGAAATCAACTGAGATGATGCCATATAAGCAATGATAACGTTTTATAGAAACAAACTTTTTGTCTCGTTCTTGAATACAAAGATAAATGAAAAATGTCATAACTTATTTACAAAATCCTGCATTGTTTTTGTAAAAAAGCAAACAAATCATCTTCTTTTCTCAAAGGAGTTATAGAGATGCTTCTGCTGTATGATGCAACGCATAGTGTTTTATTTCAGCACGCTGAAAGCCAAATGATAACCCACGCCAAATCCAAAGACAAGGGGGATAAAATTGGATTAAAAAACACAACAAGTGAGATGTGCTCACAATTCCTATGACTTTGTAGCGTAATCTGGGGCAAAACGCACGATGAAATGAGACAGATTGCGAGATGATTAACCTCACTTTACATTATATAAAAAATGAGTTAAAGAAGCAATTAATTTCTATCTATTAAGTCTTTTTAATGATAGATTTACAACAACCTACTTAAAAAATCTATAAATTTGTATTTAATACTTGAATCATTAGTAAAAGATAATCGGATAACCCATTAGTTAGGTATGAAGAAAGAGATGCTGTTGATGGCTATCATCACGTTGATTGTAGTCACAGGATGCCGCAAAAACAAGGAAAACAGCGACCAAACGGTCTACGCAGTAACGTCTCCTTGGGTAACCAATACACAAGTTTCAAAGGACTATGTGGCCAATATTGAATCGCGAAAAAACATAGAAGTACGCGCGCAGCAGGAGGGAATCTTGCAGCAAGTCTATGTCACAGAAGGGCAACAGGTGCGAGCCGGTCAGCCGCTTTTCCGCATTTCGATTGTTGGAGCGCAACAGAATGTGGCGCGGGCAAAGGCAGAAGTCGAGCAAGCACGCATTGAACTGCAAAACACAACAACGCTAACGAGGGGGCAAATTGTTTCGCCCAACGCACAAAAGATGGCCAAAGCGAAGCTCAATGCAGCCTTGGCAGATTATAAATTGGCACAGATTCAAGCACGGTTATGCTTAATCAGCGCCCCATTTACAGGCGTTATAGGAAGTCTTCCGAAAAAGATTGGGAGCTTAGTGCAGGGAGGTGACTTGCTCACTACACTATCCGACAACTCGTCACTCAACGTATATTTCAACATCTCTGAACCCGAATATATAGACTATCAGCAACATTCTGCCGAACGAAACAAACTTCCTTTGACGCTGATTCTTGCCAATGGAAGCGCCTTTTCGGCTAAAGGCTACATCCAAAACATAGCTGGTGAGTTTGACAGTAGCTCTGGAAATATTGCTCTTCGCGCCCACTTTGCCAATCCGAAAGGCTTGCTTCGCAATGGCGAAACAGGCACAGTGCGCATCAATATGCCTTTACACAACGTGTTGGTAATCCCACAACAGGCCACGTATGAAGAGGAAGACCGCCGCTATGTGTTTGTTGTTGATGGCGCAGGCTATGCACATTCACGCGAGATTAAAGTGGCATTTGAACAACCAGAGGTGTTTATTATCGCCGAAGGGCTAACTGCCAACGACAAGATTTTATTGAGTGGAGTGCAGAAAGTGCATGATGGTCAACACGTAAAGACGCGTTATTACACACCAAGTGAAGCCATGAAGCGTGTTCAACTGAATGCCGACTAAGATTTTCAGGTGGCTTTTCATCACGCTTTACAACCGAGAAAAGTTCTCACACCATATTATTTCATGATGAGAACAACCATTTATAAGAAGAAAAAAAGACGCTAATAAACAGTCAATATGTTTCAAAAGTTTATTCGAAGACCAGTACTTGCCATCGTTGTTTCATTGGTAATCGTCTTCATTGGCATTCTTTCGCTGTTCAATTTACCCATTACTCAGTTCCCATCTATATCCCCTCCAAAGGTTAATGTGGTAGCCGATTATCCGGGAGCCAACAATGAACTGATGATTAAGTCAGTGCTTATACCTCTTGAACAGGCACTGAATGGTGTGCCGGGAATGAAGTATATCGAGTCGGATGCCGGCAATGACGGCGAAGGAGAGATAAACATTGTCTTCAAACTTGGTACAGATCCAAACGTCGATGCTATCAATGTGCAAAACCGAGTGTCGGCAGCGACTAACAAACTACCGCCAGCTGTTGTGCGCGAAGGAGTGAAAATATCTCGTGAGGAGCCTAATATCCTCATGTATATCAACCTATATAGCGATGATCCTAAAGTCGATCAGAACTTCCTTTTCAATTATGCGGACATCAATATCTCCCCAGAACTCGCCCGCGTTGATGGCGTTGGAGATCTTGATATCCTTGGAACGAGGAGCTTTGCCATGCGTGTTTGGCTCAAGCCTGATAAGCTTACGGCCTATGGTTTGTCTGCAAGCGACATCACAGATGCCTTACAACAGCAGAGCATTGAAGCCTCTCCAGGCAAGCTTGGGGAAAGTTCGGGCAAGCATGCACAAAGCTTTGAGTATGTGTTGAAGTATCCAGGACGTTATACAACGCCTGAAGAGTATAGCAATATTGTCGTGAAATCAACTCCTGATGGGCAATTTATTAGACTCAAAGATGTAGCAGATGTGAGCCTCGGGAGTGAGGTTTATGACATATATTCTACGTTGAATGGTCACCCGTCTGCAGCCATAACACTGAAACAAGCCTATGGATCGAACGCGCGACAAGTTATTCAGAACGTCAAGAAAACTATGGCTCACCTTCAAAAAGACATGCCAAAGGGCATGCATTATGAGTTGAGTTACGACATCAGCAGATTCCTTGATGCCTCTATAGAAAAGGTAATTCACACGCTGTTTGAAGCCTTTATACTCGTTGGTTTCGTTGTATTCTTGTTCCTTGGAGACTGGCGTTCTGCCCTCATTCCATGCCTTGCAGTCCCTGTTTCGTTAATAGGTAGCTTCGCAGTCATGAATGCTTTCGGCATAACGCTTAACATGATATCGCTCTTTGCCTTAGTAATGGCGATTGGAATCGTGGTCGATGATGCCATCGTGGTAATCGAAGCGGTCAATGTGAAGATAGCCCAAGAAGGCTTAGAACCTTTGGAAGCCACGCAAAAGGCAATGAAAGAAATCAGTGGAGCCATAGTAGCCGTGACGTTAGTTATGGCATCTGTGTTCATTCCTGTAGCCTTTATGGGTGGCCCAGAAGGCATGTTTTATCGGCAGTTTTCAATCACAATAGCTTCTGGAATCGTGCTTTCGGGCTTCACAGCCCTAACACTTACGCCCTCGCTTTGTGCGCTAATATTGACTCGGGAGCGTGATAACCACATCAAAAAGACGTGGCTTAATCGTGTACTTGATAAGTTTAATGCGGGCTTTGACAAAGGAATCGGCGGCTATCGCAACGTGCTTCAACGCACTGTTTCGAGGAAGATTATCACGCTTCCACTGTTACTTTTGTTCTGCATTGGAGCCTTCTTTATCAACAATTCGTTACCATCGGGCTTTATTCCTCAAGAAGATCAGGGCATGATTTATGCTGTAATTGAGACACCACCTGGTGCTACTATTGAGCGAACGAATAAGGTTGCACATCAACTTGCGAGTATAATTGCAAAGGAAGATGGCGTAGAAAGTGTGTCTTCTTTGGCTGGATATGAGATCCTTTCTGAAGGAACCAGTGCCAACTCTGGTTCGTGTTTGATTAATCTTAAGCCTTGGAAGGAACGTAGTCGGACGGCAAAAGAGATTATCAATGACCTTGAAAGTAAGTGCCAACAGATAACAGATGCCAACATAGAATTCTTCGAACCACCTTCTATTCCAGGCTATGGTGCGGCGTCAGGTTTCGAGCTTCGACTCCTCGATAAGACTGGAAGTAACGACTATCATGCTATGGAAAAGGTCAGCAAGAGCTTCGTTTCAGTTCTTAATAAGCGTCCAGAAATAGGCTCAGCCTTTACCTTTTACTCGGCCAGTTTCCCTCAATACATGCTTCGAGTAGATAATAATATCGCCGCACAAAAAGGCATTACACTTGGTACAGCCATGGATAATCTCTCCACATTGATTGGTTCTGACTATGAGACGGGCTTTGTTCGATTTGGTAAGCCCTATAAGGTCATCGTGCAAGCCGACCCAAAATATCGTGCTTTTCCACAAGACTTGATGCAGTTAAATGTTAAGAACAACCAAGGTGAAATGGTGCCTTATGCCGACTTTTTACACATGGAAAAGGTATATGGAATGAGTGAGATGACGCGGCATAATCTATATAATTCTGCCGAAGTTACAGGCTCAGCAGCAGCTGGATACAGTAGTGGTCAGGCCATCAAAGCAATCGAAGAGGTGGCTGCTTCGACGCTACCTCACGGCTATGATTACGACTTTGCCGGCATCACTAAAGACGAAGTAGACCAAGGAAACCAAGCGTTGATTATCTTTATTGTATGTTTAACGTTCGTCTATCTCATCCTTTCAGCACAATATGAGAACTTCCTTTTGCCGCTTCCAATCATTACTTGTCTACCTGCGGGCATCTGTGGAACGTTCATTTTCCTAAAACTCACGGGATTGGAAAACAACATCTACGCCCAAGTTGCTATGGTCATGCTGATTGGTTTGCTTGGAAAGAATGCAGTGTTAATGGTAGAATATGCCGTGCAACGCCACAACTTAGGCAAGAGTATACGTGCAGCGGCCATCGAAGGTGCGGCAGCTCGCTTCCGTCCTATACTCATGACATCGTTCGCTTTCATAGCCGGCTTGCTGCCATTAGTATTTGCTCATGGTGCAGGGGCTATTGGAAACCGAACCATTGGCACGGCAGCTGCAGGTGGAATGCTATTCGGAACATGTTTCGGACTCATTCTCGTTCCGGGATTGTATTATATCTTTGGGCGCATGGCCGACCATGTAAAGATGGTTCGTTACCAACGAAACAAGCCATTGACAGAGGAGAAAGACAAACAATATAAACTTGAAAATGATGAAAAGAAATAATATTTTCCTTCTTATGCTGCTTGCCATCGGAGTGTCATCTTGCAAGACTCCCCAAGCGACGCAAGTCAATAGCCGCACGCGTTTGCAGCTACCCACACAATATAATGGTGATACGCTGACGGCGAAGACTACGCCTACGTCATGGAAAATGTTTTTCACCGACCCACAACTCAAGGCACTTATCGACTCCGCTTTAGTCAATAATCAAGACTTAAAGATAACATTGCAGCAGATAGCTGTGGCAAAAAGCGGAATGATTGCAGCCAAAGGAGCCATGCTTCCATCGCTTTCCGTGGGAGCAGAAGTAGGAGTTAGCAAGGCCGGACGATACACAAGTGAGGGTGCCGGCAATGCTTCTACCGAGATGACTCCTGGAAAACTCATCCCCGATCCACTCATGAACTATCACCCGGGCTTTGCCTTTGACTGGGAACTCGACCTCTTTGGCAAGTTGAAGTCAAGCAAGAAAGCGGCTGTCGAACGTTATTTGGCAACCTTAGAAGGCCAGAATGCTGTGCGCGCTTCATTGATTTCACAGGTCGCAAGCAATTATTATACCTTGTTGGCCTTAGATAACAAGCTCGCACTTATACGCAAATACATCGATCTTCAGCGTCAGGCGGAGAAGATAGCAGAGATACAAAAGGAGGCCGATAGCGACACTGAACTGGCTGTTGAGAAGTTCAAAGCAGAGCTTGCAAAGGCGCGTTCGCAGGAGTTTGCATTGAAACAAGAGATTACCGAATGTGAAAATGCACTCAACTTACTGCTCGGTCGTTACCCAACGCCTATTCAACGAGATGCCAAACAGTTGTTGAATGAAGACGTGAAAACAATCGTTACAGGACTTCCTTCCAATCTCCTGAGCCACCGACCCGATATCCGTCAGGCTGAACATGAACTCGCTGCAGCGCATTGGGACGTGGAGACGGCGCGCAAAGCCTTCTTGCCTTCGGTAAACATTAGTGCCACTTTAGGACTTGAAGCCTTTAATCCTACCTACCTAACGCGTATGCCTAAGTCGCTCGCTTACAGTGTTGTGGGAGGACTAACTGCACCACTTATCAACCGAAAAGCTATCGAAGCGAACTTCCAACAGGCTGACGCCGCACAGCTACAAGCCTTATATGAATATGACAAAACACTGCTCACAGCCTATTCAGAGGTATGTACGCTGCTGTCAAAGAACAAGAATCTCGCCGCCTATTATGCGTTAAAAGAGGAAGAAGTGAAGACTTTGGAACACTCGGTTGAGGTATCTCGTCAACTTTATATGAACGGACGAGCTACTTATCTCGATGTACTTGAGGCCGAACGCGACGCACTTGATGCCCAAATGGAACTGCTTGAAACTCGCCAACAGCAGCTTTCCTGTGTCGTATACCTATATAGAAGTCTTGGAGAATAAGGCTCATCAAACTCAAAAGCAAATGATTTTTTGAAATAATTTATTCGTAATCACGAAATTTTTCAGCGGCAAACATATTGTGATTTTGATTTAGGTATGCTTATAAACAAGAACCGTCACATTATGTTTCTATATAAAACGCATTGAGAAATACACATTTCAACGCCGTAGGTGTTACGTTTTTTCTGCGTAATCCGCCATGAATCCCCTCGTTATAGGCGTAATAGACATTTCGAACAAATTTTCATTTAGGATAATAATAACTACTTATCTTAAATGAGGAGTTGTTTAAGATTGGATAAAAGTGAGGAGGTGGGATTGGATAAAGGGAAAGCCCCTCGCAATGCGAGAGGCTGATGTGCGCCCGTAGGCGACGGGCGGCTTTTGCCTTGAATGGTCAACAGATAACCACGCCTAAATTCTTTCTGCAGCTCGGCGGATGCGGTCACTCAGATCGAAAAGTGAGCCACGGAGATGCTCTATCTCTTCCTCATTGAAACCGCCTGTGCCACCATTGCCGTCGATACCGTTTAATTTGTGGTAGAACCACGATGATGACTTGTGGAAGTATCTATTGGCAAAGTCCATCCACGACACGGACAGGTTGATGTCTGCCAAACGCTGCTTCATATCGCTGACTACTACCGGCTTTCTAATAACTGTTTCCATTGTTGTATTCCTTTCTTTTATTGAAGCCCCTCCCCATTTAGGGAGAGGCGGTATTTTGTTGTTAATAGGGTTGGCGAAGCATTGAGTAGAACTTCTCGATGATGATTTTCAGTAATCTGGGATAACCGTTGGGATAGGAACGGTTGTCGTTTCTCATCTGCTCAATCAGGTCTCTTTCCTCGGGTGTAACCTTCATTGTTTCTGTTTCTTGTTTCATATTCTGTTGTTTTATTAAGACAAGACAAAGATACTATAAAAAATCGTATTATCCAAACGGTTACTATAAAAAATTGTAGTAAGGTCTATTTTTTAACAATATTTTATTCGTACTGCTCGCTTTTTGTGCCTTTATTGGAAAAAATCATTGAAACTGTCCCCATATAATCTTCGAAACTGACCCTATGTAGTTATTTTATAACTTTTGTTGTTAGCGTTCATCTTTTCTGGCTTCTCAATCGTATCTTCTTTTGCCAGTTATTACTATTATTTATTTTGCAAAAATAGATATAATATCTTTACATTGTAAGTGATTTCTCACTTTCTTTTGTTTTTCTTTTCTTTCATATATTTTTTCTTTTCCTCATAGATTCTCCTTTCAATTGAATTTTAATTGCCCCATGTATGATTCTGTCCATGATGGCATCAGCTACGGTTTGGTCTGCTATGGCTTCGTACCATGCTCCTATGGGTATTTGTGATGCGATGATGGTTGATTTCTTCCCATGTCTGTCTTCTATAATATCCATGAGCAGATTTCTTGCCGTAGTATCTAAAGGTTGTAGTCCGAAATCATCGAGAATGAGCAGTTCTGTACGTTCTATTTTCTTGAGTTCCTGCAGGATGCTCCCCTTGGCTTTTGCTACTTTTAATTGTGCCATTAGCCTTGCTGTATTTGTATACAGCACCCTGTACCCTTTTTGGCATGCCCTATATCCAAGTGCTGTAGCAATGTAGCTTTTCCCTGTTCCTGTACTGCCCACTATGAAAAGATTTCTACCTTCGCTCATAAAACCAAGGTCAGCCAGTCGTTGTATCAAGTTGCGATCCAACTCTCTGTCTACATCGTAATCTATATGCTCCAAGGAAGCTTCATATCTAAAGCCTGCAGCCTTGACAAGTCTTTCGATAGTTCGGTTGCATCTATCATCCCACTCATTGGTAATAAGCCATGAGATAAACTCATCGTTGGTCATTTTATCAAGTGTAAAATTCTCTTGTGAAGCCTTGAAGGCCGCATGCATTCCCAGCAGGCGCATATGCTGCATCCGACTGAGTGTTTCTTCATTCATTGACATTATCTTATCTGTTTAATTCTTGTTCGTAATACTCTTTCCCTCTTATGTATAGTATTGGCATATCTCAACATGCTGGGAGGTGTAAAACACGGTTACTTTCTTTCCCACATAAGTGTGGGGTACACTATAATAATGTCCCAGCAGACGTACATGCCCATTACGCTGAACCGTTAATTTCCATATCTTTGCAACAACTAATTCCAAACTATTCGGGAAACGACTTTCGCCATGCGCGGAAACTCCAAACCATTCGGGAAACGACTTTCGCCATGCGCGGAAACTCCAAACCATTCGGGAAATGACTTTCGCCATGTGCGGAAACTCCAAACCTTTTGGGAAACGACTTTCGCCATGCGCGGAAGCTCCAAACCTTTTGCGGAATGATTTGCGGGAAGCCCGCAAGCACTAAATCCTTTAAAAAGTGATTTGCGGGAGGCCATATAGGCGCTCAAGAAACGATTGAAACTGCAATAGGAATACCCTTGTGGATAACATTTAATATACTCCGAGTAGAGTGTTTTTCTTGTTACACCACGCTTTCGGAGACGTTTGGCATAGTCGGGAAGTAGAGCCGAAAGCGCATCTAATCGGGGACTATGATAAGTTGCTGGAGCAAGTCCAAAGAAATCAAAAAGCGTGGCATCATCCTTACAAAGAAGTTCTTTTAAGGACAAACTACTTTCATTAAAAATACGAAGATACTTCCTGATGGTTGTACGGGAAATACCAAGTGTGGTAGATATGGAACGTGAGCCATATCCTGAGCCGTAAAGGCCAAATGCTTGACGAAGTTTAATCATCTTAATGGAATGGTTAGGCATAGTTATCTGCGAGTTATTTAGTTAAAAACAATTTACAGATAAAGATACTACTTTTACACCAAAAAGATAAACTACAAAAAAAATAAAACAGGGCCAGCTTAAATGAGCCAAGAGGGACCACTTTAGGTGAGTATTTCCACCTGGTTGCTACAGCTCTTTTTCTTAGTTATCTTGACAAGGCAACAGAGATTTCGCAGAGTGCCAGCGGCGGTTCCACCCCTAAGGGAGGCTGGGGTAAGAAGCCTGACGAGGACGATATGGCATTCCGACAACGTTGTTCCCTAATGGGTATGCACATGCTGAAATCGGGTAAGAAAAGGAATGTCAAGCGGTAACGATATGTCAATATTTTTGCGTGGATAATTCCGCAAACATAGATGGGAACGTTTAATGCTTTGAATACTATATACACCAATACCTCAACACCTCAACACATCTGTTGGTCAACACATACATCTGCTATACGTATATACGCACATACGGCTATACATATATACAGCTATGCTCTTTACTATATTTTGCTTCTATCTATCTTTCCATTTCCGCTTCTGATTTTGACCTCACTTTTCATCCGCTTGTAGTCTTTTTTGACTTTTATTCTGCAAAGGTATCGCAGACAGGGAACACGGCAAACAACGGAATGATAAAAAGTTCGGGTCGAAGAAACTGAAAAACCTAAAAAGGTTGAGAATCGGGATGCCCAGAATAAAATATTAAATCATAAACAATTAAAGCTGACCTACCGGCATGACGGGGAAAGAAGATGAAAAGATACAAGTTCGTTATTAAATTGTCAGACGGGAATGAAATTCAGGCTGCATCTGTCGGCAATAGCCGTGATGAAGCCGTAGAGCGTCTGTTAGCCTTGCCACAGACAACGGAGTTTATCGGTTCAGCGCAAGTCATTGATGCCGTTCTTGTTGGTGAGGAAGCAGTACGACCTGTCCCGGCTGACCGTTTCGTATTACAGAGAGTAACTAATCCCGGTTGGTGGGTAGTCGGAGATCCGGAGGGTATGTTTGTCATAAAGTTTAAAGAACATGACTTCAATGGTACACGGAAAATCACCTATCTCAAAGATACGTCTTCCGCCGCGTCGGCTGAAGCCCGTGTCCTTCGGGAGATACCAGAGTGGTTGCAGCTATATCATTCCGAAGTGCTTTAAATGGGTGTACAGGCTTTTTCTCCTAAAAAAAATTGTTTAATCAACCGTAAATTAGTATATTTGCTGTCTAAAGATAAGGCAATTATGAACAAACAAGAATTTTTAGATATATTGGAAGAGCACAAGGAATTGTGCTTCCAAGAACAGATAGACTATGAAAAATTCTATCTCTACTCAATCGTGACCCATTCAACGGCTATCGAAGGCTCGACGATGACCGAGGTAGAGAACCAGCTGCTCTTTGACGAGGGTCTTTCTGCCAAGGGTAAAAGCATCATTGAGCAGAACATGAACCTCGACCTGAAAGCTGCCTACGAAAGAAGCATGGAAATGGCAAGAGAACACACACCTTTCTCCATCGATATGCTGAAGGAACTGTCTTCAATCGTAATGAGAAGAACCGGGGAGGATATTCAATGCACCTGGCGGTGTATTTGACTCGTCAAAGGGAGATTTACGTCGGGTAAACGTTACGGCAGGAACTATGGGAAAGTCTTATATGAGTTACCTGAAAGTCCCACAGAAGTTAGAAGATTTCTGCAAGGAAATGAACGAAAGACGGGAACAACTATTAAAGACCCCCGATGTATATGAGCAATACCGTTTGAGCTTTGACGCACATCTGAAACTCGTCACGATCCATCCATGGGTAGACGGCAACGGCAGGATGTCAAGGTTGATCATGAATCATCTTCAGAATGAGTTTGGCCTGGTACCCAATAAGGTATTGAAGAAGGACAAGGCCGAATATATCAACGCCTTGGTGAAGTTAAGAAAGGAAGAAAATCAAATACCCCGTTCCAAAACTTCATGTTCCGGGAACACGCCAACAACCTCCAACAGGAAATCGAGAACTATAAGTTATCCATGGAAGATGAAGAAGAGGAGGAAGAAGAACAGAAACCTCGCCGACATTTCCGGAGATAAGAAATTAAATAAAGGGTCATCTGAACTTTACGGTTCAAGTGACCCTTTCTTATGCAATAAAAACGAAGGAAAAAATTATTTGGAAGACTTCCTGTCACTCTTCCTATGGGCTGTTTGGGTGCCTTCTTCCTTTTTGAACTCTGTCTGGACAATCTTTATCATATTCTTTACCTCTTGGTCTATCCGCTCAAAGTTGGCATACAGAATACGCTCCTTGGAGTCTTCAGAATCGAAGTGGTAGAATTTCGGGATAGGATAATTGCTGTAGTCTGTCTCCTCTGCCTTGATCTGTTCCATGTCAAAAGAGGTCTTGCAAAAGAACTTGGTGGTTCTGAACTCTTCTGCGGTTTGAATATCCATCGAGTCCCGTCTGCCTGTCTTCGTAACCACGAAATCCCGGGCAGTCTGGCCACACAGCCATCCGGAAGCCATATCACTGATTTTGGAAGCAGGAACAAGGCTATCCATATTCTCATTGAGATTGATGGATGTTCTGTCCCTGTCAATGGTAATGCCTTTTTTGAGTTGCACGACTTTTCCGAAGATGTCGCCCGACAGCCAATCAAGCGTTTCTTTTGAACGGGCAGAGCCGGAAACGATATTACCTACGGTGGTAATGATCTTATCTTTTCCCACCTTTCCATAGTCTGCTTCCAACTGCGGCAGTTCCTGAAAGCCTAATGTCACAGCAACCTTGTTGCTTCGTGCTGTACCTATCAAACGGTCTATCTTATGAAAGTAGAGTGTCGGCAGCTCATCGACAATGATGCTTACTGGGATATTCTTTCCCATACCGCTGTTAACACGGGTGACAAGACGATTCAGAATCAGGGCGTTCAACGCTCCGATGATGCTTTCCATCTCCGGGTCATTGGCAATAAGCAGATAGCTTGGATGTCGGGGATCCGACACCTTCAGGTCGAAATCGTCCCCACTGAACACCCAATATGACTCCTTGGTGGCCAGACGTGAAGTCTGCACACGCAACGTGCCTATCATACCTTCCAACTGCTCCATGGCTCCATTGTCAAAAGCAGTCATGAAAGGCCCCAAAAGCGGGTAGACTTCCGGATCGGTCTTCAAAACTTCAAAGATCTCATCATAGGAATGATTCAGGAACGAGAGGCATGTCCGAATACTGACCTTTCCAGTAGGCCGGTTGTACCTGGTATTTCTTGTTACCGACCTGTTGCGGATCCTTAAATACGCTCCCGGTCAGCCGTTTGTGATGGGTTCCCTTATCCTCGCCGTATTCGGGGAAGAGTTCATTGCCGTTCTCGTCAAAAGGCTTCTTGTTGTAGTTTACGAAAAAGAAGATACAGGCTGCAAGAAAGTTGGTTGCGGATATCTGGAAGAACTGGTCGGAACCGCCACCGGAACTCTTCTGTCCCTTTTGAAGGGACTCAATAAGTGTCTCCGCTGTTTCCTGTGCTGCAGCCAAATTAGCAATGTACTTCTGCTGGATAGGATTGACGCGTGCGCTGTACTCAATATTGACAAAGTTAATGATATTGAAGTTACAGTCTTTTGGCAGGTTACCTTGCACCTGATTTTTCCTATAATGATAATACAGCTTGGTTGCAAGCGTCGGGAACTTGTAGTCATAGACAACCATTGCAAAACCCTTGGCCGAATGCTGACGGATATAAGGCTCTATGACAGAGAATGTCTTTCCGGAACCGGACGTGCCCACAACCCATGTGCCTCGGAAGGGATTGACAATATTGATCCAACCCCTCCTGAACTTGCCCTTATAGTAGTAACGCATAGGGATATTGGAAATACTTACCTAAAGTGGTCCCTCTTGGCTCATTTAAGCAGGCCCTGTTGTAATCGTGCAAAGTGGCCCTATAGAATCATTTAAAGTGGTCCTGTTTTGTTTTGTTTTTGAGTTTATCTTTTTGGTGTAAAAGTAGTATCTTTATCTGTAAATTGTTTTAACTAAATAACGTGAATTCGTCGAACTCACGTTATGTTAATGTATTGTTAAACATCAAATAAAATGAGTGCAAAAAATGCAAAACGAAATGTTAAATTTGCACGTTTCGTTTTGCAAAAGTGTTACATTTCGTTTTGTCGGATTTAAAAGCGGGAGATCACGTAGCTATCCCCAATAAAAAATCTTCTGTTTCGCTTTCGTTCTCACTACCATGTCACTGATTTTTGGAAAAAACACGCAAGCAATCATCGAATTATGCAAGGAGAATGAATGAATTATAAATTAAAAACCTTACCTTTGTACACGTGAAAATATGTCTGAATGAAGACGAAAATACGCGACAAAAAGAATATAAATAAAACAAGGTAGCAATGGAATATAATTTCAGTGAAATTGAGAAAAGATGGCAAAAGGCCTGGGCAGAGAACAAGACCTATAAGGTTACGGAGGACAAGTCGAAACAAAAGTTCTATGTACTCAACATGTTTCCCTATCCTTCTGGGGCTGGATTGCACGTTGGTCACCCTTTAGGCTACATCGCAAGTGACATCTATGCGCGTTTCAAACGCCTGCAAGGATTCAATGTTCTCAATCCAATGGGCTATGATGCCTATGGACTTCCCGCTGAACAATATGCCATTCAGACTGGTCAACACCCAGCAATCACGACCGAAACCAATATCGATCACTACCGCGAACAACTGGATAAGATTGGTTTTTCGTTTGATTGGGATCGCGAAGTACGCACTTGTGACCCGAAATACTACCATTGGACACAATGGGCTTTCATAAAGATGTTTAATAGTTTCTTTTGCAACGACACGCAGAAGGCCTATCCAATCGCTGACCTTATCAAGCATTTTGAGACCGAAGGAACGGAGAATCTCAACGTTGCTCAAAGCGAATCGCTTCATTTCTCGGCTGAAACGTGGAAGTCGATGAGTGAGGTTGAGCAGCAGAAAACACTGATGAACTATCGCATTGCCTATCTGGGTGAGACGGTAGTAAACTGGTGTCCCGGCTTAGGTACAGTGCTTGCAAACGATGAAGTGGTTAATGGTGTGAGCGAACGCGGTGGATATCCTGTTGTACAAAAGAAGATGCAACAGTGGTGTTTGCGTACTTCGGCGTATGCACAACGGCTACTTGACGGCTTAGAACATATCAATTGGACCGATTCTATCAAAGAAACTCAGCGCAATTGGATAGGTCGTTCGGAAGGAACGGAAATGGAATTTAAGTATTGTCTCGGCTCGGAGGCGTCTTCAAATAACGCAGAAGGTTCCAAGGAAACAGCCGAAGAGGGTAGCTTTACGATATTCACGACACGCGCAGATACTATCTTTGGCGTTACGTTTATGGTCTTGGCACCTGAAAGTGAGTTAGTAGATAAGCTGACAACCAACGCACAACGTGCCGCCGTTGATGACTATTTGTCTTACGTGAAGAAGCGAACCGAACTCGAACGCATGAGTGATCGCAAGGTGACGGGCGTCTTTAGTGGAAGTTATGCCATTAATCCTTTCACGGGAGATAAGATACCTGTGTGGATATCTGAATACGTTTTGTCTGGTTATGGCACTGGAGCAATCATGGCAGTACCGGCACATGACAGCCGAGACTATGCCTTTGCAAAGCATTTTAACTTACCCATTATCCCACTGATTGAGGGAGCTGACGTCACAGAAGAAAGCTTTGATGCCAAAGAAGGCATTGTAATGAACTCGCCACGTGAGGGAGTTCAGACCCTCGATGGCTTCAATCTCAATGGTAAAACCGTTAAAGAGGCCATCGCTGCAACTAAGGATTTCGTGACGAAACACCAGCTTGGACGCGTTAAAGTGAATTATCGTTTGCGCGATGCCATATTCTCTCGTCAGCGCTATTGGGGCGAACCATTCCCTGTTTACTATAAAAACGGAATGCCTTATATGCTGCCTGAGGAGTGCTTACCACTCGAATTGCCCGATATCGACCAATATAAGCCGACGGAAAATGGCGAACCTCCTTTGGGAAGAGCAAAGAAATGGGCTTGGGATGAGCGTCAGAAGCAAGTCGTAGATAAGTCACTTGTTGACGACAAATCAGTCTTTCCACTCGAACTTAACACTATGCCTGGCTTCGCAGGAAGCTCTGCTTACTACCTACGTTATATGGATCCACACAACGATCACGCTCTTGTGGGCAAGGAAGCTGACGAATATTGGCAGAGTGTTGACCTTTATGTAGGGGGTACTGAGCATGCAACGGGTCACTTAATCTATAGCCGTTTCTGGAACAAGTTCCTCTATGATTGCGGTGTTAGCTGTCAAGAGGAGCCGTATAAGAAGTTGATTAACCAAGGAATGATACAGGGACGGTCTAACTTTGTCTATCGAGTTGTCAGCGAAGACCATTCAAAGGCGCCGTTATTTGTATCAAAAGGGCTTAAAGATCAATACAAAACAACTCCTATTCACGTATGGGTGAACCTCGTAAAGAATGATATTCTTGACGTTGAAGCATTCAAACAATGGCGTCCTGAATATAATAATGCTGAGTTCATCCTTGAAGATGACAAGTATATTTGTGGCTGGGCAGTAGAGAAAATGTCTAAAAGCATGTACAATGTTGTTAATCCTGACGACATCATTAAAGACTATGGAGCCGACACTTTGCGTCTATATGAGATGTTCTTAGGTCCGGTTGAGGCCAGCAAACCATGGGATACGAATGGTATTGACGGCTGTCATAGGTTCTTAAAGAAGTTCTGGAGTCTCTTCTGGGGACGCACAACAGAAGATAAACTCGTTGTAGATGATGCGCAACCCACAAAGGAAAGTCTCAAGACTGTACACAAACTCATCAAGAAAGTGACTGAAGACATTGAGAAATTCAGCTATAACACTGCCGTATCGGCATTCATGATAGCCGTCAATGAGATGGGACAACAGCAGTGCCATAACGTTGAATTACTTCAGAAAATGATTGTAGTGTTGGCACCGTTTGCTCCTCATGTTGCCGAAGAACTATGGCATGTATTAGGTAATGAGGGCTCAGTTTGCGACGCATCTTGGCCTAACTACGACGAGAAATACCTCGTAGAGAGCGAGATTCAGCTTACAATCAGCTTCAATGGAAAGGCTCGTTATCAAAAGACTTTTGCCGCAGATGCCGACAACGCCACAATAGAGAGTGAGGTAAGAGCCGATGAACGCAGCCTGAAATACATTGATGGGAAACAGATTGTGAAAGTAATTATCGTGCCAAAGAAAATCGTTAATATCGTCATTAAATAAATGTTAGAGAATATAAAGGTATGGGATGAGGTGAAAGATTACCTTTTCATCACCCTCGGTATTATGCTTTACACGGTGTCTTTCACTGTGTTCCTGATGCCTTATCAGATAGTTGCTGGCGGAGTTACAGGTCTTGCAGCCATCATCTACTATGCAACGGGCTTCCATGTGCAAAACACTTACATCATCGTTAACCTTGCCTTGCTCGTCGTTGCCTTGAAGATCTTGGGGTTTAAGTTCTTGTTTAAGACCATCTATGCTATCTTCTTACTCTACTTTATGTTGATTTTGGCGCAGGATATCATACCAAAACAGCCCAATGGTCTACCCATAAAGCTCCTTGGAGAGGGGCAAGACTTCATGTCAATGATTATTGGTTGCGTCATCACGGGTGTGGCTTTATCAACCGTCTTCCTGCACAATGGCTCAACGGGAGGTACAGATATCATCGCAGCCTCTATCAATAAGTATCACAATGTGTCGCTCGGCACGGTGTTAATTGCCGTAGATTTCTGCATCATTGGTAGCTGTATGTTCTTCCCTCAATTCGGTTCATACTTCGAAAGAGCCCATAAGGTGATGTTTGGATTATGTGTTATGACGCTCGAAAACTTCTCTTTAGATTATATTATGAATGCACGCAGGGAGAGTGCACAGTTTATGATCTTCTCAAAGAAATACCAAGAGATTGCCAACGCCATAGGAATGGAGACAGGACATGGCGTGACTATCCTCGACGGTCATGGCTGGTATACGGGTAAAGAGATTAAAGTGCTCTGTATACTCGCCAAGAAACGCGAGAGCACGGACATCTTCCGACTCATCAAACTCATTGACCCCAACGCCTTTGTAAGCCAGAGTAGTGTCGTAGGTGTATACGGAGAAGGCTTTGATGAGATGAAAGTTAGCATCAAAAAGAAGTTAGAAGCCAACAAGAAAAAGCAGTTAAAAGGATGAAAATTGTATTTGCAACCAACAACAAACATAAGCTTTCAGAGGTTAAAGAGATTCTTGGCAGCGCCTATGATGTTGTTTCTTTGGCCGAGATAGGATGCCATGTAGACATCCCCGAGACTGGAAACACACTCGAAGAGAATGCACATTTGAAGGCGAAATACGTCTTTGAACATTACGGACTCGATTGCTTTGCCGACGATACCGGCTTAGAAGTTGAGGCCTTGCATGGCGAGCCAGGCGTATATAGCGCGCGATATGCCGAAGGAACTGACCATAACAGCGAAGCAAACACAGCCAAATTACTGCGTAAAATGACTGGAATTACCGACCGAAATGCCTGCTTTCGCACGGTAATCTCACTCATTCGGCGAGACGACTCCAACCCCAATGGCTACAACGAGACTTTCTTTGAAGGCAAAGTCAATGGGAAAATCGCCACCGAACGAAGCGGTTCGGCTGGTTTTGGCTATGATCCTGTCTTCATTCCCGAGGGCTATGACGAGAGCTTTGCAGTGCTTGGAGAAGACATTAAGAATGGCATCAGTCACCGCGCAAGGGCTGTTGAGGCTTTGAAGAAAGGGCTCTCTGCCGACACTTCCTCTAAAACAGGGGAGTGATATGCCACAAACGTATGGCTACTTAATGATGATCATGATGATAAAAACTATCAGATACTACGCTAATAAAGTATTCCTCAAGCTTCAAACCTATGCTTTTCTCCCCCTGCTTTGGCGAGGAACAAGGAGCGGAATCATAGGCTTGTGCTGCTTTTTCCTTCTTTCTTCTTTCACATGGCGCACCTATTTATCTTATGATTCGCCACAAGAGATAGTGCAAGCCAATGCCACTTTGTTCTATGTTCGTGCCAGTAACTGCCTTTATTCCTATGACACGAAAGACCAAAGTGTGCGCACCTTTGATAAGGTTAATGGCCTTAGCGACTGCAATATCACACACATTGCCTACAACAAGGCGGCACATCGCTTGGTGGTGGCCTATGAAAATCAAAACATCGACTTGGTAAATGACGCCGGACAAGTGACAAATGTCAGCGCCTACTATAACACTTCGACGACTGACAACAAGACTATTAACAGTCTTTATGCCTACAACCGCTATGTGTTTATGGCCACAGCGTTTGGTATTGTGAAACTAAATGCAGCTGAAGCTGAGGTCAGTGACACCTATAAATTGGGCTTTTCGGTCGATTATTGCTATGTGCGTGACAGCCAAATCTATGCAGCAAGTAAGGCAGCGGGCATCTATTCGGCGCCACTAACGGCCAATATTGCCGACCGAAACCAATGGCATCGCGTGGGAAACTATGTGGAAAAGTCTCCCGAAGACACTTCCGCTTTGTGGGCAAAAGTGGCAGATGCTCATCCCGGCGGACCGAAATCGAATCACTTTGGCTATCTAACCTTCTATAAAAATAAGCTCTATTCGTGCACAGGGGGATACAATGTGACGACCGATCTTGAGCGACCGGCCGGCATCCAAGTGTGGGATGGCACAGCGTGGAGCATCTATGCGTCTGACGGAATCGCTGCAAAGACAGGCGTAGCATACGTAGATCTTAGCGTACTTGCAGTTGATCCGAAAGATGAAACCCATCTTTTTGCAGGCGGAAGAACAGGACTTTATGAGTATAAAGACCAGCATTTCATTAAACATTATAGCCCAAACAACAGCATACTTGAATCGGCTTTGGCTGATGGAAACCCTAACTATGTGCTCATACAAGGCTTGGGTTATGACACCGAATCACGTTTGTGGATCTTGAATAGTCAGGCATCTTCCCAGTCAATTATAGCCTATCAAGACCATGAATTCAAGGCTTTCAAACAGCCACAACTCATGAAACTCAACACAAGAAGCTTGGGAAACATGCGCAATTTGTTCTTTGATAGCCGCAAAACAATGTGGTTTGTCAATGACAACTGGCAGCAACCATCGCTCATTCAATATCAAACGGCCAACAACCAGCTTAAAACCATCACGTCGTTTGTAAATGAAGACGGCGAAACGATTAAGGATTTATGGAATGTTCGGTGTGCTGTTGAGGACAAAGAAGGCAATATTTGGATTGGAACAAACGTCGGTCCGTTGATGCTTCAGCCTGCAAAGATGAACCAAGAAAGCCCAGCTTTCCAGCAAATTAAAGTGCCACGTGACGACGGAAGCGGTTATGCTGACTACTTGTTGAATGGAGTTGACATCACGGGTATCGTCATTGATGGGGCTAATCGCAAATGGTTTGCAACGAATGATAATGGAGTTTATCTTGTCAGTAGCAACAACATTGAAGAACTTCAGCACTTCACGGCAGAGAATAGTCCGCTACTTTCCAACACCATTGAAAGCATTGCAATCAACGAAACCACTGGAGAGGTGTTCTTTGGAACGGCAAATGGGCTTTGTTCTTATAAGAGTAATGCGACCAAACCCCAAGAGGAGATGACGCAAAACGAGGTTTATGCTTATCCCAACCCTGTTAAACCAGATTACAACGGACCTATAAACATCACGGGACTTGCCTTTAATGCCGATGTAAAGATAACGACTTCAAACGGAACTCTCGTGCAAGAAGGACGCAGCAACGGTGGACTTTTCACCTGGGATGGCTGTGATCGTCACGGCAAACGTGTGGCTTCAGGAGTTTATATGATTGAAGTGGCGACCCAAGATGGGCGAAAAGGGGTTGTTTGTAAAGTGGCTATTGTAAGATAAATACATGCCAAGAGCCAGTAACAACAGCTATATTCACATCCTAAAAGCCATGGGTCTCTTTGGCAGTGTACAGGGATTGAACATCTTAATGAGTCTTGTTCGTAACAAGATTGTGGCAGTTTTGCTCGGCACTACAGGCATGGGACTCATCACACTCTATAATTCTACGGTCAAGTTGTTGTCAGATGCCACCTCAATGGGACTTCCAATGAGTGCTGTTCGCGAGCTTTCGGCGGCCTATGAACAGGGAGATCATAAGCTGTTATGCCACAAAATACGCATCATTCGCATGTGGACTTTGCTCACAGCGCTTGTCGGAATGTTGCTTTGTATGGTGCTAAGTCCATTGCTTAATCGGTTTACTTTCGCCGTGGGTAACCACACTTTGCAGTTCGTTTTCCTTGCACCCACCATTGCTTTTATAGCACTTGCGGCTGGCGAATCAGCCATTTTGAAAGCCACTCGCCAACTGCGCGCCTTGGCTTTACAATCTGTTTATGGTGTGTTGGGCGCTTTGTTGACGTCTGTTCCGATGTTCTATGTGTGGCGAGATGCCGCGATTGTGCCTGCCATTGTTGTGGCGGCACTCCTCCAATGGACTATCCTCATGATGTTTTCTCTGCGCCGTTATCCCATCAACCTACGACTTTCATGGCATGAAATGCAAGAAGGCACGGGCATGATACGCTTAGGTTTGGCCTTCGTTGCATCGGGAATATTGGCCAGTGCGGCCGACTTCATCGTCAGAAGTTACCTTTCTCATGCCGGAAATCTACACATTGTAGGCCTTTATAACGCTGGATTCATGGTTACAATGACCTATGGTGGCATGGTGTTTCATGCCATGGAAACCGACTATTTTCCACGTCTTTCGGGCTTAATAGATTCAAAAAGCACGCTCAATTGTGTCGTAAACCGACAAATAGAGATGTGTTTGATGGCAATATCTCCGTTGCTTATCGCCATGACCACCTTGTTGCCATGGCTGCTTCCCTTGCTTTTCAGCGACGAATTTCTGCCTGTTGTCAACATGATGCGAGGCAGTATACTTGCCATGTACATGCGAGCCATGACGCTTCCTCTTGAATATATCGCCCTCGCTCGTGGCAATTCACGCTATTATTTGATTCAAGAGGCAGTCGCCGCCTTGCTGTTTGTCGTGTCGGTCATTGTGGGTTATTGGCTCGGCGGACTCACTGCAACGGGTTATGCGCTTGCCGTTGCCTCGCTGTTGGAATTGATTTTCGTCACCATCTTCACCTATTTTATTTATGATTACCGCCCATCTCGTCGCGTGATTCATGGATTTGGCTTTCATTTCGGCCTCGCTTTATTGACTCTTACGGCTGTTCTCACGGTCGAAGGTTGGGTCTATTGGACCGCAACACTGCTGTTGTTATGTCTCAGTTTGCCCCGAACTTTTATCCTTCGGCTAATGAAACATCGAAAGAAACGGCTGTAATTATTTTGTTTTATCAGCCAAATAAACGACGATAATTGATGATATTGTATAGATTATCGTATGATAAAGTGAAACGATTGTTAATTAACTTTTAATTCGGTAGTGCGAAAGTGTAACCTCATTTGTTATTCTATACCTTTGCAATAAAGGCATCATAGCACGCGTGTGCAAGCATGTCTTCGTGACATTGCAATCTCGATGATTGCAAACTAAGGCACATGTGCAATGCCCTTCAACTTTTAAGACAACTCAACAAGGCTGAAACCTCCGTGGAAGGAGGTGTGTTTGAAACGATAAAATGTAACCTCTCAACTTACAACCACCTCAAAATAAGGCGGCAAAGTGCCTGTAAAAAGAGGAGGCTATCATAGAGAGTGCAATACAAAACGACAGACAAAGCAACAATAAATAAATTTACTCAACATGAAAAGTTATTCAAAACCATTCACAAAAACACTTCAGTTATAATTTGATTCCATGCTATTAGCAGGGAGTGGAGGCTCTGGTAGCGCAGGATAATTTACCCCGGGAGGCAGTTCTTCGGGTTCAGGTAGAGTCACATCACAACCAGCTAAGTTCAATCCTTTTATGGAAGAAGACAATGATTCGGATGGACTTTAACCCTCGTTTCCCTCTTCTCACGCCCCGTCTTCTTCGTCATTAGCTCGCAAATGAACTCGCTTCTCAGTGCGAAATACGTTATCTTATGGCTCAAAACAAGTGGCTGTGAGTCCGCTTCTCTGTGGGGTTAGTGGATGAGGGGAGGGAGATAAAGCTGAGACTCCAACGATTTGCAGCCTCACCCCCAGCCCCTTTGTGGAATAGAGAAAGGGAAACAAAGCCTCACCCCCAGCCCCTCTCCGAAGAGAGAGGGGAGTAATTAGTTTTGCAAATGGAGGGAGTAGTTTGAGGAGTAATTAGGAATGTTGGCGTTGTTGATAATTAAAGGTAAAATGATTTGATACAAATCATCGCATAATATGCCGCGTTTTACACGATGAAATGACGCAGATTATCGCATGAAATGACGCTGTTTATAATACCATTTAAGTTCAACGCTGAAGGCGTTGTACCTTTGATAGCCCAGGGTTGGCGTCAGCCTACCCTGGGTTATGCGTGTAGTGTGGAGGTCAACGCCGTAGGTGTTGTACTTTTTCTGCGTGGAACAACGCCATCGGTGTTGCGCTTTTTCGGATTAAATTGCCATTAATTCAGGTGTATATTGCCATTAATCATGTTATAAAATAAATGTTTCAACGCCGTAGGTGTTGCGCTTTTGATAGCCCAGGGTTGCCAAACGATAGTGCAGGCTACCCTGGGTTAATGTATGGTTTGCGTGGAACAACGCCATCGGTGTTGTGCTTTTTTTGATTAATCCGCCATAAAAGGGTTCATTATAAGCGTGTCTTCTTGGAAAAAGCTCAACACCTATGGCGTTGAATCTCTTTGCGAACGTTTACCCGGGGTAGGCTCGTTCCTCGCCAACCCCGGGCTATCAAAAGAACAACTCGTACCGAGTTGCCCCATGAGGACAGTCACAATGTTAAACACATTCATTGAGTAATCATCATAATACATACGATGTTGCGTGTTGAAAACATTCATAATGACAAATACGCTCATTAGAAGATTGGCATAACATCCATGGCGTTGCATGGTGAGCGCATTCATTATGGAGGATATATCCATTGAAATATTGGCATATTTTGCCATTTATCTATTCACATGTTGGCGTCAATTGTATTACGGATTGAACGTACCAACGCCGTAGGTGTTGCGCTTTTGATAGCCCAGGGTTGCCAAACGACAGTGCAGGCTACCCTGGGTTGAGGTATGGTGTGCGTGGAACAACGCCATCGGTGTTGCGCTTTTTTTGATTAATCCGCCATGAAACGTTTTATTGTAAGCGTGCCTTCACAGAAAAAGCTCAACACCTATGGCGTTGAATCTCCTTGCGAACGTTTACCCGGGGTAGGCTCGTTCCTCGCCAACCCCGGGCTATCAAAGGAACAACTCGTACCGAGTTGCGAGATGAAACAATTGTAGTGACGATAATGTTGATAATAAAACGTCAAATGATTTGGGGCATTTCATCGTGTAAAATACGGCAAAACACAGGGGCATTTGACGCAAATTAGTGCGTAACATGGCGCAGATTAGAATGCCACTTCAGTTCAACGCTGAAGGCGTTGTACGTCTTATAGCCCAGGGTTGGCGTCAGCCTACCCTGGGTTATGCATGTAGTGAGGAGGTCAACGCCGTGGGTGATGTACGTTTTCTGCGTGGAATGCTGCGATAAAAAGCTAATATATAAAAGGTACAACGCCTACAGCGTTGTTACCACTCACGGCAAACGACCCAGGGTAGACTTCGCTTTCGTTCGCCAACCCTGGGCTATCAAAGGTACAACGCTTACAGCGTTGCCATCTCGATAAATACAGGGTGTGTATCTATTGCATGAGGATGGTGATTTGATTTGACTTTAGCTGCAACGTAAGAGGTTAATAGGAGGTGGAAAAAGTGACTGGAAGTATAGTTGGTTTTGATTTTATCTTTGAAATCTCTGTTTGCATATTAAAGAATGAGTCAATTAAAATCATGGCCTATTTTGATTTTAGAAGTATATTTTTTGCTAAGCTCTTGCTTTTCAATATAAATTATATAAATTTGCAATGTTAGTGTTTTCTTTTGATGTTCAACCTTATAAAACAAGCGTGATGGTAATGAAAAAACTGATGATAGCAATGCTCTTGCTGGTTTGTTCTGTCTATTTGGGCTTTGCTAAAGTGCCAAACAATAAGTTAAACGAGCAACTTTTGCGATATGACTATAGTCAGGTGCTGATGCGAAATGACCTTTTGGGGTATATCGGTAATGGGCAACGGCTCTATATGCACTTTGATACAATCTATAAAGATAAGGTCAATCCGCATTGGTATCATGTGGAAGGGAAAAGTAAGGTGAAGCAAAACCTATGTAGTTTTACAGGGAGAATAGACCTTCATTCGTTTGCTCCGAATGAACAATTAGACCCTAATGTCAAGCGATATAAACTGAAAGCGTAATATCGTTTTAATGAAGATAAGACACAAAATGGTTCGGGATTCTTCGCCGGTAGTTTTTCTTCATATTTTATTATCTATCAAGATACGGCCTATTTTGATAGTACAGAAGATGGTGCAGACGGCTATAATAACAACCAATTTGAGGGACATTGGACCTCTTATCGCACGAAAGTATCGAAGAAAGCGAATTTCGGCGTGGGACGAATCCCTGATTCTAACGACCTCGATGTAGGCACAGCAGAGTTTTATGTGATGCCAAACAAACAGCATCTTGGCTGGGAAAGCTATATGAAAGCCTTTGAAACGTTGACTCCCGAAGGGCAGAAAGCGCAGGTAGAAGAGGACCGTGAGTGGTGGAAAGGCGACAAAGAGATTTATATTTCGTGGCAATCGAAAACAGAACATGGGGCATTTAAGCTTGACATTTATAGCAATAAACATTATCTTCAGACGCTTGATTTGGGCAAGATTGGTTCGGAGTATTGGGTAGATCAACGTGATTATAACTTCGATGGGCATCGAGATTTCGCCGTTTGGCTTTACAATTTGACAAAAAGACAAGTCTTTTTATGGTCTGAAAAGCAAGGAAAATATGTGCATGAGCCTTTCTTTGACAAGTTAGAATCCCCCACTATCTTCGATGAAGCCCGTTGCATTGTCGATACACATGACGTTAGTAACGATGTTGTTGAAGAGCGAATGTATCGTTGTTCGACGCGAGGTTATCGGCTCATTTCAACCCTATTGCGACATCCTTCAAATTCAAAGATACTGCAAATGAAGGTATATGACGATGCGGGGAGATGTGTGCGTGAGGTGCAAACTCCTACATATAAGCAGCTCACTCCCCTTTGGCAGAAATATGTTATCCTGTATTTCCTCGGATATTAAGATAGATTTCAGAGCTGCTTCTCATACATTATATGTTATGGCACCGATGAAATTATCATCGATGTAGTAATTAATTTCAGTATAAAGGCGTTGTCTCTTAACTTTTTACTACCTTTGCCCACTGATAGAGAAAAGTCAAAATGAGTAAGAAACAAATTCTTTTGATCAACGACATTGCAGGTTATGGCAAGGTGGCTACAGCCGCTATGCTCCCTATTTTGTCGTATTTCGGCCACCCAACTTATAATCTTCCGACGGCATTGGTATCCAATACACTCGACTATGGCAAGTTTAACATCATGGATACTACAAGCTATATACGTGGTGTTTTCCCTGTATGGAAGGAGTTAGGCTTTACATTTGACGCCATTGCTACAGGCTTTATCGTCAGCGAAGAGCAAGCCGCCATCGTGTCACGCTATTGTCTTGAGCAAGTCGCCACAGGCACAACAATCTTTGTTGACCCTATTATGGGTGACGAAGGAAAGCTATATAATGGTGTAACTCCAGCCGCAATAAAGAGTATGAGAGAGATGTTGAGCGTGGCACATCTATGTTATCCCAACTACACGGAAGCCTGTTATCTGACTGATAGTACGTATAACCAGCAGGGAGTTAGTAGGGAAGAAGCTTATCATTTGCTTGATCTCTTGCGTCAGATAGGAGCAAAATCGGTGCTCATCACAAGCATTCCTGTTGATGGGAAACCTTCGGTGGTGGGCTATAACCATATTACCAATGAGTATTTTCAACGTTGCTATGAGGAGATTCCCGTACATTTCCCTGGCACAGGTGACATCTTTTCGGCTATCCTTATTGGCCATTTGCTCAATGAAGAATCTCTGATTGATGCAACTCAAAAGGCAATGGATGGCGTTTATGAGCTCATTTTCCGCAATAAGGACAATGAAGACAAGAACCGAGGTATACCTCTTGAACAATATTTAAGTATTCTCTAACACACTATGGACTGGGTAAACAACTTATTTTCTGTTCATTCTTCCATTCAGACTGTAGTCATTTTATCGATTATAATCGCGTTTGGTTTGGCCATAGGAAAAGTCAAAATAATGGGCATTTCCCTTGGAATAGCGTTTGTTTTCTTTGTGGGTATCCTCGCCGGTCACCTTGGATTGAGTATAGATCCCACGGTACTTGACTATGCCGAAACATTCGGTTTAGCTATGTTTGTCTATTGTCTTGGCTTGCATGTAGGCCCAAACTTCTTTGGTTCTTTGCGTCATGAAGGGATGTCACAAAACATGTGGAGCCTCGCCATTATAGTCGTTGGAACGCTCTTTTCGTTGCTATTGATTCCCCTAACGGGTATCAACTTACCCGATATGTTGGGTCTACTTTGCGGAGCAACTACGAATACTCCCGCCCTTGGTGCAGCCACTCAAGCCCTCAGTCACCTTGGAATGAGTAGCGGAACTGTGGCACTTGCGACTGCTGTTACCTATCCTTTGGGTGTGCTTGGCGTTATAATTGCGATGATGCTTCTACGCAAATTGTTTGTTAAACCCGCTGACCTTGAGGTGAAAACTGCCGAGAGTAACGACCACACTTATATCGCAGAGTTCAAAGTTGTGAATCCCGCGACGTCGGGAAAAAGCATTGCTTCGGTGTCAAATATGACGCATTTGAAGTTCATTATCTCGCGTATTTGGCGAGGAAATGAAGTCATTGTACCGAATGCCGAGACTACTTTGATGGTCGATGATGACCTACTTGTCATCACAACCAAAGAGGATGAAGGAGCTATGGAGATTCTTTTTGGTAAGAAAATCAATAAGGATTGGAACGAAGAAGCTATTGACTGGAATGCCATTGACACTCAAGTGGAGAGTCGAGTACTCGTGCTTACACGTACTGAACTCAATGGAAAGAGACTTGGAGAACTGCATCTTCGCAAATCGTATGGCGTCAATGTGAGTCGAGTTTTACGTGGAGATATGAAACTGTTAGCTACAAGTGACCTTCGTTTACAATATGGAGATAGGGTCACAGTTGTAGGACAACACGAGGCCGTTAACCATGTAGAGAGTTACTTTGGCAATTCAGTGAAGACACTAAATGAACCAAATATTGGCAGCATTCTTTTTGGAATATTCTTAGGTTTGGCTATAGGCACAATCCCAATCAGCATTCCAGGCATGGAGAGCTCTGTGAGATTAGGTATCGCGGGTGGTCCAATTATCATGGGAATCATAGTGGGTGCGCTTGGTCCTAAGATGCATTTTATCTCTTATACAACGCAATCGGCATCATTGATGCTACGCAAACTTGGACTAAGTCTTTATCTTGCATGTCTCGGTTTGGATGCAGGAAAGGACTTCTTTGATACAGTTATGCGGCCACAAGGCTTGCTTTGGATTGGTATAGGAGCATTGATTACAATCATTCCTGTATTGATTGTTGGGCTGATAGCATTGAAAACGAAGAAGTTTGACTTTGGAACCATTTGCGGAATCCTTTGTGGAAGTATGGCTAACCCAATGGCTTTGGGCTATGCAAACGATACTATTAAGGGCGATACTGCCAGTATCAGTTACGCATCGGTTTATCCATTAGGGATGTTTTTGCGTGTAATCATTGCACAAATTATCGTGATGTTCTTTGCCACCTAAGACTTATTACTCATAAAAACAGGTAGAAATAAAGTTGAAAACCAAGCTTTTTATGAGCCAAAATCCTACTGTCTATAAAGGAAGAAAGCTTTAATGGTGCAAATAGCACTATTGAAATATAAAAAAGATGCACCATCATTTGTTGATGGTGCATCTTTCTTTGTGAGATGATTTATTTCAAAGGGAAAGTAAAATGCTTCTTTTCTTTCGCCGTAAGACCAACATAATCCACTTCCATCTTACCGTTTTTGATGTGGCAAAGCAAGTAGGTGTTGTTGCTGTTAACAAGATTTGGGAAGTTGATTACCTCGTTAGGCTCCTGATATCCGAATCTATGTAGATGGCCAGAAAGCATAACTGATACATTCATCTTATTGAGTTCAGGCGTTAAAGTCTCTTGCATGTGGTAGGGACCATGCCAGTTTTCCAACGTAGGAGGCATGTGAGAGAAGACTATTAAGGGGTATTTTCCAACCTTATGTTCCTCTCTTAACGACTTCAACCAACGTGCCTGCTCCTCGCGATATTGGTCATAACTAACGATGCCGCTATACTCAATGTCTTCATCTGGCTTATCTTCTCCCGAGTCAATAAATAGGAAATCCACTCCCGCTACATGCTGAAGGCGATAATATTTGTCGTTGTTTGTGGGGAAGTAACGATAGAGATAGTCTGCAAATTGACCTCGAAGTTCGTGATTACCACGGTTGAAAAACAATGGTGTATGCGTAGCAAACATGCTCACACAGGTATCTAAATAGGCGTCCATCATGTGCTTTTGATCTCTCAAACGATGTGACATATCACCATTGAGCAGCACAAAATCAAGTTTATTGAAGTCCACATTCTTGCACAATTCCTTCATAAACTGCGGACGTTCATGGATATCATTCAGCACCAAGAAAGTGATTTCGCGAGGCTTTACGGGGTAAGTCGTGAACTCATATGGCTTTCCTTTCCACACATCTGTATAGGCAGTCTTCCCTAAACTCACCCAATCGTCATAGCGCCACTCGTCAACTTGCTGTGTAAACACACGGTAACGATACCTTGAATCAGGCTTAAGACCAGTGACACGCACGCGATGCACGCTGTCGGTAAGCAGTTTTCGTCCCGCTAACACATCGTAATAGCGTGGCCTTACCTTACCATAGAAGTGGTCTTTTCCCTCGGGTGCTATCTCAACCCACGACAAACCAGGCTTGTCAGTCACCCAAACAATAGTGGCACCAGTGCTATCCATGTCGCAAATCCAAGGTCCATGAGTCACCTCAATGCCTTTAGCACTGACACAAAACAGCAGTAATAATCCGAACAATAAATGTTTCATGTAATTTGATTTAATATTATTAATAGTGTTCCTCTTTATAAGATTACACCTATATTACGTTGAATCATGAAAAAAGTACTATCTTTTTCCACTCTTTTTTCAATCTTTTTTTGCGCCCGTCACCATCTTTTCATGTTACACATCGCCTGCCTTCATTCTTCAAATCCCTCTTTTCTGTCCTCTGTTTACCAAATTCTTAGTCTGTTTTTGCAGCTTATTTCCTTCGCAACAACCCTCTACATTCTATCTATAAAAATAGGGACTATGTATAAAAATGACTCATATCGTGATAGAATATGATAGAATTTGTATATCTTTGCAGCACTAATACTTGGTACTTAACGTAAGTTATCTTTCCATTGGAGTACAAAGAAGCGGCTAAACAGTCTGAAATCAAAGCATAAAGCGCACCTTTGCAACCATAAAATGCGAACAAAACATCTATGGAGAACGATGATAAAATGTGCATATCGCAACTGAAAGAAGGTTCAGAACAAGCCTTCTCAGAGCTATATATGCGCTTTTCCAACAAGTTGTATGGCTTTGCTCTGGCGCAAACCAAGAACACTTCGTTGGCCGAAGACATTGTTCAAGAGACGTTTATGAAGCTTTGGAACACCCGCGAACAACTTGATTGTTACGGCAATGTGCATGCCTTGCTATTCACGATAGCCCGAAATCTCATCATCGATAGCTTCAGAAAACAAATCGCAAAGATTGATTTTGAAGACTATCAAAAGGCAGCTAAAGAGATATCTCCATGGCCTTCGCCCCACGATCAGATAGAACATCAGGAGTCAATCGACCGACTTCAGCAGTCAAAGAAGCTGCTTTCTAAGCGCGAATGTCAGATATATGAGATGAGTAAAGAACAGCATATGCCCATCCAAGAGATTGCCGATTCGCTGAATCTCTCGTCACAAACCGTCAAAAACTATCTCAGTTCATCACTGAAACTCTTGCGAAAGAAAATGTCAACCTAAGCTTCTCGTAAGCTTATTGTATTCAAATAAAGCCGAGATACCTGCCCCTTTTAGCCTCACCCCCAGCCCCTCTGCAAAACGGAGAAAGGGAAACAAAGCCTCACCCCCAGCCCTTTGCTTTCCTCGTTTCGCAGGCTTCACGAACAGCGACCTATGGTTCTCCGAAGAGAGAGGGGAGTAGTTACTCCTTGAAATGGAGGGAGTTATTTGAGAGGTAATTAAAGGTGGCGAAATGTTTGATAATGAAGCGTAAAATAATTTAAGGCAAACAATCTCGTAATTTGTCGCGGTTTACACGATGAAATGACGCAGATTACATCGCTGTTTGGTACAAATTGTTGCATGAGGTATTGGATATTGGATTATGTCTCGATGCATATCGTTTGACAAATCATTTGACCCCATGTTGTAGATAATGTTTTTTCCGCGTGACAAGCCATTAAATCACGTTGTAATACGAAAGAAATTGCATCGAAGAATGCATGTTTCAACGCCGTAGGTGTTGCGCTTTTGATAGCCCAGGGTTGCCAAACGATAGTGCAGGCTACCCTGGGGTAACGTATGGTTTGTGGGAAACAACGCCATAGGTGTTGTGCTTTTTTTGATAAATCCGCCATAAAAGGGTTCATTGTAAGTGTGACTTCTCAGAAAAAGCTCAACACCTACGGCGTTGAATCTCCTTGCGGATGCTCACCCGGGGTAGGCTCGTTCCTCACCAACCCCGGGCTATCAAAAGAACAACTCGTACCGAGTTGCGAGATGAGAACATTTATATTGCAAAATTCATTCATTGGAATAATGGCGCTATACCTACGGAGTTGCGTCGTTGCAACATTTGCAGTGGCGGATGTATTCATTAGAATGTTTCCACATTTTGCCATTTATTTATTCGTATGTTATCCTTAATAGTATTAGAAAATAAATGTTTCAACGCCATCAGTGTTACGCTTTTTAAGCGTAATCCGCCATAAATTCCCTCGCTATACCCATGTTTTCACTGAAAAAGCGCAACACCTACGGCGTTGAATCTCCTTGCGAATGTTTACCCGGGGTAGGCTCGTCCCTCGCCAACCCCGGGCTATCAAAAACACAACTCGTACCGAGTTGCGAGATGAAACAATTGTCGCGACGATGTTGTTGCTAATTAGACATAAAATGGTTTGCGTCATTTTATCGTGTAAAATACGGCAAAACATTGAGTTGTTTGACGCAAATTAGCGCGTGAAATGACGCAGTTTATAATTCCGTTTTAGTTCAACGCCTACAATGTTGATTATCAATTGCATTGCAAACTATATCATTTTATCCCTTAAGATGATGAAGATTCGTAGCATTTCTCTTGTTGATTATAAATTATTTGTATTACTTTTGCAGTTGAAAATAAATGTTGGTAAAAAGCAAGTAATATGGATAGATTACCCAATGACCCAATGATTCTTTATAGTGCAGTTAATATGTTGCTGCGCGATAACTATGGTTCGCTTGATGAACTATGTGATGATATGAATGTGAATCGTAAGGATTTGGAAGATAAACTGGCTGCGGTTGGTTTCAAATACGACGAGAAGCAGAATAAGTTTTGGTAAGAATAAGGTATAGAAAGGACTCTCACGGCGTGCGTGGGAGTCTTTTTTTGTTTCATACATTCATAGAATTTGTGACAAGTTTCGGAGGATAGTGTTTCATGAAAGAGGAGGCTTTTTAGACCGATAGCCTTTGAAACAAATACAGAAAAGCGTGATTTGGAAAAGAATTTACTTATCCATCGAGAACAAAGTTGACGAGAAAGACGTATATTTGCAGCAAGAGTTGTATAGAAAGAAGATATAACATTCATCATAAAGAACAGGAAAATGGTAAACTTAAGATTTGAGGCTGTAGCAGAAGCGTTTAGGAAACGTCCGTTAGATGTTGCTGTTCCACAAGAGCGTCCAAGTGAATACTTTGCTAAAAAGGTGTTCAATCGTCAGAAGATGTATAAGTATCTGCCACTTGATGTGTATGAGAAGTTGACTGATGTCATTGACAATGGCGCGCAACTTGACCGCTCTATTGCCGACGATGTGGCTCATGCCATGAAGCAATGGGCAATGGAAAACGGTGTCACTCACTACACTCACTGGTTCCAACCGCTAACAGAAGGGACGGCAGAAAAGCATGATGCCTTTGTAGAACACGACGGAAAGGGAGGTTTGATAGAAGAGTTCTCAGGGAAATTACTGGCACAGCAAGAGCCTGATGCTTCCTCTTTTCCTAACGGAGGCATTCGAAATACGTTTGAAGCACGTGGATATAGCGCCTGGGATCCTACCTCTCCAGTGTTCATTATCGATGATACCTTGTGCATACCGACTATATTTATCTCTTACACGGGTGAGGCTTTAGATTATAAAGCGCCTTTGTTGCGCTCGCTTCATGCCGTGAATGTGGCTGCCACTAAGGTTTGTCACTACTTCAATAAGGATGTAAAGAAGGTGACAGCCAACTTGGGTTGGGAGCAGGAATATTTCCTTGTAGACGCTGATATCTATTCAACTCGCCCCGACTTAATGCTTACCGGTCGCACGTTGATGGGCCATGATTCGGCTAAAAACCAACAGATGGACGACCATTACTTTGGTACTATCCCCGAGAGAGTACAGGCTTTTATGAAAGATTTGGAGATACAAGCACTTGAACTTGGTATCCCCTGTAAGACAAGGCATAACGAAGTGGCCCCTGGTCAGTTTGAGTTGGCGCCGATATTTGAGGAATGTAACCTTGCTGTTGACCATAATATGGTGTTGATGAGCCTAATGAAGAAGGTGGCAAACAAACATGGGTTTAGAGTGTTGTTACACGAGAAACCATTCGATGGAATCAATGGAAGTGGAAAGCATAACAACTGGAGTCTCACGACCGATACGGGCATACTATTGCATCGTTCAGGGAAAACGGCCGAAGATAACCTGCGTTTTGTTGTCTTCATTGTAGAGACTTTGATGGCAGTTTATCGTCATAACGGGTTGTTAAAAGCCTGTGTTATGAGTGCAACTAACGACCATCGACTGGGTGCAAACGAGGCTCCTCCTGCCATCATTTCATCGTTTTTAGGAAAGCAACTCACTGATTTGCTCGACCATATTGAACTTGCAGACAAGAAGGATTTATTCACTGTGTCGGGTAAGAAGGGCATGAAGCTCGGCATACCAGAGATACCTGAGCTGCTCATTGATAACACAGACCGCAACAGAACGTCGCCCTTTGCCTTCACAGGAAATAGATTTGAGTTCCGCGCGGTAGGCAGTGAAGCCAATTGTGCGAGTGCAATGATTGTATTGAATGCTGCAGTTGCTGAGGCCTTGACTAACTTTAAGCAACGTGTTGACGCGCTCATTGCTGGGGGAGAAGACAAGACCAGTGCTATCATTGACATCATTCGTGAGGATATCAAGACTTGTAAACCCATTCGTTTTGATGGCAATGGATATAGTGATGAATGGAAAGAGGAGGCTAAGAAGCGCGGACTTGACAGCGAATCTTCGTGCCCTGTGTGCTTCGATCGTTATTTAGATGAGGACAGTGTGGCTATGTTTGAGTTGACAAATGTCATGAGTCACGATGAACTTAAGGCTCGAAATGAAGTTAAATGGGAGACTTACACGAAGAAAATACAAATAGAAGCGCGCGTCATTGGCGACCTTGTGATGAATCATATCGTTCCAATTGCTACACATTATCAAAGTCAATTGGCCAAGAATGTGCAGAGTATGATTGATATTTTCGGTCGGGAGGAAGGGAAACTCTTAACGGAACGCAACATAAAAATTATCAAGGAGATTGCAGAACGCACGCAACTCATAGAGTCAGGAGTTGAAGAACTCGTCAACGCTCGTAAGGTTGCGAACCGTATTGAGGATGCCCGCGAGAAGGCAATTGCCTACCATGACAACATTGTTCCTAAGATGGCAGCCATTCGTTATCAGGTAGATAAACTTGAACTTGTGGTGAGTGATGAGCTTTGGACATTGCCAAAATATCGTGAGTTGCTTTTCATCAGATAAGGAAAAGAATCGAATGTGTTGCTGAAACGATAGTATTCTATTGTTGAAGGATAAGTCGTTTGAAGCACAAATCGGCTGATTGAGTCGATAAAACCATAGGAAAAGGAAGTTTGTTTGTGGCATATACGAATGTATTATGACCCAAATGAACTTCCTTTTTGAGTTTTATGAATCATGGAAAACGCGCTTTTCAGCTTTCATTTTATTGCATGTTGCAAACTTGAAGGCTTTACTCTATATAATATAATAAGGTGGAAGTTTGACTTAAATGATTTGGCTTGAAGCGTAAACTATGGGTAGGCATGAGGTTATTGGCATAAAAAAAGGTAACCGAACAATGTCGGTTACCCCATATGAATTTAGAAATCAATATTCAAAACGCGTGGTTATGATTGACGACTCTCTGTGCTTTGGCAGGTGTCGAATGGCTATTTGGCAGTCTATCCATAGCTCGCAACACTTTCAAAAAGTGTATATGAAGCCATATCATCAATCATAACGTGGTGTTATGAAAGTTGATTTACGATTTAGCGAAGCTTAGTATAGCCATATTTTGCTACGCAACCAAGTTCTTCTTCGATGCGGATGAGCTGGTTGTACTTAGCCATACGGTCAGTGCGGCTCATTGAACCGGTCTTGATTTGGCCTGAGTTTGTAGCGACAGCAATGTCTGCAATGGTTGTATCCTCAGTCTCTCCAGAGCGGTGAGAAGTAACCGTTGTGTAGCCATGGCGGTGTGCCATCTCAATAGCTTCAAGGGTTTCAGTGAGAGAACCAATCTGGTTAACCTTGATAAGGATAGCATTTCCGGCTCCCATCTTAATACCTTTCTCGAGGAATTTAACGTTAGTTACAAACAAATCATCACCAACCAACTGGCAACGATCACCAATCTTAGCGGTCAGTTTCACCCAGTTCTCCCAGTCATTCTCATCGAGTCCGTCCTCAATTGAGTCGATAGGATACTTTGTAATGAGTTGTTCGAGGTAAGCAATCTGCTCATCTGCTGTGAACTTCTTACCGTTAGGATCCTTTGGCATGCCGTTCTTCAGTTGACGATAGTCATAGAACCACTGGCCATTCTCCTGTACTGCAAACTCTGAAGCAGCGCAGTCCATAGCAATCTTAACGTCTTTTCCTGGCTCGTAACCAGCGTCCTTGATAGCCTGAATGATTGAATCGAGAGCGTCTTCGATACCATCAAACTTAGGAGCGAAACCGCCTTCATCGCCTACTGCAGTAGAAAGACCACGCTTCTTCAAGTTCTTTGCCAATGCGTGGAATACCTCTGCACCCATTCGAATAGCCTCTTTCTCTGAAGAAGCACCTACTGGACGGATCATAAACTCTTGGAAAGCGATTGGTGCATCACTGTGAGCTCCACCGTTAATTATATTCATCATAGGAACTGGAAGCACGTAAGTGTTGGCGCCACCAATATAGCGATACAATGGTAAATTGAGTGCTTTTGCAGCAGTTTGTGCCACAGCTAAGCTCACACCAAGAATGGCATTAGCACCAAGTTTGCTCTTAGTTGGCGTACCATCAAGTGCTAACATCTTGTAATCGAGAGCGCGTTGGTTGCGTACATCCTCGCCTTTTAGGGCAGGAGCAATAACGTTATTGACGTTCTCTACAGCCTTAAGTACACCCTTACCACCATAGCGTTTCTTGTCGCCATCACGCAGTTCGAGGGCTTCATTCTCACCCGTTGATGCACCAGATGGTACACTTGCACGGCCCATTACACCGTTTTCGAGGGTTACTTCTACTTCAACTGTTGGATTACCTCTTGAATCGAGGATCTCTCTTGCATGGATTTTTTCAATCTTCATAGTTCTTTTTGTTATAGAGTTCTCTATGTTTTCGTGCGGCAAAGATAACAAAAAATATTCAAAACTGCAATACCTAAAAATGGTGGTTTACAGGTTTCTTCTGTCCTATTTAAGCCAAAATAACATATCAGAAAGTTCAAATTCCAATGCACAATGTTCAATATCATCATGCCATTTCCCTCATGGAACGTATCAGTCTGTCGTACATCTCATGCAGATTATAATGCGGTTTCCAACCCAAAGCCTCTAATTTGGCAGAAGAAAGCAACAGTTTTGTCGTCGGCGAATAGCCCATACCTTCCTGCAATTTGACCTCCGTATGAATGGAAGAGCCAAAGTCTCGGCACACCATTTCAGCCATGTTGCGGATTGAAATATAGGTTTCACGGTTGGAAACATTATAGACTTCGCCGTCCTTTCCTTTCAACAGGATATAGAGAATGCCCGTAATGGCATCAAGGGTATAGCAATAACAGCGGCAAAGGTCGCCCTTGGTATGGAGCGTAATGTCGTTATTCTGAATGACACAGCGGGCAAACTGTGCAAACACTCGCGTGTCATCAAGGACTACTCCTGCGCCAAACACCTGTGCAAGTCGGGCTATTCTGACAGGACACTGATACTCCATGGCATAGCTGTGGCATAGGGTTTCGGCGAGTCTTTTAGCCATGGGATAACTGCTGCGCACCGACATGGGGTCGATATATCCCTGCACTTCTTCCGTAATAGGTACGGCATCATCGGTTATTGTGCCATAGATTTCAAGTGAAGAAGCAAAGACAAGCGACTTCAGCGGCTGCTTCATGGCATACGACAACACGGCTTTCGTGCCTTGATATATCGTGTCGATAGTCTCTACCGGCCTGTCAACGAAATACTTGGATGCCGTGGGACTGGCAAAATGAATGACGTAGTCTATAGTTCCAGGGGGCATGAACTCTCTGCTGTCGGCATTCGAAAAATCGTAGAGATAATAACGAAGTCGGTCGTTTTCTGGCCCTAACACACGCTCAGCCTTAGCCTCATCACGAATGACTGCCACGACTTTTGCACCGATACCCAACAGACATTTCACTGCAATACTGCCCAAAAGCCCAGTTGACCCCGTTACACAAATCGTAGTTCCTGCTAAAGATGACTTGAGACAGAACTGCTCTTTGAACGCTCTGATGTCATTATCTAAAACTGTATTCATGCCTTGTAATCTATAAACCGAATATCTGTTGGTCTTCATGTACTTTCACCATAGCCCGCAAAACGAAGAAATCCGTTGGCGTGGTAATCTTGATATTCTCCACCGGTCCTATGACTGTGCCCAATATCATGCCTTGACTGTTCATCATCGTGCACGAGTCTATATAGTCGTGACGCCCCTCTTTGATAGCCTTCCTGTGGGCTGCGAGGATATCATTCAACTTGAATGACTGCGGCGCACGCGCTATCAGCGAAGCCGAACGCGTTGGAATTTCAAGACTTCCGTCGGCCTGTTTGACGATGAAAGTCTCTGTGGCAGGCACGCAAGTGATGCAAGAGCCACACTCGGCCACCTTATTTATATTGTCGGTTATCGTTTCTTCGGTAATCAACGGACGCACACCATCGTGGATTAACACCGTGGCATTTTCTCCCTTTGCATGGGCTTCGGCTGCACAAAGTCCGTTGTAAATGGAGTCTTGTCCTGTTGCTCCGCCTGGCACAATGCTTATAACCTTGTTGATTTCAAACTTCTTCAGCTGTTTCTTCAGATAGGGAATCCAGCTTTCAATGCAGGCTACAACAATGCCATCTATCATCGGATGATTGTCGAACAGCTCCAAAGTATAGATGATAATAGGCTTTCCGTTGAGGTCAAGAAACTGCTTCGGCTTCGACTTTGTGTGCATACGCAGTCCTGAACCACCGGCAAAAATAACGGCAATATTCATGATTTCATCTTTTTCAATAGGCTTTTTACATCGCTCAAAGCAATGCGTTTATCGAGATTAAAGAACACTTTCTGATGATGAGATGCCCGCTTTTCCACAGGAGGGGGCGTCATATAATCGCCGAAGAAATGGCGAAGATAGGCGTCATAATCATGGGGAAGGTTCACCATGAGACCCTCAAAGGAAAATGATTGCGGTGTTTCAAGCCATGCTTTCGGATAGATTTCCTGTCTATGATACACCCCACTGTAAGTGACAACGCTTGAAGATTGCGCGTAATCATTGGCATAAGCAATGTTATCCATTTGCTTTAAGAGCCACTTCCGAAGCCATGGACGGCAGAAGAAAGCTACGGTCTTCACCGCAAAACGGCCCCATTCACTTCGTTTTTTCAGCAGCGAAACATACTCACCGAAGCTGTTATGCGTGGAAATAGCTTCCAATTTGTTCATCAAACGCTTGAAACGACACTTCTTCTGATAGCAGGTTTCAATGTCGTCACAAGCCCCGTCCAATGGGAAAATATCTATATAAAGTCCGAAAATGCAGGGGATATGCTCGTTTTCAAGCAGCGTTGTGCGTGCATTGCACATCTTGGAGAAATACATCGGATAGTCCTTGGTGTTATAAGGAGTCATCACCTCGTAGCCTTCGGGCATCGAATGGGCTGCCAAAGCAAGGAAGCGGTCATAGTCGGGACGTGGCATGAACACATCAATATCATCGTCCCAAGGTATCATTCCTTGATGACGCACGGCACCGATTGCCGTTCCTCCCGCACAGAAATAGCACAGTCCATACTGCTCGCAAATACGGATGAAGGCCGCAAACACATCAATAATCACGGCATTCCATTTCGGTTGTAGTTCTTTTGTCACCTCTTGCATGGTTGCAAACTTACATATTTTTTTTGATTTTAGGCAGCTTCAATGCCTAAAATAATAAGGTAAGACCTAAAAAGAAAACTGCACATGCCTGGCAGGACATACGAGAATGCTGTGATTTTCGGCATTCGTTGATGAACAAAACGAATGGAATGATAAGGTAAGAAAATGAAAGCGAGAATGTCGAAGCCAAAGAATGGCTTCGCATTCACGCTGAAAAAGGTTTTTATTTCTTTCAAATAACTATTTATTCAATTTCCAAGTGACTCCATCTTTCGTATCTTTTACTTCAAAACCAGCCTCAGAAAGTGCATCACGTATCTTGTCACTGGTCGCCCAATCCTTATCCGCCTTAGCCTTAGCACGCAAATCTAACACCATGTCTACAACCTTTCCATAGGCTTCTTCGCGTGCTTCGTTGTTGTCACCCTTTTCGTTTTTCAAGCCCAAAAGGTTGAAAGCAAAGAGTTTCATCGCTTCACTTAGCTCATGAAGACTATCAGAATCAATCGTAGTTTTATGGTCAAGAAGTGTATTTATGAGGTGACATGCTTCGAAAAGATAGCTGATTACGAGTGGCGTTTGCAAGTCGTCATTCATTGCATCATAGCAACGTTGGCGGAAATTCTTAACAAACTGCTGGGTCTCTGCATCGCAATGATCGCTCACAGGAACGCGTTCGAGGTCATCAAAGGCATTCATCAGTCTCTCATATCCTTTCTGGGCAGCTTCCAAAGCCTCATTAGAGAAGTCGACAGTACCACGATAATGTGCCGAAAGAATAAAGAAACGAATCGTCATTGGGCTATAAGCTTGGGTCAAACTTGCATGATTCCCGGTAAAGAATTGTTCCAAAGTAATGAAGTTTCCCAAGCTCTTTCCCATCTTTTGACCATTGATCGTGATCATGTTATTATGCATCCAATAGTGTACCATTTGGTCTCCTTGGCTTGCAACTGCTTGTGCTATTTCACATTCATGATGTGGAAAGATGAGGTCCATACCGCCACCATGGATGTCGAAATGACTGCCCAAATACTTCCTTCCCATAGCCGTGCACTCGCAATGCCAGCCAGGAAAGCCAACACTCCAAGGGCTTGGCCATCGCATAATGTGTTCAGGCTGCGCCTTCTTCCATAGTGCAAAGTCCACCTGATGCTTCTTTTCGCTGACGCCTTGAAGCTCTCGGCTGTTATTTATCAAGTCCGTTAGGTTGCGACCCGATAGGATTCCATACCTGTGGTCATTGTTATATTTCACTACATCGAAGTAAATGCTGCCGTTACTCTCATAGGCATAGCCGTTGTTTAGAATCTCTTTTACGAGTTCTTCCTGTTCAATGATGTGTCCAGTAGCATGTGGTTCAATCGAAGGTGGCAACACATTGAGCGCTTCCATGGCTGCATGATAGCGGTTAGTATAGTGTTGTGCTATCTCCATTGGCTCCAGTTGTTCGAGTCTTGCCTTTTTTTCTATCTTGTCATCTCCTTCATCTGCATCGTGCTCTAAATGCCCAACGTCGGTTATATTGCGTACATATCTCACCTTATATCCTATGTGTTGCAGATAGCGGAATAGGATATCAAACGTTATTGCGGGTCGAGCGTGCCCCAAATGTGGGTCACCATAGACGGTCGGTCCACATACATACATGCCCACATTAGGTGCATGTTGCGGTTTGAACAGCTCTTTATGGCGTGTCAATGTATTATAAATGATGAGATTTTGTTCCATATTTCGAATGATTAATAACAACGAATGCAAAGTTAATGGAAAAAAGATGAATGGCAAAACAAACGCTTTTTTAATTTGATGTCGGCTTGAATTATACCCTCGATAAAATCAAATCATCTCATAGGAAAAGTGTAATCCACGCAATGTTTGCCATTCCTTTGCACCTTTTATTATGCCTTTTATTTTGTAATCCATCCTTTTTGTTGTAATTTTGCAACAGAAATCAATTTGAAACAACATATCGGTATGAATATAGAAAACGCAATATCAAGTTCTGTTCTCCTTGTAGTGAAAGAACTTTATGGCCAGGATGTGCCGGCAACAATGGTGCAACTGCAAAAGACACGTAGTAACTTTGAAGGCAATCTCACATTGGTTGTGTTCCCCTTCTTAAAGCTTTCAAAGAAGAATCCCGAGCAAACGGCGCAGGAAATTGGCGAAGCTTTGGTGAAGAAATGTAGCGCAGTGTCTTCTTTCAACGTAGTAAAAGGGTTCTTAAACCTTGTTGTTGGCAAAGACGCTTGGCTGAGTTTGCTTAATGATATCAATGCCGATGAGAAGTTTGGTGAAAAGAAAGTATCCGATGATTCGCCATTAGTGATGATTGAATATAGCTCACCTAACACGAATAAACCATTGCATTTGGGTCATGTTCGCAATAATCTTTTGGGCTGGTCTTTGGCTCAAATCATGCATGCTAACGGCTATAAAGTAGTCAAAACCAATATCGTTAACGACCGAGGTATACACATTTGTAAGTCTATGTTGGCTTGGTTGAAGTGGGGAAATGGCATTACTCCCGAGCAAGCGGGCAAGAAAGGCGACCACTTAATCGGTGATTTCTATGTGGCTTTTGACAAACATTACAGAGCCGAATGCGAGCAACTCAAAGCTCAATACATGCAAGAGGGCTTGTCAGAAGAGGCTGCTACCGAGAAGGCTAAAGCCGAAGCGCCTCTCATTAAGGAGGCACATGCCATGTTGGTAAAATGGGAACAGGGCGACAAAGAGGTCAGAGCACTCTGGGAAAAGATGAATAATTGGGTCTATGCTGGCTTTGATGAGACTTACAAAACACTTGGAGTGGGCTTCGATAAGATTTATTATGAGTCAGAAACTTACCTTGAAGGCAAGAAAAAGGTTGAGGAAGGACTCGCCAAAGGCCTATTCTTCCGCAAAGAAGACAATAGTGTTTGGGCCGACCTTACAAACGAAGGACTTGATCAAAAGTTGCTACTTAGAAGTGATGGTACATCGGTTTACATGACACAAGATATCGGAACAGCCGATATGCGCTTTAAAGATTACCCGATAGATAAGATGATTTACGTCGTGGGTAATGAGCAAAACTATCACTTCCAGGTGCTTTCCATCTTGTTAGATCGCCTTGGTTTCAAGTGGGGTAAAGCCTTAGTACACTTCTCTTACGGTATGGTTGAACTGCCAAATGGCAAGATGAAGAGCCGCGAAGGCACTGTTGTAGACGCTGATGACCTTGTAGCGGCGATGATAGATGACGCTCGTAAGACAAGCGATGAACTCGGAAAGTTCAAGGATATGACCGAAGAGGAGAAACAAAACGTGGCTCGTATCGTTGGCTTGGGTGCCTTGAAATACTTTATTTTGAAGGTAGATGCACGCAAAAATATGCTGTTTAACCCTGAAGAAAGCATTGATTTCAATGGTAATACAGGGCCTTTCATCCAATATACCTACGCGAGAATACGTTCTATTTTGCGTAAGGCTGAGGCCGAAAATATCACACTTCCCGAGACGTTGAGCATGGATGCACCTCTCAATGAGAAAGAAATCCAACTCATTCAAAAGCTTAATGACTTTGGTGCTGCAGTCGAACAAGCGGGTAAGGACTATAGTCCAAGCGGCATAGCCAACTATTGTTACGAGCTAACAAAAGACTTTAATCAGTTCTATCACGATTATAGCATCCTCAATGCCGACTCAAATGGCGAGAAGATTACACGTCTTGTGTTGGCCAAGAACGTAGCAAAGGTCATCAAAAATGGCATGGAACTGCTCGGAATCGAAGTTCCAGAACGTATGTAAACTCCTTTTTCAATCCCTCCAAATGGAGGGGATTGACGGGCTTAGACATGCACCTTGTTTTATCTTCTGAATCGTTTTACATCACAAATCGTTATATCTTTGGCAAAGAAACACGAATTATCAGATGTCCCAGACTGGCGAAACGATACGGTTTTGCCATTGGCTGAGGACGTAGAAGCGTATGCCTGGGCAGTCGATGCGGCTTGTTCGGGCAACCCAGGTCCTATGGAATACCAGGCCGTCGACCTGCAAACGGGAGCACGTGTGTTTCATTTCGGTCCCATGTATGGCACAAATAACATTGGCGAATTCCTTGCTATTGTCCACGCTTTGGCCTTGATTGACAAGCAAGGTGACCGCAATCGTGTTGTCTATTCAGACAGTTATAACGCCATTTTGTGGGTAAAGAACAAGAAATGTAAAACGAAATTAGACCGCAATTCGCAAACCGAAGCCCTCTTTCAAATTGTAGAACGCGCCGAGAACTGGCTGCGTACGCATCAGGTAATGACGCGGGTGATGAAATGGGAAACCAAGAAGTGGGGGGAGGTTCCCGCCGATTTTGGGCGCAAGAAGTAAATCATCATGCAATGAAATGCCGCATTTCACTCGATAATCTGACTCATTTTACTCGATGAAATGACGCAAATCACGCGGTGAAATGACGCAAATTGTCGTATGATTAGCGTGGAATGATTTTATGGTTTGTTAGCGTCTGGTCAGCGTTATCCAGCGAACAAGGGTGCGATGAGGTGCAAAACAGGCTCTTGGCAATCATTTTTCATGATGCACCAAGAGCGTTTCTTCCATGCACGGCCACCATTTGATGAGCAACCTTCAGTAGAATATTGCCCCTTTCTCAATGCCGGCACAGCCTGACGGATGCGATTTAAGGCTTGAAGATGACGTGCAAGAGGGTGTTCAAGCGTTTTCTTTACCTGACCATCTGCTTGGAACAAGCCGAAGTTTTCAGCTGAGACGTTGCCCAAAAGAGCAGTAAAGCCCTCATCATATTCATCTTCATAGCGCTTAAATAAAATTAGATTAAACTGAGAATTAAGTTAGAATTGTTTAGATTTACATCTTATTTGCACAAATATAAGTAGGAAATGGCAAAGTTGTTTTCGCTTTTTCAAACAACATGCAATATTATTTGTGCAAACGTTTACCTAATTATCGCGACACAAATCATAAGATTCTGCATCTGCTATCCTATCTGTTTATCACTTAAAAACGGCCGATTCTCAAACCTAAATCACGCAGATAGAGAGGCCAACTCTACCATTTTATGAAGTCAAAATACATGTTTTACACCTTCAAACCATTGAAAGTATGAAAATAAATGTAACTTTGTAGCCGTTAATTTGATAGAGAGAGTGAATAAAAAAATATCATTTCATTAAACAATATCCTTATGGAGAGCATCCTTTTTCTTTTATTAATGGCTATCGGACCAACCATTATACTCATCGCAGCCTATTATTTTACCTTCAATATTTCGCCAATTCAAACGCTACCCAGCTTCAAAACATTGCGTTTAAGAGCTGTTTTGAGCATCGAAGTTGCCGCAGTTCTGTGTGTAATTACGATAGTGTTTGCCGAGAAATGGTTTCCAGTTTATAAACAGTGGCTATTCAATCACTCTTTACATGATATGTTTACATATCGCTTTATGCTACCTTTTGGCGCACTTATTTGCTGGATTATCTTCGTGATACTCTATGAAAAGCATCATTGGATGCGTCAACATCCACAGCATAGCAGGTTGATTTTCCACCACGAAAACCACATAAAAGATATTCAAGGCATATCTCTCATCAGTGTAGATAACGTAAAAGCCGGCCGAGGTGTATGCTTATCGTGGATCAATGGCTATTACATTGATGCCGATTCTCACGCTCTTCTTTTTGAAGTTTATACCTCAAGTAAGTTCCGTCAGCCTCCAATCAGGAATGTACTCTTTACAAAGAAGGTTACCAAACGCTTCTTTCCGGGTAAGACTTACCATGTAAGAGTGAAACGAAATACAATAGTTATTGAGGAGGAGAGTAGGGAATAAAGCCTCAAGTACAGGCCCTTTCAGCCTCACCCCCAGCCCTTTTGCAAAACGAAGGAAGGGAAACAAAGCCTCACCCCCAGCCCCTCCCCGAAGAGGGAGGGGAGTAGTTACCCTTTGAAATGGAGGGAGTTGTTTGAGGAGTAATTAGGAATGTTGGCGTGGTTGATAATGAAGAGTAAAATGATTTGCGCCATTTCATCGTGTAATTTGCCGCGTTTTACACGATGAAATGACGCAGATTATCGTATAAAATGGCGCAAATTGTGGCATGATATATTTAATGTTGAATTATGCTACAATATATATCATTTCACAAATTGTTTGAATCAATGTTGTAGATAATGTTTATTTCCGCGTAACAAGCCATTAAATTATGTTGTAAAACGAAATAAATCGTATCAAAAAATGCACGTTTCAACGCCGTAGGTGTTGCGCTTTCTAAGCGCAATTTGCCATAAATGCCTTCGCTATACCCATGCTTTTACAGAAAAAGCTCAACACTTACAGCGTTGAATCTCCTTGCGAATGTTTCCCCGGGGTAGGCTCGTTCCTCGCCAACCCCGGGCTATCAAAGGAACAACTCGTACCGAGTTGCACCATGAGAGCAGTCACAATGTTAAACACATTCATTGAGTAATCATCATCATACACACGATGTTGCGGGTTGGAAACATTCATAATGGCAAATACGTTCATTAGAAGATTGATATAATACCTACGATATTGCGTGGTTACAACATTCATCATGGTGGATATATCCATTGAAATATTAGCACATTTTGCTATTTATTTATTCGCATGTTAGCATCAATTGTATCATAAAATGCACGTTTCAACGCCGTAGGTGTTGCGCTTTTGATAGCCCAGGGTTGCCAAACGATAGTGCAGGCTACCCTGGGTTAGTTGATATTGTGCGGGGAACAACGCCATAGGTGTTACGCTTTTTAAGCGTAATCCGCCATAAATCCCCTCGCTATAACCATGCTTTTATAGAAAAAGCTCAACACCTACGGCGTTGAATCTCCTTGCGAATACTCACCCGGGGTAGGCTCGTTCCTCGCCAACCCCGGGCTATCAAAGGAACAACTCGTACCGAGTTGCGTGGTGAGGTAATTGTGATGCTGGTATCATTGATAATGAAACATAAAATGATTTGCGTCATTTCATCGTGTAAAATACGGCAAAACATATCGTCATTTGACGCATTTTGCAGGCCCATTTGCCTCAAATCATTTTGCCTTTAATGTGTAACAACGTTGTCATTGGAAATGCCCTGATTCATAACTTGATACCGCCTGTTCTCTTGTTCGTATGGTTTGGGTGAGAAACGAGGCTATGCTGGGTTGGCGTATGCAAGATGATGATAGCATAAAACAATTTGTCCGAGCACATGACTGATGTGGTCGGACAAATCAAAGAGAGTGGGATAAAGGGATGAAGGCAAAGAAAAGGCTTTGCCTATGCTGGTTGTTTATTGTCTGTTTAAGCGGTTTATTGTGCGTTGTATCTCATCGTTTAATTCGTCATTCGACGTTTTCAGCATAGAAAGTTGGTGTACAATGTTGTGTCGTTGATAGTTGATGTCAAACCAACCCAAGGTGTGTGCGGCCTTGATACGCACGCCATTATCCTCGTTTTCATTGCTAACGATGCCAAGAAGTGTAGGGATAATCTGCGCTTGTGGTTTGTTGCGGAATCGCAAAATGGCATTTTCTCTGCGCACAGGTTTGTCATTTTGATTTGTGATTTCCTTCAAAACCTCAGCAAAGTTGCTTGGAGCCTTCTGCAAAGTCAGTCGTAATGGACGGATAACTGCATCACTATAGCGTGGAGTTTCAGCCATTTGACGATTGAGTTCGGTTGAAACCTTCTCACTGTCAAAGGCTTCTATGTTGCCCAATAGCTGGAAACCCAATCGTGGTTCGTGGCCACGCGTGATGAAAGTATGGACCAACGACGGAATCAGTTCAGGCGAACCATTGCGTGAGGCATAGATAGCTGCGAGCCGACGCACAAGTTCATAGCTGTCGTTAAGGGCAGATTTCAACACCATTACACTCTCTTCGGGATAGAAAAGACTGAGAAGTTTGAGTGCTTCCATGCGAACAACGAAGTCTTTCGACGTGTTATATTTCTTAATTAATAGCTGTTGTGTCTCACGATTGCCTGATAACCACAGCTGACGCAGGGCCATTGCCTGAACATCGGGTAAGGGATGATTGAGTTGTTGCATCCAAAACTTTGCATCACGATGATGCAATGATAATGCAAGATTTATGGAAAAACCAGGATGAACATTATCCGTGAAGTGGAAAGTAGGGTCACCTATGACATGACTTTCTAAGTAACCATTAAACCGATTGAGGTTTCCCACACGCATGCCTGTGGCAAGTAGTCCGATAAACTCATCGGGCCATTTGTCTTGTAAGGCATTAACCGTGCCACCAATTGTGGCAATTGTGCTTCCATCGTTAAAGAGATAACTGCCTGCAATGTTATCATCGGCATGAAAAGAACCATTAAAACACGCATCAAACAGCACAAAACGAGCATTTGTTTTGAGTTGATGAAGGTCGGAAGTATAAATATCTTGGTCGGCTGCAAACAAAGAATCACGGCGTTGAATGGCAGCATCGAAGGCCTCACGACACCAACTTTCGGGCACGTTTAACTGCTTAGCATAATAGCTTACGGCACTATCGGCGCCCACTTTCTTGGCACGTTCTGCCACCTTTGCATGCAGATAGCGCTTTATATTCTTAATCGATGCCTCAACACCAGACACAGCTTGGTTGCCATTGAGATACTGCGTATCGGGTGCTCCGTGGTGATGGAAGAGCAAAACATCAAGTTGTGGGTCCATGGCTTCATTGAGATAAACCAGTTTTGCAGGGTAGAAGGTGTCGAAATCTAAGAACTTCACCGTTGCCTTCTGACCGAAAAGAGAAGGCAACTGCTCACGCAATGCAAGCTGTTCTCCTGCCCATGCTCCCCTGTCTTCAGAGTTATAACCATGTCCGCGAGCCATTGTCAGGTGGTCAAGAACATTGTTTTGCTCAGCGTTTTTAAGTCTTGCGACCTTATAAAGATAGCTTTTTAGCAACTCATACTTATCTTTTCCCGCGATTTCTAAAGGCTTTATACGACCTGTATAGATATCGGGCGAGAGATAAGTCTTGCTCTTTGGTGACAAACTATAATAGAAATAGAGTTGCTTTTCGGCATCTTGTTTGAGGGATTTGAATGTGAGTCCGAAGTCGTCATAATATCGATCGCTCGGCACACTGGATGCTTTCCAGTCGCTCTTTTGATTCATTTTGAAGGCAGAAGTGAGGTGTTGTGCATCGCGAATCATGGGGATGGGGATGTCACCTACAAACACAGCACCCTCTAAGGGCTGCTGTTTGTTGCTGTGCCATTGCTTTAAGAGCGACTTGATGGCTTCTGGATTACGCCATGTTGCCACGGCAATATAAGTGCCCAATCCATCGTTTTCAATGCTGTTTTTATAAGCCATCACCGCATCTTTTGCCTTTACATAGCTCGTGCTATCGATGATAATAGCAAAACTTGTGGGTGTTTTCCGCGTGGGACGAATGATATATTGCGCCATGGCATGAAGCGAAATGGCGAGAATAAACACTGAGAAGAAAAGTCTTTTCATACGCTTTTTCAGAAGTTTACGCCTAAGGTCACGCTGACATTACGGCGAGAATTAAAGGTTTTTGCCTTGGAATGAAGTTCACTAAAGGCAAGTTTTACGTAGCCATTGACGTTTGTTTGTTGGCGCAACAGCTGCGAATAGGTCAACGAAAGGCGTGCCCCCTGTGCATCAGCAGTAAGAAAAGCTTCGTCGAGAGGCTCCATTTCGCGCACTGTAATAAGGTCGTTGTTTGCGCCACGATAGTCATATTTGCCGCTGAAAGCCCTCTTCATCATCAGTTGAACATCTAATAAGAGACGCTGATTCATAGTCTTTCCAACGATAAAGTTATTGCGATAGTCGGCGAAAAGCATGGCGTTCTTGCTCTTTTTGACTGAAACGGGGAGCAGATATGTGTCATCTAAGCCCTGATAATCAATGCCAATAGCGCCTTGCCAACTATATTCCGAGTCGCGAAGTCGCGTGAGAACATAGTTTAAAGTGGCATCAGTGGTCTTATAAGTAGACCGAATATCGTGGTGAAGTTCTATCCAACCAGCCGATGAAGCAGTGTTATCTCGTTGTGAAAGATACGTGATTCCATTGGTAGATTTGTAGTTAAACGATGCATTAATCTGATGGATATAAGCTTTATAATAAATGCTGTTTGCCACCTTAAAGCCAAGATTTCGTTCCGCGATTTGTGCGTCTTTGCGAGGTGTTGTGAAGCTAATGTCCACGTTCTCTACAAGCTTATCAGCGAACAATTCGCCAAGAATCTTCCAACGATCTGTATGGTGTCCATACTGTAAAGCAGTGCCCCAGCGATTACCATAGTAGTTAGTTTGTCGGCCAATTCCTATGCCTTTATGTGCTGTTCCAAGTCCATATAGTTCATAATAGTGCAGTCGTCGTTGCATGTTTTCAAGCGACATGTCTGATTGTTCCTTTTGACTGACATAGTTAAGACTTGCACCTATCACATCGTGTGCAGTCAAAGCATAAGTCAAACCAGGTTGAAGTTGCAGCTGATAAAAGCGTGCATCGACACGAGGATCACGCTGTTTGGCTGCCAACTGAGCCTTGTAAGTGGCTTGAATGCCAAAAGTTAGGCGCTGAAATACAACAGGTGTGGCCACGCGGAAACGCAAATGATAATTCTGATGACGCCATTTGCTGGGCTGACCAGAGTCAACAACGAAGAAAGGTTGACCGCGATAAGGATCATTTAAGGATGCATTGAAACGGGCATCTCTTTCATTTTCGTGTGTGAAACGAAACTCTCCCCATGCCAAAACCTTACCAAGATTGAGATTACCTTCCGTGTAAACGTTCGCTTGTTGCTGCTTTTCGGCTGTGTAAACACGATGGAAATTCCCACTCTTTTGGTCGTAGTTAAACTGTAAAAGAGAGTAGTTTGGCGTTTGATCATACACCATTCCTGCCGCATTCTGTGTGTCAAACCATTGTCGTTGACCTTTGATGAGCTGTAAAGCCGCTGCAGAATGTCCATGGTTTTCATCTTGTGCAGAGATGGTTAGGGTCAAATTAAATCCCAACAGCACAGAAATGAATAGGCGAAGTAATATATTTTTCGTCATGATTGGTTTTCTTTTTTGAAATGATTAAATTGAAATCTCATCAATAAGTCTTATTCCATGAGGGCACACCTGTATGATATCGGTGGAGCATTGGAATCACTCCGCGCTCAAAATCATCGGTACTATTGTTCGTATCTTGTAGGATAATGGCCCCGTTATTGCGTCGAATCGTGTCGCCATTCTCAGTAACTACCTTTCTAACTACACCCAATCCGCAGTATGAAGAGCCTACCCACGTCATGCCAGCATCAATGACTGCAGGGATTCTTTTGGCATTAACGAACGTCTCATTATTAATACATTCCACCGCATCAAGCACGTATTGAAGTGGTATTTTGGCTTTAATGTCTTTACGATTCACCTCATGATCCTGGTATGTTTTGTTGTTAATGGGGTCCCAATCAGAGCCATTCGGTACTTTAAACATTGCGAAAGCACTTCCATAAACAGAAGTAAGGAACTGAGGTTGCTTGCCAAATTCGGGTTTACCATCATAGAAAACATGTATCATATTGATAGCCTTTCCATCGGGAAATCGGTTATTAAAGGGGAAGAACTCAAACTCAGCATGACTACAATCTACAGGAGAATTGGGGTTATATACAGGCAGTTTGTGGTTCACTGCCAATTGAGCGATGACGGCACTCTCGCCTGGTTGCAACGGATAATCATGCCCGTTACCAGGGAATTGCCATATACGCTCGGCATAACAAACGTCATTATTCACGCCACCGGCCCACACTGGAAGCTTACTTTTGTTAGCAACGTTGGGGGCAAGTTGGGCAAAATAAACGCTATCAAGATACTGAACATCGTTTGAGTTGTTATAAATCTCATAGAATTGGTCACGGAAATAGCCGAAGCCTGTAGGCGGTTTACTGCCTGCATAGTATATTTCTTTGAAGACTAATGGGCTTATTTTGAGTCCCTTTAGCGTGATATCAACAGACTGAACGCCTTTATAGAGCGCCTTGTTTACGGCATTCCCGTTTATGAAATACTCCGTTCCATCTGTAGAAAAGGCTGTTCCCGATACGCTAATGGTATAGATTCCAGGGACTATACTGTCAAGAATTGCATTGGCATTATCAGCATTTCGCATATAATGATAACCGTCTTCATAGTTATCTAACTTAATAATGAGGTTCTTAACTGTGCCCAATTGTGCTACGTCTATATTCAAATTGACATTCACTTTCAATGGACTGACTTTCTCTGCTGTACGTGTTTCGTCAAAGCCTGTACAGGAAACACCGCATAAGACAATAGTAAGAATGAGAAGAATATGTTTCATTTTGATGATGATTTTATAGTTTTAATGACATCTCCATACCGAAAAAGAAGTCACTATTGAGTTTATTGTAGACGCCAGGATAACGTTTACTCTTCATAATGGGATAGCTTCTGAAGAAGTTATTGGCAAAGAATGAGACGCGAGCAATGTTACTTATCTCTTTCGTTACATTGACATTAAATTGGAAATAGGGTTTAACCGTCTCCTTGATTGCATCAGCATGGCTTACATTTCGCAACAGATAATCATATCCTGCAGCCTTAACCTCATCGACATTACTAAACTTTCCTGGCTCAAAGAAATGGGCTTTATGATCTTGTAAGTCCATAAACCCAACGGGAATCAAGTCATTTTCATACTCCGCCCAATTGCTTTGATTCCATATCGCCTGTGCCGTTAGCGTTACAACAAAGCCAATTCGTGGAATGTTATGCGTGGCACGAAGTGTTGTTACGAATTGTTTCGTAAAATCCTTACTACCTTTCGGTGCGTAGATTGCAATGTTCTTTCTCACTGAAGGGTCACCATTTGAATTGTCATAGAACTCATATTGTTGTGGTGTATAGCACGCTTCAAGCCATGAACCATTAAGTTGAAAGCTTGTGCGGATAGGCTTAATATAACCCGAAGTCAATTCAAACTCAACGCCTTTTGTACGTACATCCTGACTATTTATAGGCGTATAATAAGGTGAAAGGATAGGATATACCCCCTTTGTTACTAACTGATTACTTGCATTACGCATATAGATGGCATAATCAAATGGCAGGAAGCTGGTCAACGTATTCCCCAAACTATATCCATTATAGAGGTGTTCCGTGAAGCCAGTAACGTTCAAACCAAACGTTCCTAAACGTAAATCTATGCCCACTTCTCGCTTAAAATTCTTCGCGATTCGAAGCGACTTGTTTTGCGTTTCGACTGTTTTCGTCGTAGAAAGTAATATGCGGTCGGCCTCTGGAATGCTTTCATTTGTCAGCTCATTGATGTGTACATATTCATAATAAGCCCTTTCGGGATAGAGATAAACGAGTGTAGGCATCTTGGCAGTAATACCATATCCCGCATGGAAAGTAAGGATATTAGGAAGTATATCGATTGAAGTGTTGAAACGAGGACTAACAGTTCCACCCACAACCGAAGCGTGATCATACCGCAATCCTGCCTGTAATCTAAGTGTGCGTTGACCCAAATTAATGTCAAGATTGTCTTCCGTATAAAGACTAAACAACTTGATATAGGGAATATCTTTATAGCGGCGAGGGCGATAACTGCCGTCAAAGTTTTTCACAGATCTATAAGGTGGCGTCTCAACGCTCCACTTTGTACCTTCTCCTTCGTTGCCATCAAGCTTAAATTCTGCACCAAAGAGTAAACCATTATTTAAGATTCCAAACGATTTAAACAGGTTAGCGGTGAGCTTACCAAACACATTTACCTCCCGACTATCAATCTCGTTGTGACTTACATAGCCGTTAGACAGATAGTGAGCATAATATCCTGATGCAACATCCGAAGCCCCAAAATGAGTCAACTCCTGATGGTTTGCATCATAAACATGCTGTCCTACTCGGTTACTTAGGGTTGTTCCATCTATTAAAGTGCCTGAGTAGACAGCATTAGCTGCCGTTTCTTCTGCCTCTGTCATGCCTTGTTTTGAAACATAACTTGCTTGCAACACATATCTGATATTACGCAACCAACCTTGGTTTATCTGCCAAAGTCCATTGGTATTCAAGCGGAGTCCATAGTCTTCCTGACGTCTTTTGTCGAGTGGAAGATCAGGATTCTGAGCCAGCTGGTCCTTAGAATAGTTAAAAGAAAGCGATGTATTAGTGCGCAGTTTGTTATTAAAGAGCCCGTTAGAATAAGCTAACCGCGTGTTGATACGCTGAAAAGTGAGGTCGTTATTGGTCACTTTGTTATTGCTATAAGCATAATCTCCGCTCACATTCAATGCTCCCAACTTCTCGCCAAGTGTCCAACCACTTCCTAAACTGGCTTCATAGATGTTGGGATTTGCCTTTACACTAACGCGGAAAGGCTCGCGTCCAGCCTTTGTATGCAGGATGATTGCGCCCGAAGTAAGGTCACTATACTCCACAGAAGGAATGCCTCTGATAATCTCTACGGATTCAATGTTGTCGGTAGATACGTCACGTGTGTCTATGCCGGCATTGGCAGAAGCTCCTCCTGCCATAGAAGTGACAGCGCCGTTCAACGATGGATTGAGCGCACTTAGATTGGCATTGTTCGACAAAGGTGCACCATCTTGGATAATGGCTGTACCAAAAGAGTTTATCTGATTCAGCCCATTGTCACTCACTCCGCGTATCGTTGCCATACCTGCCTTGTTTAATTGCTGATTCGTGGATATGGCACCAGGAGCCAAAGCCAATACATCTGCAAGACTTGTTGCCTGTAAATGGTCGATGGCATTGCGGTTAATATACGATGAAGTGGATGAGCCGCTCGTCTTAGTACGTGCTACTACAACGATGTTATCAAGGTGGAAGTTCTCCTCTTTCATTGTAAAGTTGAGATGCATACTGCCTTTCAGATTGACAATCGTATCGATATCTTGCTTACCAATGTATTTGATGAGCATGCGAACACGTCCTTGTGGCACATTGTCTAAGCGGTAATGTCCCGATGCATTCGTAACCGTTACAAGCTTGAAGTCGGCAATCGAGATTGTCGCCCCAATGAGTCCTTGTCGCTCTGTGTCGCTGATTGTGCCACTCACACTGCCCACCTGTTGTGCAGAACCCGTCAAAACGGCTGCAAAAAGCAGTGTAAACACGAAAAGAATCTTTAGATGTTTCATTTAATAATGATGTAGGTTGTTTCTTAATTAATACGCATATAAGTACTCTCCTCATGGTGTGCAAACGGCACACACATAGGAACTGCAAAGTTAATTTATATAAATTAGCTATACAATACTATATAATAGGTATTTTATCACTGTAAAAACCCTACACGATTTATTTGTGAACGATGCGCAAGATAGAATAAAATGCAAGATGATTTACAAGAACATATCGTGTGATTCACTACGCAATGCGTTCTTATTCACATGAAATCAGCTTGCTTTTCACCTCATTTTGTGCGCAGATGTGCATCATGTAAAACCATGAAAAACAAAAAAACTTCTGATGTTTCATGTCATTTCTAAATAGAAAGTAAAAAGAAACACACAGAAGAATGAAGGAATAACCTAAACAGATAGGCCTATGTCACAACTCAACATGCTCCACATCGACACGCTCATGCAAAAAGACTTGTGCACTTTCCTTAAAGCGTTCGGGATTCTCGGTAGTCAGATAACGACACGAACCGCCTTGCGTTATCTGCTGTTCGATGTCAAGATGTCGGCTAAGATAGCTTTGAAGACTTCCTGCAACATATTCACCTTGCGGGATAATCCGCACTCCTGGTGCCACATACTTAACGATTTTAGGCATCAAAATGGGGTAGTGTGTGCAGCCAAGTATAATGGTATCTATCGCCGGATCACGTCGCATGAGGTCGTCAATACGCTTCTTTACAAAGTAATCGGCACCCGGACTGTCGGCTTCATTGTATTCAACTAAGGGCACCCAAAACGGACATGCCACACCCGTTACTTTGATTTCGGGCCATAGTTTCTTGATTTCAAGCTCATAACTATGGCTCTTCACCGTTCCCTCGGTAGCCAAAAGACCCACATGATTGTTTTGGGTCAGTGTGCCAATCACCTCTGCTGTAGGCCTGATTACACCCAACACACGGCGTGAAGGGGTGATATTTGGTAAATCATTCTGCTGAATACTGCGCAAAGCTTTAGCCGAAGCAGTGTTACATCCGAGGATAACAAGGTGACAACCCAACTCAAAGAGTTTCATAACGGCTTGTCGAGTGAACTGATAAACCACATCAAACGAGCGCGTGCCATAAGGCGCACGGGCATTATCTCCGAGGTAGATATAGTCGTATTGGGGCAGCAATTGACGAATGCCATGCAGGATAGTAAGTCCTCCATAGCCTGAATCGAACACGCCTATCGGCCCTGGTTGTTCGGGAAACTTCGTCATCTTTTAACGCTTTACAGCATCTTTTACGAGCGCGTTGATGTCTTCTCCCACAATATTATTCACGTAAGGAACAGCATCATTGTCGGTGTTGAGGATGAAAGCATAGCCGCGTTCGGCGCCAATGCGAGCCACAATAGCACGCAAACGCACTTTAAGTGCAGCCTTACTTTCGGCATCTGCTTGATCAAGTAAACGTTTAGACTCGTTCTTAAATGCCACGTTCTTCTCCATCATCTCTTGCAACTCAGCTTGTCGTTTCTGTAGAATCAGCGGAGCAAAGTCACGTTGTCCGTCAAGAAACTGCTCGTATTTCTTGTTGAAATCGTCTTCAACACGCTTACCTTCTTCTTCATATTTTGCACGAAGGGCAGCCATGTCACGTTCTGAAACGGCATATCCTGGCATTGCTTTCAATGCCTCTGAGAAACTGAAATACCCATATTTAAGAGGTGACTGCGCACTAATCGTGAGCGTCATTGCCATAAAAGTAAGTGCGAGAAATAGCTTTTTCATCTTTTCTTTGATTTATTTTTTATTTCCAAAACTCTGATTTTCCATCATGAACTCATTCGTAAATGGGGATTGCGAAACCTGCTTCGCCCAACAAACGATAGGTCATTCAATCGTCATTAGTCCCATCTCTGTTCATGTAATCTGTTGCGAAGATACAATCTTTTATTGAAATTGCAAAGTTTTTGAAATGGAATTGTCGCTACAAGGTCATTACATCGCCCTGCAAACTATATTTTTTCGTTTTATTGATAAAGGTAGAATGAGGGTGAATGTGAACTACATTGCATGGCTGATTGCATGATTCTATCACGTCTTTCCACGCAGAAAACGTACAACATCTACGGCGTTGACCTCTTCACTACATGCATAACCTAAGGTAGGCTGACGTCAACCTTAGGCTATAAAACGTACAATGCCTTCAGCGTTGAACTAAAATGGTATTATAATCTGTGTCATTTCACACGCTAAAATGCGTCAAATGGTCGCATGATTTGGCGTATTTTACACGATGAAATGACGCAAACCATTTTACGCTTCATTATCAACAACATCACCATCCCTAAATAACCCCGAAATAACCTCCTCTATTTCCACGACTAACTACTCCCCTCTCTCTTCGGAGAGGGGCTGGGGGTGAGGCTTTGTTTCCCTTACACCATTTCCCCTTTAATTATCAACCACGCCACGCCCACAATTGTTTCATCTCGTAACTGTGTTGGTATTGTGCTATTATCCCAATGAATGAATTTCGTAATATAAATGCGCTCATGGTGCAACGCCGTAGGTGTTATGTCGGTATTTCAATGAATGTATTTTACAATATAAATTCCCTTACCACGCAACTCGGTACGAGTTGTTCCTTTGATAGCCCGGGGTTGGCGAGGGATGAGCCTACCCCGGGTAAACATTAGCAAGGAGATTCAACGCCATAGGTGTTGCGCTTTTTCTATGAAGGCACGCTTATAATGAAACTTTTTATGGCGGATAACGCCGAAAAAGCGCAACGCCTATGGCGTTGTTCCCCACAAACCATACATTAACCCAGGGTAGCCTGCACTATCGTTTGGCAACCCTGGGCTATCAAAAGCGCAACACCTACGGCGTTGAAACGTGCATTTTATAATACAATTAATACCAACATGCGAATAAATAAACAGCAAAATGTGCAAATATTTCGGTGGATACATCCACCATTATAAGTGTTGTAACAACGCAATGCCGTCGGTATTGCGCCATTATTTTAATGAATGAATTTCGCAATATAAATGTTCTCCCCATGCAACTCGGTACGAGTTGTTCCTTTGATAGCCCGGGGTTGGCGAGGAACGAGCCTACCCCGGGTCAACGTTCGCAAGGAGATTCAACGCCGTAGGTGTTGAGCTTTTTCTGTGAAAACATGGGTATAGCGAGGGGATTTATGCCGGATTACGCTTAAAAAGCGTAACACCGATGGCGTTGTTCCACGTACACCAAACATTAACCCAGGGTAGCCTGCACTATCGTTTGGCAACCCTGGGCTATCAAAAGCACAACACCTACGGCGTTGAAATATGTGTTTTGTAACACCATTTCTATTGTTTCATGCGGTAAAATGCGGTAAATCATGTACCTATTTACCACAAATCATTTTACGCTTCATTATCAACAACATTACCACCCCTAATTAATCCTCAAACAACTCGCTCCATTTCAAAGAGTAACTACTCCCCTCCCTCTTCGGGGAGGGGCTGGGGGAGAGGCTTTGTTTGCCTTTTATATCAACGACATTTGCATCATTACACCTCATGTTTATTCGTATTTTGTGGCGGCATTAGCTGTTGATTGTCAGTTAAAACAGGTTAAAACGGGAGATATTTTTCGTGAGTTATTATTTTGTTTTCTCATGAATTATGTCTAACTTTGCAGGCGATTAATATATTAAGTGTAACATTTGTGGAAGAATTTGGCTGCTTGCAACCACATAAAAAAATGCTAAAACTGCAAAATCCCCCTAAGATTTTACGGTTACTTGGTGTTTTTCCACGCTAAAAAAGTAATGGAAGAATGAGCTATTTATTTTCTTCAGAGTCGGTGTCTGAAGGTCATCCAGACAAGGTTTCCGACCAGATTTCAGATGCTTTACTTGACCAATTCCTCGCTTATGACGAGCATTCGCACTGTGCAATAGAGACATTTTGCACCACAGGTCAAGTGGTTATAATGGGTGAAGTGCGTTCAAAAGAGTATATAGACCTACAGACTATCGCCCGAAACACAATCAAAAAGATTGGTTATACGAAAGCCGAATATCAGTTTGATGGCGACTCTTGCGGCGTAATGACAGCCATTCATGAGCAAAGCGACGATATAAACAGAGGCGTAAGTCGTACAGATGAGGACGAGCAGGGTGCCGGAGATCAAGGTATGATGTTTGGTTATGCAACGAATGAAACCGAGAATTACATGCCTGTTTCATTGGAGTTGTCTCACTTGTTGATGCAAACCTTGACGGAAATTCGCCGTGAAGGAAAGCAGATGACTTATCTTCGTCCTGATGCAAAGAGTCAAGTGACGATTGAATATAGTGATGCTGGTATTCCATTTCGTATTGATACGATTGTTGTTAGCACGCAACACGATAACTTCCTTGACGACGATAAGGCGATGTTGGCTAAGATTTGCGATGACGTTATCAATATTCTTATCCCACGTGTAAAGGCAAAGTTGGGTGGAAAAGTATTGGCATTGTTCAATGATGACATTAAATACTTTGTCAATCCTACGGGTAAATTCGTCATAGGTGGACCTCATGGAGATACCGGTTTGACGGGACGTAAGATAATAGTTGACACGTATGGTGGCAAGGGAGCACACGGAGGAGGCGCCTTTTCGGGTAAAGATCCGTCGAAAGTAGACCGTTCTGCCGCCTATGCTACACGTTATATTGCAAAGAATATGGTGGCAGCTGGCGTTGCAGATGAAATGCTTGTGCAACTTGCTTACGCTATAGGCGTGGCACAACCCGTTAGTGTTTATGTGGATACTTTCGGTCGAAGTAAGGTGCAAATGAGTGATGGTGAGATTGCAAAGAAAATCAAAGAGATGTTTGATTTGCGTCCACGTGCCATCGAACGGATGCTGAAACTGCGTCAGCCTATGTACTTAGAGACTGCTGCTTATGGTCATATGGGACGCAAGAATGAGGTGGTAAAGAAGACGTTTACAAGTCATTATCATGAATCAAAGACTATAGATGTTGAGCTGTTTACATGGGAAAAGCTCGATCGTGTGGACGAAATCAAGCGCGCATTCAACCTATAACAGCATAATAAGAGGGTGGATAGAGTTGCTATCTGCCCTTTTTTCAACTCCCCGAAACCATGCAACAAGAAGATTCTATCGCAAGTGCTGAGATGCAACAAAGCCGACAAGGTGCGGCTGTTCGTGTGCAGAAGCAACCCACTCCGGCTGAAATCATAGGGTGGTTGCCTAAGAATGCCACGCCTGAACAGCAAGATTCTGCCATTCAAGCACATATTAAACCCAGTAAGATTCGTTGGAGTAATCGACCTGATACGTTACATCTTCCAGGACAACCCGTTGGGAAAAGCTGGCGAGATGTAACGCTTCCGCGGTATTATAAGGAATCATTCTTCTCAAAATCTCCGTTGTTTCATCCCGAACAACCTGGCGGAAGATTGGGTGTTGCAGGTGACCCTGTGCCTTATTCTGTAGCGTCTGACAATGTCATTACAGGCATTCTGTTGTCTTGTTTCATTATTTGTATGGTGGGATATACTAAGTCGAAGCGATTCATTCAGCGTCAAGCGAAGAACTTCTTCTATGTTCAACATGGTGAAACTACAGTCATTTCAGAGACTTCAAGCGAGCTTCGCTTCCAGTTCTTCCTAATGCTTCAGACGTGTCTTCAACTCTCGTTGCTGTTCTTTTTCTATACACGTGCCACGATAAGTGACACATTTATCGTTGAACAATATAAGGTAATAGGATGGTTTACGGGTGGAATCTTAGCCTATTTCCTATTGAAAATAGCCGCTTATTCGATAGTAGATTTGACATTCTTTGATGCGAAAAAAAATGAACAATGGCTGAAGTCATTCTTCTTTATCGTGTCAACAGAGGGCTTGTTAATATTTCCTGTTGTGATGCTTATGGCCTACTTTGGTCTTGAACTGCATCATGCCATGATTTATTCTTCATTTATCATTATTCTACTTAAAATCCTTTCGTTTTATAAGACCTATCTTATCTTTTTCAGATACAAAGGTAGTTTTCTGCAGAATATTTTGTACTTTTGTGCGCTTGAAGTCATACCCTTGCTCGCATTGTGGGGAGTTTTGGCGACGATTAATAGTTATTTGAAAATCAATTTTTAAGACATCAATGATAAAGAAGATTCTAATTTCTCAACCAAAGCCTGCAAGTGAGAAGTCGCCTTATTACGATCTTGCCCAAGAACATGGTGTAAAGATGGTGTTTAGACCATTCTTTAAGGTTGAAGGAATATCCTCTAAAGAGTTCAGACAGCAAAAGATTAGCATGTTAGATCATACAGCTGTAGTGTTCACCTCACGTCATGCGATAGATAATTACTTTAAGCTTGCAAAGGAATTACGCATCACTATACCTGAGGATATGAAGTATTTTTGCCTCATAGAGACCATTGCTCTTTACATACAAAAGTATGTTCAATATCGTAAACGCAAGGTTTTCTTTGGCACAAATGGTAAGATTGATGGTCTTATGCCGCAGATGTTGAAGCATAAAGACGAGAAATACTTGGTGCCATTGAGTAGTGTTCATAACGACGATATAAAGAATATGCTTGATAGTAAGGGGCTAAAGCACAGCGAATGTGTGATGTATCGCACAATCAGTAATGACTTTACAGAAGAAGAAAAGAAAGACTTCGACTATGATATGCTGGTGTTTTTCAGTCCAACGGGCGTCAAAGCACTGAAGAAAAACTTTCCAGATTTCAAGCAAGGTGACATCAAAATAGCGGCTTTTGGGCCTGCAACTGCGAAAGAAGTTGAGGCACAAGGCATGCACATTGACCTTGTTGCGCCGAGTAAAGAGCATCCTTCGATGACCTCTGCGCTAAAGGCTTATCTTGCAGAAAATAAGTAAATCGTCATAAACCGATAGCAGTAGATGGTGGAAAACCTCTCTCATCGACTTCCAAAACAAGAGCGTGTATGTAGTAAAAAGCTTATTGACAGGCTCTTTAATGGCGGACATAGTCACACAATGTCAGCCTTTCCGTTGCGTGTTGTCTATATGACAATGACGCAAGATGAAGGAGATGCCTCACTACCTCCCACGCAATTGCTCGTTAGTGTGCCTAAGAAACATTTCAAACGTGCCGTAAAACGCAATCGGGTTAAACGTCAAGTGCGCGAGGCATATCGCTTGCAACGCCAAATTGTTTCACTCAAAGTCAAAGACAAGCAGAGTGTCGTTATGGCGTTTATATGGCTTGATGACAAGCTTTGGCCTACCGAAACGGTCAAGCAAAAGGTTGGAAACTTGATGCAACGCATTAGTGAAAAGCTATGAAAACGCTACACACTCTCTTGCATTGGCTATCGCGTCTTGTGGTGGGAGCATTGCTTTTACCCATCTACTTCTACCAACATGTCATCTCACCTTGCACGCCTCCATCGTGTCGTTTCACACCAACGTGCTCGGAATATGCCCGACAAGCTCTCATCAAACATGGCCCGTTGAAGGGACTTGCATTGGCAATATGGCGCATTCTCAGGTGTAATCCATGGGGAGGAAGCGGATATGATCCCGTGCCTTGAATGGCATCGGAAACCAACTCACGACATATCAATAAACAATGCAGCCGCATTCAAAATGCATCTGGCTGCTTTTCATAATATAAAAAGACATGGCAAAGAACTTCGTTGAAGAACTTAAATGGCGTGGTATGCTTGCACAAATCATGCCGGGAACAGAAGAATATCTGCAGACCCACATGGTGTCGGCCTATTTAGGCACTGACCCCACGGCGGATTCTCTGCATATCGGTCACCTCTGTGGCATCATGATGTTGCGCCATTTGCAGCGTTGTGGACATAAACCTTACTTGCTTGTTGGTGGAGCTACGGGCATGATAGGCGATCCTTCGGGCAAAAGTCAGGAGCGAAACCTATTAGATTCAGAGACGCTCTACCACAATCAAGAGGCCATCAAAAAGCAAGTGGCGAAGTTCCTTGACTTTGATGGCAGCGAGCCGAATAAGGCAGAACTCGTTAATAACTATGACTGGATGAAGGATTTCACGTTCCTTGATTTCGCAAGAGAAGTCGGAAAGCACATCACAGTCAATTATATGATGGCCAAAGACAGTGTACAGAAGAGATTAAATGGTGAAGCTCGCGATGGACTTTCATTCACTGAGTTCACTTATCAGCTTTTACAGGGCTATGATTTCCTTTATCAATATCAGCACTATGGCGTCAGATTGCAGCTCGGTGGAAACGATCAGTGGGGCAATATGACCACAGGAACGGAACTTATCCACCGTACTCTTGGCAACGATGCAGAGGCTTTCTGTCTCACTTGCCCATTGATTACAAAGGCAGATGGCAAGAAGTTTGGCAAAACGGAAAGCGGAAATGTTTGGCTTGACCGTCAACGCACCACACCTTATGCCTTCTATCAGTTCTGGTTGAACGTCAGTGATAGCGATGCCGAGCGTTATATCAAAATCTTTACTGACCTTGATAAGGAGGAGATTGATGGGCTTGTAGCCGAACATCAGCAAGATCCGGGCCGACGAATCCTACAGAAACGTCTCGCAGAAGAGGTCACTACGATGGTACATTCAAAGGAAGATCTTGATATGGCCATTGCCGCGAGCAACATACTCTTTGGTAAAGCCACCAAGGATAGCCTCGCCCAATTGGATGAGGCTACTCTAAACGATGTGTTCAAAGATGTTCCTCACTACACGATTGACCGCTCATTGCTCGGTAATCCGGCTGTAGATGTGTTCAATCAAGAGGGAATGGACATCTTCCCAAGCAAGAGTGAGATGAGAAAACTCGTCAAAGGAGGTGGTGTAAGCTTGAATAAGGAGAAACTCTCTGCCTTTGATCAGCTTGTCACAACCGATGACCTTATCGATGGAAAATATCTTCTTGTGCAACGCGGAAAGAAGAACTATTATCTCATTACCGTCAAGTAAGATTTCATTTGCATATCAATAAAAGAAGTCTGCAAGGCACTTTACCTTGCAGACTTTTTTGTATATTTGCTTCATCTATCTCAAATGATGTCACATGAAGAAATATATAATCACCTTTCTACTTCTGTTTTGCGCGCTCATCTGTACTGCTCAGGAATATAAAAGCTTTGATAAGGCCGAATGGAAACACATCAAAGCACTATGCGCTTCGCGTCCTGACAGCATTCGAAATCTTGTGAAAACCTTACTAAATGGCGTGACTAAGTCTCCATTAACCACAGCGAAGAGCCAGTTAATCTATATCGGGCAAAGCTATATCAGCCAGGGAAAAGAAGAAAAAATGGTTCAAGAAATGCTCAAAGCCCTTATTAAAGGCAACACCAACAAAGCCATAACCTACGCCCAACAGGCGCTCGCTATCAATCCTATCAGCCTCCCTGCCATCGTTTTTATGGGCAGAGAAGCACGTAATATGGTAGGAAATGGCACCAATTCTCCTATAAATGTTGACGCAGAAGCATACTATCTACGCATAGCAACGTGCGTTCTTGATGCCATATCTTCGACGGGTGACGGCACCATAAGCCATCCTTTTGTCATTACTTCAGAGGAAGATGCACGTTTTTTCATGCACTATCAGTTGCGATTGAAAGGCGAAAAAAGAGCCAAAAGAACAGGAAATCGTCTTGATTTCGACCTGTCTTGCGCTAATGATTGCTACAATCGACCAACCATTTCCTTTGATATCACGCGCGTAATAGAACTTCAAGAGTAGCCGAAACAATAGAGGCCGATGTGTAAGGAATAACAAAAAATCAAGTAAAAATTTGGTAGTGTGCGAAAGAAACATTACCTTTGCACCCAGATTGTCCTATGGTGTAATGGTAGCACTACAGTTTTTGGTTCTGTCAGTGGTGGTTCGAATCCGCCTGGGACAACTCAAAAGCGCCGAAAGATACTTATATCTTTTGGCGCTTTTTGTTTCTCCATGTTCCTTATTTTGCCTCAAAATCTGTTTGAATGAAGCACCTTTCCCGTCCATTTTAGTTAAGTTTCTTGAGCTACATTGATGTTATTCGTTTTATGGAATGAACGATTCTGCATCATCAGTATTGTGGTTTCTTTGCGTAATTTGTCCCAAATCATTTTATCTTTGATTATCAACCATGTCAATATCTCTAATTAACCCATTTGCCGTTATAACTGTAGTAATACGCAACGCCAAAGCCATTGTACCAATACTCCAATGAATGTATCCGCCATTGCGAATGTTGTAACTACGCAACGCCAAAGCCTTTGTACCAATACTCCAATGAATGTATCCGCCATTGCGAATGTTGCAATAATGCAACGCCATGAGTGTTATGTCAATATCTAAATGAATATATTTGTCATTGTGAATGTTGCAATATCGTAACGTCGTAGGTATTATGCCAATATATCAATGAATGTATTTGTCATTGCGAATGTGGTAACGATGCAACTCCGTAGGTGTTATGCCGGTATATCAATGAATGTATTTGTCATTGTGAATGTTGCAATATCGTAACGTCGTAGGTATTATGCCAATATATCAATGAATGTATTTGTCATTGTGAATGTGGCAACGATGCAACTCCGTAGATGTTATGCCGATATTCCAATGGATGTATCTATTACCATGAATGCTCCTACCACGCAACTCGGTACGAGTTGTTCTTTTGATAGCCCGGGGTTGGCGAGGAACGAGCCTACCCCGGGTAAACGTTCGCAAGGAGATTCAACGCCGTAGGTGTTGAGCTTTTTCTATGAAGGCACGCTTACAACGAAATCTTTCATGGCGGATTAATCTAAAAAAGCGCAACACCTACGGCGTTGTTCCATGCACAGCATATGCCAACCCAGGGTAGCCTGCACTATCGTTTGGCAACCCTGGGCTATCAAAAGCACAACACCTACGGCGTTGTTCCCCGCACAACATACGTTAACCCAGGGTAGCCTGCGCTATCGCTTGTCAACCCTGGGCTATCAAAAACGCAACACCTACGGCGTTGAAACGTGCATTTTGTAATACAATTGATGGCAACATGCGAATAAATAAACGCCAAAAGGTGCCAAGATTTCAATGGATATATCCTCCATAATGAATGCGCTCATCAGGCAACGCCATGGGTGTTATGCCAATATTCCAATGAATGTATCCGCCATTGCGAATGTTGTAACTATGCAACGCTGTAAGCGTTGTACTTTTGATAGCCCAGGGTTGACAAGCGAAAGCGAAGTCTACCCTGGGTCATTTGCCGTGAGTGGCAACAACGCTGTAGGCGTTATACCTTTTATACCTCATCATTTTATCACGGCATTCTACGCAGAAAACGTACAACACCTACGGCGTTGACCTCCTCACTACATGCATAACCCAGGGTAGGCTGACGCCAACCCTGGGCTATAAAAGGTACAACGCCTTCAGCGTTGAACTGCAAATGCATTGTAAACAGCGTTATTTTACATGAAGAACTGCGTCATTTTACGGTGTAAAATGATGCACTTTATGCGGTAAAATGATAGAGATTGTATTGTCTTTCCAATGTCCTTTCTTAATAGTTGGTATAAGATGTTGATTTTCATAGGTTTAGATTGTATTCAAAGTGAACTTTAATTTATTGTAGAAATACGTTCTGTGGTAAATCTTTTCATCTTTTGTGATGTTGGATTTATGGTCGATTTGTTCAGTTTTTATAAAGGAGTGGGGGTGCTCTTTTGCTGTATAGAGATGAGGAAGTGAGTCTAAGCAAAGGAGGATGATACTTGAAATGTGATGAGTTATGAATCAAGACGGCGGATCAGAGCACTATCTTTCTGGGCAAAAGGCATAGGATTCGTCTCAAAAGAAAAGCGGACTCCTCAATGAAAATCATTGAAAAGTCCGCGTAAATAAAGTTGCGATTAATCTTTACAATTATGCGTTTACAGCGTCAGCGAGTTCTGCACCTGCTTTGAACTTAGCCACTTTCTTAGCTGCAATCTTGATTTTTGCCTTAGTTGCAGGGTTGATTCCCTCGCGAGCTGGACGCTCATTAACACTGAAAGTGCCAAAACCTACGAGCTGAATCTTATCGCCTTTCACGAGAGCTTCCTTGATAGCAGCTGTTGTTGCGTCTAATGCTTTCTTTGCTTCTGCCTTGCTCAAGCCTGCGCCTGCAGCAATTTTGTCGATCAATTCTGTTTTGTTCATAATTTTGTTTTAATTAGATGATTATTTAATGAATAATTCGTCACTTTATTTGGCAAATATAGATGATTCCTTTCATAAATCAAATAAAAAAGCGAAAAAAGTGGAATAAAATAGTAAAAATTGCCTTGAAACGGCCTTTCTATGGGCTAATTAAACGATATTTTTCGTATTTTTGCAGTCAAATAACAATTAGACAACAATAAAAATTCAACTCAAATGATGCGTATTCCCACCGTAACGAAGAACCTTCTCCTCATCAACGTGATTGCGTTTATCTTGATGTGGCTGCTTCAAAGAGTTAGTTTCATGGGAGGAACTCCGATAGACCTCAACAACATCTTTGGTCTTCACTTCTTCCTTGCGACTGATTTTCAATTCTATCAGCTCTTTACTTACATGTTCATGCATGCCAATTTAGAACATATATTCTTTAATATGTTTGCGCTATGGATGTTTGGTATGGTTGTAGAACAAGTGTGGGGACCGCGTAGGTTCTTGTTTTATTACATTATATGTGGTATTGGTGCCGGAATCTTTCAAGAGGCAGCACAGTTTTGTTCGTTCTATTTGACAGTGTCATCTCACATTCCTTCGTTCACGATAGGACAGCTTCCACAGATTGCTTACCAGCTATCTCCGATGTTGAATAACTGGACTACGGTCGGTGCTTCGGGTGCTATTTATGCCATACTGCTGGCATTTGGTATGCTGTTTCCAAACGAACGATTGTTTATTATCCCCATCCCCATCCCCATAAAAGCTAAGTTTTTCGTCATGATATATGCCGGCATAGAACTTGTTATGGCGCTATCGACAGCGAGTGATAACGTGGCTCACCTGGCTCATCTCGGTGGAATGATTGTGGGATTCTTCTTGATTCGTTATTGGAGAAGGCATCCGGGAGTTGGTAATAACGCTTTACAAGGACAGCAATTCTTTGATAATTTGAAGCGTAAATGGGACCATCGTAAGCAACAACAAGGGGGAAATGGGAATGCCACTCACGTCAATGGAGGCGATAATATCAATCGACAGAGCGACTGGGAATATAACCGTCGCAAGCAAGAAGATCAGGAAGAGGTAGACAGAATCCTTGATAAGATTCGCAAAAGTGGTTATGATAGTCTTTCAGCGGATGAGAAACGGAGGCTCTTTGAAAGTAGTAAGAAGAACTGACGGCAGCGACTATGATGCGTAATCTGAAACGATTCTCTTTGCAAATGGTGGCTGGAGCCAATCTGGCTACTATCTTAGTGATGCTTCTTGTGGGGTATTCGGATCGCTTAAACCCTATAAAACATCAGGTGTTAGCTAATGCCGGACTCGTTTTTCCCGTTTTTCTTATCATCAATTTTGGCTTTCTTGTCTTTTGGCTTTGCTTCAAAAAGAAAGGTGCTTTGTTGCCACTTGCAGGCTATCTTGTTTGTTATGGTCCTGTGAGAACCTATATTCCATTCAACATTCCACAGTCAGTTCCCGACAAGGCGATTAAGGTAATGTCTTATAATGTGTGGAGTTTTGCGGGGTGGAAGCGCTATGCTAATGGGAAGTTTCCTATCTTGGAATATATTAAAGTGCAGCATCCTGATATCTTATGTATGCAAGAAGCCATGACAAATGAAATCGGACAATATCGTGTAGACGCTGTTCTTGATAAATTATATGCTTATAAAGACACGCTGAGATATTCGCAAACGAGTGATTGTATCGCCTTATACAGTAGATATCCCATTGTTTCTCACGAGCGCATTAGCTATCCATCGAAGGGAAATTTGAGTGGAGCCTTTGAGGTAAAGATAGGGAATGATACCGTGATTATAGTCAATAACCACCTTGAAACTACAGGACTTTCCAATGAGGATAAACGTGAGTTTAAGTCGTTAGTAAAGGGAGATTTAAAGGTGATGGCAGCCAAACAAACTTCTTATCGTTTAGTAGATAAGCTTGGAGATGCCTCGGCTAAGCGAGCGGTTCAGGCTGATGCAGTTGCCCGATATATTAGTAATCATTTAGATAAAAGCATGATAGTGTGTGGCGATTTCAATGATACGCCCATATCTTATGCCCGACATACCATTGCAAAAAACCTCATTGATTGTTATGTTTCCACAGGAAATGGCCCGGGAGTAAGCTATCATGCTGGAGGAATGTATGTGCGAATAGATCATATTATGTGTACAAAAGATTGGCAACCTTATGCTTGTAAGGTCGACCATAGTATTGGAGAATCAGACCACTACCCAATAGTTTGCTGGCTGAAAAAGCGAGGAAATGGTTGAAAAAAATATATTTCACGCGTATAAATTTTACAGACTGCAAGAAAATTTGTATTTTTGCACGTCTACATATGATAGTAGGAACTTTCTTATTAAATTTAGAAAAACAATAAATCAATAACTAATAAAAAGATGCAAAACAAAGGAATTGTAATTTGTACAGCTGTTCTTCTGACGCTTGCAAGCATTTTCTATCTTTCATTCTCGGTTGCCACAGGTTACTATGACAGCCAAGCTGCAAAGATTAAAGACCCAATTGCGAGACAGGATTATAAAGATTCTGTGAAGTATTTGGGCATTTACTCCTATCAAAAGTGCTTGGAGACCCAGATAGGACTGGGACTTGACCTCAAAGGTGGTATGAATGTGATTCTTGAAATCTCTGTTCCCGATGTATTGGAAACGTTGGCAGATCACAAGACGGACCCCGCTTTTGTTAAATCAATGAAGCAAGCTCGCACTGAAGAAGAGACGAGTCAGAGTGACTTTATATCACTTTTTGTGAAGTATTATCATCAAAATGCGCCGGGACATCGCCTTGCTGAGCTCTTCGCTACACAGCAATTACAAGGTAAGATTAATCCACAGAGCACTGATTCAGAAGTAGAGAAGGTGTTACGACAGGAGGTTCAGGCTGCAATTGATAACTCTTTCAACGTTGTACGCACTCGTATTGATAAGTTTGGAGTTGTACAACCCAACATTCAGAAACTCGAAGGACAGACTGGTCGCATTATGGTTGAGATGCCAGGTATCAAAGAACCTGAGCGTATGCGTAAGCTTTTACAGGGTAGTGCGAATCTGGAGTTCTGGGAAACATACAATGCTGACGAGGTAATTCCTTATTTGCAACAACTTGATAGCCGTCTTGCGAACGACGCTTCTAATGATACTACCGCTGCAAAGAAGGCCATTAAGAAGGCTGATGCAAAGAAGGTTAAGTTACAATTGAAGAATAATGACGACGAGACTCCTACTCAAAAGAGTAATGCACAGATGGAAGCTGCGAAGAAACAACACCCATTGTTGGCAATGCTTCAGACCACAGGACAGAACTCTTTGGCACTCGTTGGTTATGCAAGTGTACGAGATACAGCTGCTATTAGCAAGTTAATCTATGGACAAACTGCTAAGCAAATTCTTCCAACCGACCTCAAATTGCTTTGGAGTGCAACGCCAGAAGATGGTATCAAAGCTAAGAATATTTATGGTCTTTACGCTATAAAGGTTTCATCAAGTAACGGACAAGCTCCTCTACAGGGCGACGTTGTAGTTGATGCAAAGGATGAGTTCAATCATGTAACAGGCCAACCTGAGGTCAACATGACTATGAATACAGAAGGTGCACGCCGTTGGGCTGCGCTGACAAAAGCTAATGTTGGTAAGGCCATTGCTATCGTTTTGGATAATGCAGTGTACTCTGCTCCACGCGTAAATGGCGAGATTGATGGTGGCTCAAGTGCTATTTCTGGTAACTTTACCGTAGAAATGACGAAAGACCTTGCCAATACTTTGAAGTCAGGTCGTATGCCGGCACCTGCCCGTATCGTTCAAGAAGAGGTGGTAGGTCCTACACTTGGTGCCGCATCTATACAGCAAGGAATCATCTCTTTCGCTATAGCTTTCGTGCTGTTGATTATCTATATGGTGATGATGTATAACTTCATCCCAGGTATGATCGCTAATACAGCGTTGGTTATCAACGTATTTTTCACGCTCGGTATACTTACTTCGTTCCAGGCGGCATTGACAATGTCGGGTATTGCAGGTATGGTTCTGTCGTTAGGTACGGCAGTCGACGCCAACGTTCTTATCTATGAACGCATCAAAGAAGAGCTAAGAGCGGGCAAAGGAATGAAGCAAGCAGTCGCCGCGGGATATAGTAATGCCTTCTCAGCTATCTTTGATTCTAACTTAACTTCACTCATAACCGGTGTTATCCTCTATGTCTTCGGAACCGGACCTATCCAAGGTTTCGCGACAACTTGGATTATAGGTATTGTTTGTTCGTTCTTCAGTGCAGTGTTCTTGACAAGACTTGTTTTCGAACATCAACTCAACAAAGATCGTTGGATGAATCTAAAGTACTGGACAAGTGTTAGTAAAAACCTTATGCAGAATAAGGATTATAAGTTCATGTCCATGTATAAAGGCACCTTCACTATAGCCATTTTAGCTTCTGTTGTCTTTATAGGTAGCTTCTTTGTTCGCGGACTTTCTCAGAGCATTGACTTCACTGGAGGTCGTAACTACGTTGTACAGTTCGAGAAACCAACCGAGCCTGAGCAGGTACGTGAAGTCTTAACACATGTGTTCCCAGGCTGTACTACCAACGCTCTTTCACTCGGAACAGACAATAGAACGATTCGAATCTCAACCAACTATAAGATTGAATCTAACAGTCCTACGGTTGATGATGAGGCCGAAAGTAAGTTATATCAGGGCTTGAAACAGGCTGGTTTAGTTTCTCAAAAGAGTGTACAGGCGTTCAAGAATCCTGATGTTCGCACCGGAGGTTCTATCATAAGTAGTTCTAAAGTAGGTCCTTCTGTGGCTAAGGATGTAACTTATGGCGCTATCATCAGTGTCATTATCGCACTTGTAGCCATCTTCCTTTATATCCTTATACGCTTCCGCAACGTGGCCTTCTCAGCCGGTTCAACCATCGCTTTGATTTTCGATGCCTTGACGGTTGTAGGTTTCTTCTCACTGCTTCAGGGATTGTTACCATTCTCTTTGGAGGTCGATCAGACGTTCATTGGTGCAGTTTTGACCGTCATTGGTTACTCTATCAACGATAAAGTGGTTGTGTTCGACCGTATTCGTGAGAACTTCCGCCTCCATCCAAAACAGGATGTACAGAAAGTTTTCAATGATTCTATCAACCAAACATTGGCACGTACCATCAACACTGGCTTCTCTACGTTGATCGTATTGGTAGTAATTCTGTTGTTAGGTGGTAAGAGTATTCAGCCGTTTGCTTTCGCCATGACTCTTGGTGTGATATTCGGTACACTCTCATCAATCTTCATTGCTTCGCCAATCGCTTACCTCTTCATGGGTAAAACGATTAAAGACCGCCGCTTAGAAGAGGCTGCTCTTGAGTCGGTAGAACAGAAATAATGATTCAAAACAAAGTGTAACATCCTCTGTGGTGTTACTCTTTAAACGATAAAAGTCTGCAAATGCAAGTGCGTTTGCAGACTTTTATCGTTTCAATCTATATTGGAAATATAAGCTAAGGCTCTTTACTCATCAAACAATCTGTGCCATTTCGTGCGATGATTTGCGTCATTTAACGCGCTAAAACCTATCATATTACACGACAATTAGGCTCAAATCATTTTGCTCTTTATTATCAACCATATTGCCACCATAAAAGTTTTAACGTGCTACTCTGTATGGGTTGTGCTTTTGTTAGCCTGCGGTTGATGAGGAACGAGTCTACTTTGATTAAGCGATTACATTTGGAAAGAATGTAGTATGTACTGAGTTTCTCTAAAAAATGCAGGGAGATTATAAAGTGGGTAAGGAATGGTTATACCATTGATATGAATCTTTTATGCTACGTTTTATCCGAACGCGCCATCCATAATAAATCATATTACTCCCCTCTCTCTTCGGAGAGGGGTTGGGGGAGAGGCCATTCCTCTCTTTAGTTTCTTTGCATTGGGGCTGTGGGAGAGGCTTTTTTACTCTACAAAAAGAAAGGGGCGGAATCAAATTCCGCCCCTTTTGAACTGTATGTTAGCTTCGTTTACTTCAATTTGTTGAGTTGAGCTTTCACCTCAGCAGTAACATCCTTGCTCAAAGTATCGCTGATATAAGGGATGCCAGAGCTTACATCCATGATGTAAACATAGCCACCTGCCTTGCCGACAGCCTTGATAGCATTAACCAATTTGGTAGTGATAGGTTGCATTTTCTCCTGCTGTTCCTTAGACAAAGTCTGTTGATTGTCTTGCAAAGCCTGCTGATATTTCTGATAGAGCCCATTGAGTTCGTTCTCAGTTTCCTGCTGCTTTGTTGCGTTCATTGTAGACTTATTCTTCTCATAGTCTTGGCTTTTACGCTGCAATTCGTCTTGCATTGCTTTGAGATCATTCTCAAACTGCTTTGCTTTTGCTTCCATTTCGCCACGTGCCTTGATGAATTCAGGCATCTGAGACATTACTTCCTGTGCGTTGATGTGACCAAATTTCTGTGCGAATGTCGCAAGAGGAGCGAACATCAACATCATTAAAAGAATCTTTTTCATTTTGTTTTCGTTTTATTGTTTGTTATATAATCATTTTTTATTTGATGCATTCTTGAGACTGCTTTGTGTCATTTCGGCAATAGCCATGACGTGCTTGGTCTCCTGTTTAGTGTCAGAGAGTGGGCTGAAAGCTTAGCGGCTGTATCCCAATTTCTGTAAAACCTCGTTGGAAATGTCTATCTTTGGGCTGCCGAAGATGATGCCTTGGTCACTCGAACGATCGACAACAAGACTGTAACCACGTAGTTCTGATATCTCTTTTACAGCGTTATAGACTTCCTCTTGGATAGGCGCCATCAAGGCTTCTCGCTTTTTGAACAACTCACCTTCAGGCCCAAAGTATTTCTTTTTCAAGTCGGCTGCGGCCTTTTCTTTGTTCATTATCTGCTCTTGTTTAGTCTTTTTCTGCTCTTGAGAGAGGAAAACCGACTCGTTCTGATAGTTCTTATACATCGTACTTGCTTCGGTATTGAGCGCCTCTACCTCTGCTTGCCACTTCCGACTGACTTGATTTAGTTGCTCGTTTGCACGTTCATAGGCCGGAATATTCTTGAAAATATATTCCATATCAACTAAAGCGAACTTCTGTGCAGAGGCAGACGATGGTAAAAGTGCGAGCAGGAAGAAAGGTAACATGAACCTTAGTGCCTTGTTATAAAATGTTTTTTTCATATCTGTTTGTTTTTAGTTGACAAGTAGACAAGTGTACAAATAAACGTGTTTATTGTTGGCTTGTCTATTCATCTGTTTATAATCTGCATGAGCATCTGTACCCAATAAGCTTAAAACTCAGTGAACACATCACTCGTAAACGCGTTAACTTGTCCACTCGTCCACAGACTTAGAACTCTTGTCCGAGGATAAAGTGGAACTGACTTCCGCCCTTCTTTCCGTTGACATTATCCTTATCGAAGCCATAAGCCCAGTCAATACCCATCAAACCAACCATTGGAAGGTAGATACGTACACCGAGACCGGCACTTCGTTTCATATCAAACGGGTTGAAATATTTAGTATTCGACCAAGCGTTTCCGGCTTCAACAAAGCCTAATCCATAGATAGTTGTGTTGCCTAATAAGAATGGATAGCGCAACCCAAGCGTGAATCGGTCGTATGCATAGCCGTTATATGCGAGCGAACCATTGTCATAACCACGTAGTCCTATGGTCTCATCGGCGTAGCTTGAAGAGTATCCGCTCATGCCATCTCCACCCACATAGTAGGTCTCAAAGGGGCTCTTCTTGTACTTGTTATAACTTCCTAACAAGCCCATCTCAATGCGAGTCATCAGTACAAAGCACTTTTGTCCGCCGCTTAATGCCGTATAAGTCTTTGCCTTAAACTTCCATTTGTGGTATTCAACCCAACGATACTTCTCCTGTTGTTCGGCAGAATAGGTTGGAGAATAAGGGTTCATAGCCAGGGTTTTGTAGTCTTTGTGACTCCAAACACTCCATGGTGGGGTGAGGGTTACACTTGCAGTGAACTCTGAACCATGGCGTGGGAAGAGAGGATTATCCGTTGAAGTGCGACTTAAAGAGATGCTCAAGTTGAGGTTGTTTGCAGCTCCATTCGTCATCAAGAAATACTTCCAGTTCTTCAATTCATAGCGTTGGTAAGCCAATTGTGCCGAGAGTACAAAGTAATCGTCAGGCCAACGGAGACGCTTTCCCCAACCAATGCTGACACCATACATGCGCATGTAGGTATCAGGGTCATAGTAGTTCTCGTAATAGTTGTTGTTATAGTTGCCATAACCATAGCCATATCCGCTGTAGTAAGAGTTCAGATAGTTCATGCGGTAGGCATCATTGTAGTAGCTACTTGATACATCTGTCATCTTACTAAAGTACACTCCAACGCTGAATTGGTTAGGACGTTTGCCGCCAAGCCAGTTGGTTGAGTAGCTTGCATTATAGCTTTGATAATATGTTCCGTTAGTTTGTGCACTAAGACTCAACACCTCTCCGTCACCGATTGGCATGATTCCACGGTGCTCTTTGTTCTTTCTGAAGAGGTTGGCCATTGAGAAGTTGTTCAACTTTAAGCCTACTTTACCTATCACACCTGTTTGTCCCCATCCCAAAGAAAACTCTATTTGGTCATTACTTTTCTGTTCCAAGTTGTAGTTAATGTCCACTGTTCCATCCTCTGGATTGGGCTTAACGTCGGGCTGACTACTCTTCTCTGGGTCGAAATGTCCCATGGACTGAATCTCTCGAAGCGAGCGCATTAGTGCCTCACGAGAGAATAAATCTCCCGGCTTTGTACGCAGTTCACGTCGTACAACGTTCTCATATAGACGGGTGTTTCCATTGATGCGCACGTGACTTAGATAGGCTTGAGGACCTTCTGTGACGCGCATTTCAAGGTCAATAGAGTCGCCATCGATGTTCACTTCAGTCGGATTAATGCTTGAGAAGACGTATCCGTTGTTGTAATATAAGTTAGCTACGGCGTCATCATCCTTGGAAACACGCTTCTCAAGAAGCTTTTGATTGTAGACATCTCCACTCTTTAAGCCTAAGATTGCATTTAATCTTAGTGTTGGATAGACTGTGTTTCCGACCCAAGTAATATTGCGAAGGTAATACTTTTGACCTTCGTCTACCTTTAAATAGATATCAACATGTTTCGGATCTACATTCCAAACACTGTCTTTAAGGATAGTAGCGTCGCGATAACCATATTCATTATATTTCTCAATCAGATTCTTTTTGTCGGTCTCCCAGCGTTCAGGTGTGAACTTCTTTGCCTTGAGGAAAGAGCCTAATTTGCCTGCTTCGTGGGTCTTAGAAAAGGCACCTTTCTTAAAGAGTCCACCTTTTATCTTCGACAAACTCAATGCTTTGTTGCCCTCAATGAAGATGTTTCTCACCTTCATTTTTTCCTTTTTATCTACGATAACATCAAGAATCACGTTGCCTTTATTAGCTACATCATCCCTCTGTCGTATCGTTATTTCCGCATTTTTGAATCCCTTGTCGTCGAAATACTTCTTTGCTAAGATCTTCGCGCGGTCTATCATGTTCGGTGTTATCTGTGAACCTTTGAGCAGACCGAGCTTATTTTCCATGTCTTCTCGTTCGCTTTTTTTCAGTCCTTCATAGTTAATCACCGACACGCGTGGACGAGTTTTCAACGCGATATGCAAGTAAATCTTTCGCCCAACGATTGAATCGGCCGAAATTTGAACGTCAGAAAAGAGGCCATGACGCCAGTAACGTTTCACTGCATTCGTGATATCGGCCCCGGGAACTGTAATCTCTTGGCCTACTTGTAGTCCCGAAATACCAGACAACATGTAGTCTTCGTAGCCTTGAACTCCCGAGATATTAATGCCACCGATAATGCAAGAGCGCGGTGTTCCGGCATAAGAGATATCAGGATATAGTATCTTGTCCTGTGCAAAAGCAGGGACAGCGCTTGTCAATCCCGCTGCAAAGATGATAAAAACTTTCTTTATATTGTTCATTACCAATGATGTTTCTTATTGCTGTTTCGTTCTTATTCGCTTGTCAAAGCATTCTTATTTTACTGCTTCGGCTTCTATCTGAGCTTCTGTTTTGCCAAATCTCCGCTGGCGATTCTGGTAACTCAGGATGGCTTTATGCAAGTCGTCTTCATTAAAGTCGGGCCAATATGTATCACAAAAATATAGCTCCGAGTAGGCAATCTGCCATAAAAGGAAGTTGCTAATCCGTAGTTCTCCGCCCGTACGTATCAGCAGTTCAGGGTCTGGCATGAAGCTTGTTTGCAGATGACGGCTAATGACTTCTTCCGTGATTTCTTCCGGAACAAGAGACTTATCCTTATGTTCCGTGAGGAGTTCTCGCATGGCTTGTGCCATCTCCCAACGTGCACTATAACTCAAAGCCACAACCATTGTCATCGCAGAATTAGTCTTTGTATGCTCTTCTGTCTCTCTAAGTTTCTGCTCAACTTCGGCAGGAAGTCTCTTTCTATCACCGATAACACGAAACCTTACGTTGTTCTTCATGAAGATTTCATCCTCAAGTGATGTGAGCACTAAGCCCATTAAGGCACTTATTTCGTCTGCAGGACGGTTCCAATTCTCGGTAGAAAAGGTATAAAGCGTAAGGAATTTAACTCCCAATCGCGTAGCTTCCGACGTGATTCTACGCACCGCATCCACGCCAGCTTGATGCCCATAGCTGCGTGGTTTGCCTCTTTCTGCTGCCCAACGCCCATTGCCATCCATGATAATGGCAATGTGTTTGGGAATTCGTGTCCTATCTAATGAAGCTTCCATATCTTCGTTTTATATTCTGTTTTGCGTCTCTTTACACTGCAAAACAAGTCACTTTGCGATTCAAAATAACTCATTTTATCGTGTCAAAGCACCTATTTTATATCTTTGTTACACGTCGTACATTTCGGCATAAAGCTATAACTTAGTGTAAGTTGCAGGGCAGAATAGCAATCTTTATTCTTGAAAATGCCCGACGAAGTGATTCCATACGGATCTTTCCTCCCATCAAGTTTGTCGCTCATTGCAAAGTGCATGGCCCATGCTATGCCTGCATTTACGCGCGTACCTATTTTATATTTCAGGCCAACGCCTATTGGAATATTTGCTGTAAAGACGTTTGTTCCATCACCACTTGCATAGGTTCCACCCACTCCTACAAATAGAAATGGAGTCAAACGCTTTGCTCCGTAGTAGTCTTTTCCAGTGCCATAAGGCCAGAAATTGTATTCATACATCAGACTAACATCCGTCAGTTTGTTACTGAAATGATAGGGTGATGCTGACGATGAAGGGTAAATGGTTCGCACATCACGTTCATTTCCCTTGAGTGTTCCTATCGAAGCATCTAACCGAAGCGCCATATATGCATTGAGATTACGGCGTACAAATACCGTCATCATAGGCTGAAGATCTCGCGTAAGCATGTTATTATAGTCGCCCAAATAACCCATTATGCCTAAGCCTCCGCCCACTTCCATGAGATATTCATCATCGGTTTGGGCTTTCATGCCAAGCATTGTAGCCAGCATGGTGAGTAGAAGCATCGCGCGTTGCATCTCTATTGCCTATTTCTTCAGTATCAATCCAGCTAAGTTACCTTTCCAAATCTTGCCACTTCCACCAGCAATCAACCAAAGGTCTTGATGCTCATCTACGACCATAGCAAATGAAGTCTCACTGCTTTCAAAGCCTTCTGGCAATGTGATTCGATCGTCTTTTTTCCATCCAAGCCCTTGACCTTCGCTGACAAAGAAGCTTTCAAAGGCCTTTGCTTGATAGTTTCCAAGTCCTTTTCCGCCAAGCGCGATGAGGTCATCTCCCACACTAACAATCTGAAGATGGGTCAAACCTGGAGCCACATACGCTGGTTCGTCCAACCCATAGAATCTCCATGGCTGTGCAGGTTGGTTGGGATCAATCTGTTTTCCCCATACCTTTGCGCCGAGAACATCATTGGTTGTCGGTGCATTTCCTACCATCACAAGATTATAAACGCCAGCATTCACTTTTGAAGCAAAGCTGAACAAATGAATATTTTGACTTGGTAATTCACTTAAATCGCCATTAGTTGTGTCTAAACTCCAGCTTGTTCCGCCGTCTTCCGACTTCATCATGCCGCTGTTTCCAACGCCATAGAGTACTCCATTGACACCGCCGACCAGCTGCTTCAAGGTAACATAGCCTCTTGTTTCCCATGACTGACCATCTTGACTGCGCAAAATCTGTCCGCCACTATATGTATAAAGGAAGCCATCGAAAGCTATAAGATTGCTTGAAGCCTGTGCATCGAGTGTCTTATCAGGGCTGAGTTGCTGCCAGCTTTGTATCTGGTTAGACGATGTAACATAGAGCTTTGTTGTACCATTTTCCGTGCCCATGACATACACTTTGCCATTCATCGTTACTGCTTTCATGGCAGAGAGTGCACCCAAACGGCTGTCTTGACCTGTTGTCGACTGCCAAACAAAGCGACCAACCTGCGTCTTATGCACGTTGACCTTTACCGTATAACTGCGATTATATTTGCCACTTTGGCTGTAAACAATGAGCGTTCTTGGTTTAGAAAAGTCCAAAGAGTCTGTCGTTACATAGAATTTCAGCGAGTCAGAAGTCATGCTTTTCAATACCACTGAACCTCCGTTCTTGGCTGCAATCGTACAAAGTGCCTTGCGAACATCCACTCCATAGGGCAAGGAATCAACGTTATAAATCTCTCGATTCATTTGATCGATATAGAATTTATAGCTACTTGCGTTCAACGTTGTATGGATAATAGTGTCTGCTCCGGCTTTCGTCTTCGCGTGTTTTGTATACTTCAGTGTCCCCAAAGAAAACGCTGTAATCGCTGAATCATCGTAAGTTGTGCCCTCATCATCATTGCCTTTGAGACATGAAGTAAAGGCTAATAGAGCGGAGAATAGCGCAGTAAGGGACAAAAGTTTGGTCTTCATTCTACGTAGTTTATGTTATCTTTATCCTGCATTGACACCTTGTCTCACAGGTTTTTGATTGCAAATTTAAGCAGAATTCTGCAAATAGGCCACTATTCTGTACTATTATTATGTAAAATAATGATTATTCTTTTGTTTTTTAAGGTTGTTTTACAAAGCGTGTTTGCAGTCAACAAGTAACCTCGTTTGCTTTTACATATAATGTGCTTTGCCTTTACAATTGGCATGGGGTGCGTCTAACGGTCTTTCTCATGGGGCTTTATGGTAAGATTGTTCATGTGCATCAGGCGCTCAATTCCACCTAAATCAAGGTTCTTTTAAATCTGTTTTACACACTAATAAATCATCCTCTGATGTGTAAAAAAGATACTTGTGTTTCGTTTGAAGTCATTGTTCGTGACTTCAAACGAATAGCATATATCAATAGAACGACTAAAAACATAGTCGAACGCGTTTCAAAACATGATGTGTTTAATTGTCATTGAGCTGGCGTTGTCTAACAAGTGACAACGCTCTATGACTCAGTTAAGGTTGTTTTCCGATATAAGCGAGAATGCCACCATCAACATATAAGATGTGACCATTAATGAAATCACTCGCATCTGAGGCTAAGAACACTGCGGGACCCATTAGGTCTTCGGGCGTGCCCCAACGTGCCGCGGGGGTCTTACTAATAATAAATCGGTCGAAGGGATGACGGCTTCCGTCTGCTTGAAGCTCACGAAGTGGAGCGGTTTGTGGCGTTGCAATATAGCCCGGTCCTATGCCGTTGCATTGTATATTGTGTTCACCAAACTCCGAACAAATGTTGCGTGTGAGCATCTTTAGACCGCCTTTGGCTGCTGCATAAGCACTAACCGTCTCGCGTCCCAACTCACTCATCATCGAACATATATTGATAATCTTTCCATGTCCCTTGCGTTTCATGCCTGGGATAACGGCTTTTGAGACAATGAAAGGGGCGTTAAGATCAATGTCTATGACTTGACGGAAGTCCTCAACACTCATTTCTTCCATCGGAATACGCTTGATAATACCAGCATTATTGACGAGAATATCAATCGTTCCGAGCTCATTTTCCACTTTCGCTACAAGCGCTTTTACCTGCGTTTCGTCGGTAACGTCCGCAATATATCCATGTGCATCAATGCCTTTTGCTTTATAGTCAGCCAGTGCTTTGTCTAAATGCTCCTGACTGCGGCAATTGAAAGCCACCTTCGCCCCAGCCAAAGCATAAGCTTCAGCAATAGCAAATCCGATACCATAAGCAGCTCCTGTCACCAAGGCTACTTTTCCTTCTAAAGAAAATCTCTTAGAAAACGTGTCCATGTTTTAGTATTGTTTCGAGTTAATAACGTAGATGTTGCAAATATACGAATAGATTTCAGGGTAAACAAATCTATCGAAGTTAAAAAGTATGAAAGTCCTTTTGTTTGTTAAATACTTTGATTGTATGCTTTGTTTTGGAGTGAAGTGTAGGGTGGGTTGAAGCAAATAAAGCCTCACCCCCAACCCCTCTCCGAAGAGAGAGGGGAGTAGTTAGCCGTGGAAATGGAGGGGGTTGTTTTGGAGTTAATTAGGGGCGGTGATAATGTTGAGAATTAAAGGTAAATTGATTTGGGGCAAATCATCGCGTAATTTGCCGTATTTTATCGCATGAAATGACGTAGATTATCGCATAAAATGACGCAAATTATATTATGATTTTTATTATTCAACGCCGTAGGTGTTGCGTTTTTGATAGCCTATGGTTGCCAAACGATAGTGCAGGCTACCCTGGGTTAGGGTATGGTTTGCGGGGAACAACGCCGTAGGTGTTGTACCTTTTCGACGTAATCCACCATATATTTTGGCGCGAGATAACGTAATTCATGTTACGGATTGAATATTTCAAAGCCGTAGGTGTTACGCTTTCTAAGCGTAATTCGCCATAAATCCCCTCGCAATAGCCATGCTTTCTCGGAAAAAGCTCAACACTTACAGCGTTGAATCTCCTTGCGAACGTTTACCCGGGGTAGGCTCGTTCCTCGCCAACCCCGGGCTATCAAAAGAACAACTCGTACCGAGTTGCACCATGAGGGCATTTATATTGCGAAATTCATCCATTGGAATACCGGCATAAAATATACGGCGTTGTATCGTTGTAATATTCATAATGTAAAATACATTCATCGAAATATTGACATAAAATCTACGGCGTCGGTGATTAATATACAATTTTTTTGTTTGTATTAATGAATTAATTGTGATACGTTTTCATTGATATACCATTGAATCATGCTACAAATAATGAATCAATACGCATTTTTCAACGCCGTAGGTGTTGCGTTTTTGATAGCCCAGGGTTGCCAAACGATAGTGCAGGCTACCCTGGGTTAATGTATGTTGTGTGGGGAACAACGCCATAGGTGTTGCGTTTTTTAAATTAATTCGCCATGAAAGGGTTCATTATAAGCGTGCCTTTATAGAAAAAGCTCAACACCTACGGCGTTGAATCTCCTTGCGAATGCTCACCCGGGGTAGGCTCGTCCCTCACCAACCCCGGGCTATCAAAGGAACAACTCGTACCGAGTTGCACCATGAGCACATTTATAATGGAAGATACATTAATTGGAATATTGGCATATAACCTACGGCGTTGCACTACGAGGACATTTTTATTGCCAAATACATTCATTGGAATAATGGTATAATACCTACGGCGTTGTGCGATGAGCGCATTTATATTGCGAAATTCATCCATTGGAATACCGGCATAAAATATACGGCGTTGTATCGTTGTAATATTCATAATGTAAAATACATTCATCGAAATATTGACATAAAATCTACGGTGTCGGTGATTAATATACAATTTTTTTGTTTGTATTAATGAATTAATTGTGATACGTTTTCAATGATATTCCAATGAATCATGACACAAATAATGAATCAATACGCATTTCTCAACGCTGTAAGTGTTGCGTTTTTGATAGCCCAGGGTTGCCAAACGATAGTGCAGGCTACCCTGGGTTAGGGTATGGTTTGCGGGGAACAACGCCGTAGGTGTTGCGCTTTTTTTGATTAATCTGCCACGAAAGGTTTCATTATAAACGTGGCTTTATAGAAAAAGCTTAACACCTATGGCGTTGAATCTCCTTGCGAACGTTTACCCGGGGTAGGCTCGTTCCTCGCTAACCCCGGGCTATCAAAAGAACAACTCGTACCGAGTTGCACCATGAGGGCATGTATATTGTAAAATACATCCATTGGAATATTGGCACATTTTGCTATTTATTAATTCGGATGTAGGCATCAATTGTATTATAAAATGAATGTTTCAACGCCGTAGGTGTTGCGCTTTTGAT